>CAYTBK010000014.1:0-45174 GCA_964436005.1 uncultured Acidobacteriota bacterium
TCTCCATGGGCATCGGCACCGTGGCCGTCGGCCTGGCCGCGCAGGACACGCTCTCGAACATGATCGCCGGGTTCTTCATCATGTTCGACCGGCCCTTCCGCATCGGCGACCGCATCGAGCTCGAAAACAAGACCCTGGGCGACGTGGTGGACATCGGCCTGCGCACCACCCGCATCAAGACGCTGCAGAACACCATCGCCGTCCTGCCCAACGCCTTCCTGTCCAAGAGCCAGGTGGTCAACCACTCCTACCCCGACCGGCGCGCCCGCGTGGAGCTCACCTTCACCGTGGCCTTCGACGCCGAAATCGCCCGGGTCCCCGACATCTTCGCCGCCTGCGCCGCCGGCGTGCCGGAAATCCTCGCCGACCCGGCGCCCGACTGCCTCATGACGGGTTCCTCGGCCCTGGGCCTGCAGTTTTCGGGGGGAGGCTGGGTGGGCGACTACACCCTCAAGGCCCGGGCCACGAACGAGCTCGCCCAAAAGTTCTTCGCCTCCCTGCGCGCCGACGGTGTGCCGCTGGCGGGGACGGAGGCCCTCCTGGGTTCGCTGGGCGCGGCGCTGCCGTCCGCCGCCCCCCGGCCCTGAAAGGGGGATCGGCGCATGGCGGCCTACCTCCTGGTCCGGGCTTTCTTCGTCGTCTTCTCCCTGTTGCCGCCCTCCTGGGCGGCCGCCCTGGGGCGCCGCCTGGGCGGGCTGTGGGGCCGGCTGGACAAGCGGCACATCGCCATCGCCCTGACCAACCTGGAAATCGCCTTCCCGGACCTGCCCCTCGCCCGCCGGCGGCGCATCGCCCTCGACTCCTACCGGAACATCGGCGAGTGCTACGGGCTGATGACCCAGTTCCACAAGTTCAAGCGCATGGGAAAGGACCGCCTGGCCCGATGGGTCCGCTACGAGGGTTACGAATCGTTCCGCAAGATCAAGGGGGAGGGGAGCCCCGTCCTGGTCCTGACCGGGCACCTGGGGCTCTGGGAATTCATGGCCTTTGCCCACGCCCGGCTGAACCAGCCCCTCAGCTTCCTGGTCCGACCCGTGAAGAACCGGCGGATCGACAGGTTCCTGAACGGGTTGCGGATGCTGTCGGGCAACACGGCCATCCCCAAGCGAAACGCCATGAACACGGTGTTCGAAACCCTCAAGAGCGGGGGGGAAGTCGGCGTGCTCGTCGACCAGGACGCCAACGCCCGGGAGGGCGTCTTCGTCGACCTCTTCGGGAAGAAAGCCTGCATGATCAAGGGGCCGGCGGTCATGGCCATGCGCGCGGAGGCCCGGGTGCTGCCGGTCTTCCTGGTGCGGGACGAGGAGCGGAAAGCCCGGTACTGCATCCAGATCATGCCCGAGGTGCCCATGCGGAACTCCGGCGACCTGGACGCCGACGTGCAGGAAAACTCCCAGCGCCTATCCAGGGCCCTGGAAGAAGCCATCGCGCGCTGGCCCGACCGCTGGCTGTGGTTCCACCGCCGCTGGAAGACCCGCCCGCCCGGCGACACCGAGGACGTCTACGCCGCCCGGAAGCCGTAGGCGCCGCCGTCCGGGAAAATCAGCCGGCGTCGGCATTTCCCCTTCGATTCGGGAACCACGAAGGCACGAAACGCACGAAGCGGGAAGGGGATGTTTCCGAACCCTGTTTTCCGGCGGCCGGCGCTGACCCGGCAGGAAAAGGATCCAGGAGGATGAGGACCATATGAACGATACGGCAAACACGCCCGTTCCCGGCGGGAACCAGGTGTGGCGGTGGGCCGGGAGGCACCCCCTGGCCACCCTGCTCGTGGTCGTGTTCCTGGTGCAGTTGCCCTTCGCCCTGACCATGCCCTTCCACATCGACGACTCCTTCTTCGTGCGGCTGGTGCGAAACATCGACCGGCAGCCGGCCAACCCGCTGGGCCTGCCCTTCCACTGGGACGGGCAGGTCAACCGGGACGCCCTCCTCAACGCCCACCCGCCGCTCGTCGTCTACTTCATGTACCCCTTCTTCAAGTTGGGTGGGGCGCGGCCCGACGTGGGCATCCACCTGGGGCTCGTCGCCTTCTCCCTGCTGTTCGCCGGGGCCATGTTCCGCCTGATGGAGTTCTACGGCCTGCCCAGGCACTTCGGCGCCCTGCTGGCCTTCCTTTCGCCGGCCGTGCTGACGGTCAGCCACACCGCCATGATGGACATGCCCACCCTGGCCTTCGGAACCGCCGGCATCACGGCCGCCTTCTTCGGGCTGCGCGACGACCGCCCCGGCCGGGTGCTGCTGGGCGGTTTCTTCATCGGCTGCGCCCTGCTGACTTCCTACACGGCGCTCCTGTACCTGGGGCCGCCGTTCCTGGCCGTCCTCGCCAGGCCGAAGCGCCTTCGGAACCTGTTCCTGCTGGGGGTTCTGCCCGCGCTGGCGCTCGGCGGCTGGCTCTGCTTCGTGTACCTCCAGACCGGGCTGTTCGTGGTGGCGGAGGCCATCCGCGTGATCGGTTCCTACCAGGGCCGCTCGTACGGCGGCTGGGACGTCCGCCTGACCTTCAACCTGACCACGGCCGGGCTCCTGGTGCTGTTCCCCGTGTCCATGCTGGCCTGGCGGTCCGGCCGGCTGCGCCGGGCGCTGTACCTGGCGGCTGTCCCCGCCGCCGGGTGCTGGCTGGCCTGGCGGTTCCCCGAGAACGGGGCCGTGGGCCACCTGGTCGGGGCCGTGTCCCTGGCGGCGGGGGTGGCCCTGCTGGTGGAGGGACCGCTGGCCCTGCTGCGGGCCCGGCGCCTCATGGACGCCGCCCTGCGGCCCTTTCTCCTCGTCGCCGCCGTCTGGCTGCCGGGCTTTTTCCTCCTGACCGTGAAGGCCTGGCCCCACGGGGCGGTGCGCTACCTGGTCTGGATCGTTCCCCCGGCCGTTGTCGCCCTGGGCGTTTCCCTCTTCGTGAAGAAAGGGCGGGCGGGGGCGGGCCCTTTCCGCGGGCGAAACCTTCTGGCCGGGCTGCTTTTCGCCGGGCAGTTGGCCCTCGGCCTGGCCGTGGCGGCCGCCGACGCCGATCTCGCCCAGGGCTGCCGGCAGGTTTTCCGCGACGCCACCCGACGATTCGGGAAACCGGGGCACACGGTCTGGTACGCCGGGGAATGGGGCATGCGCTGCGACGCGGCCTTTTCCGGCGCCCGCCTCCTGGTGCGCTACGACCGCCGCGTGAAGCCGGGCGACGTGGTGCTCAAGCCCGCCTACCTCACCACCACCTACCCCGTGGTCTTCGAAGAACCTTCCTTCGGCCGCCGGATCGCCCGCGTGAAGGTGACGACCTCGTTCCCGCTGCGGACCCTGAACCCCGACGCCCGGGCCGGTTTCTGGAGCGACTACTGGGGGGTGATCCCCGTGGCCGTGGCCACGAAACCCGCCCCGCTCGAGGTGCTCGACGTTTTCCGGGTGCTGCGGACGCCTCCCCCCGACCCGGTCCGGGAAAAGGAAAACCGCGGCATCATGCCCCCTCTCGGCGAGATCACGGAGATTCCCGAGTGAGGCGACCCGCTCCAGAATTTGCTTGACTTGGCCGGGGCGGCTGGCTTAGCATCCCCTTCTCAAATCTGACCCAGGAGGTCCCCAATGGCTTACAAGATTACTGACAGCTGCACCGCTTGCGGAACCTGCAAGGCCGAATGCCCCGTCGACGCCATCAGCGAAGGCGACATCTACAAGATCGACCCCGATGTCTGCACGGATTGCGGCACCTGCGCGGATGTTTGCCCGGTGAGCGCCATCGAGCAGGAATGAACCTCTTCTCCAGAACCTGGTAAGGAAACCCCCACGGGTTTCCTTTTTTGTTTCCCGGCCGGAATCGTCCGGCCTGCGAGGCGGAGGGCGGGAACGGGCGCCATCGTTCCCGCCAGGCCGCAAACGGCTGCCATGACGAGCACCATCGCCGACGAGGCGGAACACGAAGAAGTCATCAAGAACTCCAGGTTCATCTCCCTGGCTTTCCGGGCGGATTCGGAAGACGATTTCCGGGCGCGCCTGGAAGAGATCCGTTCCCGCTACCCCGGGGCCAACCACTATGTGTACGCCTACCACATCCGGGACGCGGAGGGACGGTACATCGTCCGCTTCTCGGACGACGGCGAACCCCACAACAGTGCCGGCAAGCCCGTCCTGGCCCCGCTGCAGGGGCGGGAACTCCTGAACGCCGCCGTCGTGGTGATCCGCTACTTCGGCGGGGTGAAACTGGGCGTGGGCGGCCTCGTGCGCGCCTACGGGGGCGGCGCGTCGGCCGTGCTCGACAAGGCCGGGGCCAAGCCGCTGACCCGCCTGGAATCCGGCGCCTTGCAGGTGGGCTACGAGGCCCAGGCGGAAGCCGAGCTGCGGCTGAAGGGGCAGGGCGCCGTGGTCGTCCGGCGGGAGTATGGCGAGAAAGTGACCTTGCATTACGAAAAGGAGATCCCATGATTACCATGGCCGACCTCACCCGGCTGCAGGAAACCGTCAAGGAGTTGACCGCCGGAAGGGATTTCGCCGGCCGGGCCATCGGCCGGCTGCTTCAGTCCCGGGTTTTCTCCCCCGAAGAGCGCCTTTGGTTCCGCGATGCCGTCTTCAGCTTCGTCCAGCTGAAAAACCGCTACCGGGCCGCGGTCGAGATGTTCTTCGAGGCGGAGGGACGGGCGTGCGACGAGGACGACCTGGACGACGTCAAGCTCTGGCTCGCCCTGCGCCACGGGGAAGGCACCGTGCGGGGGGGGATCGAAGAGGAGGTCTGGTCGCAGCTCCAGGAAAAGGCCAAGATCCGCAAGCTGGCGGGCTTCCTCCGGGGCCGTCCCCTGGAGGACCTCTTCCGGCCGAAGAAGAAGAAGGACGTGGAGTACCTCTGGCGTTTCCATTCCCACCCGCTCTGGGTGGTCCGGAAGTGGATCGGCCTCTGGGACTACGAGCAGGTCGTCGAGATGTGCCGCTACAACAATTCGGCCCCGGACACGGTCATCCGCGTGAACCCGCTGCGGACCAGCGCCGAGGACCTCGCCGCCGAGCTTCGCCAGCAGGGCGTGGCGGCCAGCCTGTCGCCGGCCTCGCCTTTCGGCGTGGTGACCAACCGGCGCTTCGATCCCATGACCCAGCCCGGCTACCGGGACGGCGTCTTCACCCTGCAGAGCCTGTCCTCCCAGTTGGTCTGCTTCTACGTCAACCCCAAGCCCGGCTCCCGGGTGCTCGACTACTGCGCCGGGGAGGGGAGCAAAACCCTCACCCTGGCCCACATCATGAAGGGGAAGGGCGAGATCCAGGCTCACGACAAGCAGATGTGGCGGCTGCAGAGCCTCCAGAAGCGGCTGCGCAAGGAGAACGTGCAGAATGTCCGGATGGAGGGCCTGAGCGCCATCAAGCGGAGGGGGACCCTGTTCGACACCGTCCTGGTCGACGCCCCCTGCACCGGCAGCGGCAACTTCCAGCGGCAGCCGGAACTGAAGTGGCGCCTCCGCGACACCGAACCCGAGGAGATGAACAAGCTCCAGCTCGGCATCCTGGACGAGGCAGCGCCGTTCTGCGCCCCCGGCGGGATGCTGTTTTACGTTACTTGTTCATTGTTCCAGGAGGAGAACCACAAGGTCGTCCGCCGCTTCCTCTCCACGCACGAGGGATGGGAACTCGTGGCCCCCGAGACTTTCCTCGCCGCCCGCCACGCCAAGGGTTTCTGGATCGGCGCGGAGGCCATCCGCCCCTACGTCGACGACCGGTACTTCCAGGTCCTGCCCTATCCCCACCACATGCCCGGCATGTTCTGCGCCGTTCTGCGGCGGAGCTGACCGCGGGGGGAGGCATTTCCGGCGGAGGCAGAAGTCCCGGAGCAATTTTCCCGCCAGGGGCGCCGCCGTCGTGGCGGCGAAGCCGCGGGGCACGAAGAGAAAGACCGCCGCCCGGGGGTTCTCCGCCGGGCAGAAGGCGCAGAACAGGCAGACGGAATCGCCGGCGGTCCCCCTCCGTCCTCCGGGCCGCGGCGAAGACGATGTTTTCGCCAGCGCCTGGCCGGACCCGAAGGCTTCCCGGAACAGGGCGGACGTCCCCTTGTCGGCCGACGCCTGCATGCCCTGCCGCACGATCTTCAGCGCATTCCCGTCAACGGGCCCTCCCGTCTTTTCCCCCGCGAAGAAGGCGCAACCGGGCCCTTCCTTCGCCAGTTGCAATGGCCTTCCCAGGACCAGCGAGGCCACGGCCGAAACCAGCTGGCGGAAGCGCGGGGCGAACGCCGACGAATTGCCCAGGAAATAGGTCGATCGCCAGGCCGCTCGCTCCGGTTCGCCGGCGGGGGGCGGCGCCATGTCCCGGCCCCAGAAGGGGCGGACCGCCCGGGCGAGGTCTTCCGGCGCGAGGTCCGCGGCGGCCTGGGCGAACCAGCTGTTGCAGCTCACGGCGATGGCGTCGGGCAGGGCCAGGGTTCCGTGGCCTTCGCGGAGCCAGCAGCGCGGGCCGCCCGGCTTCCAGCCGGTGCAACGGTGCCGTTCGCCGGCCGTTTCGGGATGCCGCACCAGCAGGGCGTAGGCCAGGAAGAGCTTGACCCAGGATCCGGGGGGGACCTGGCGGTCCAGGATCCTGGCGTCGCCTCCCGTGGCCACGTGGTTGGCCCGGATGTCCCACAGGAGGGCGAAAGCGCCAGGTTCGCGCGCCAGGATTTCCTCCCAGGACCCGGACGTTTTCGCCGACGGCCCGGCCGGGGGCCGGGGGCCGGCGGCCAGCGGGGACAGGGCCAGGGTGGCCGCCGCGATCCAGAACCGGGCCTTCCCCCGGGCGGTCATAGGAACTTGCGCTCGGCCGGGTGGGTGAGGATTTCCTTCACGTGCCGGCGGGTGCGCCGCCAGGCCTCGCGAAGCGTGCTCCGGTCCAGCCGGTCGGTGGTGAAGACGAAGAGGGAGAGAAGGGCCAGCGCGAAGAACAGCGGGCCTTCCAGCAGGCATTCCAGGCGTGGGTTGTCCAGCAGCGGGTGGTTCCGCAGGGCGAGAAGGCCGGCCGTGACGGGGGCCAGGGCCGGAACCAGGGCCAGGCAGCGCCCTGACACGGGCGGGCGCCGGAGGACGGGCAGGGCGGCCAGCGTGCAGAGGAGCGGGAAGGCCAGGAACGTGGCGCCCAGCACCCAGGCGGCCGCCCGGGCGCCGCCGGACGGAATGAAGAGCACGCAGCCGCCCAGGTTCAGGCCGGCGCTCAGGAGGGAGGCTGCGAGCAGGCTGCGCGAACGTCCGACCATGGTCAGCAGCTGTTGGGCCGGGCCCAGGAAGGCGACGGCCAGGGGGCCCAGGCAGATGATGGTCAGCAGGCCGGCGCCGGAACGGAACTCGGAACCCAGCGCGCCCATGCACAGGTCGGAACGGAGGGTGATGAACAGGAGCAGGGGGAGGGAGAAGGAAGCCATCCAGCGCCCGGCCCGCTGGTACAGCCGGACGAGCTCGCGGCGGTCGGCGGCCTGCCAGAGGGAGGCCAGGCGCGGGCTGACGGCGCCCGTGAAGGCGCGGGGGATGATGTCCGGCACGATGACGATTTTCAGGGCCACGAAGTAGAGGCCGATCTGCACGTTGTCGCGGGTCAGGGCGCCCAGGAGCAGGATGTCGGCCCACAGCACGCCCACCGTCAGGAGCCGCGGCCCGAGCAGGGGCACCGAACCGGCCAGCAGGGAGCGGACCGGAACGGGTTCCGCCGGGACCCGGGGCAGTTTTTTCCAGAGGGCCTGCCCGGCGGCGGCCGCCCACAGGAAACAGGCCGCCATGGCCAGGGCGAAGCCCCCCGTCAGGGCGGGCAGCGTCCAGCCGAGCCAGGCCAGGGGCAGGAAGAACAGGATCTTCATCAGCGGCTCGCCCATCAGCTTGATGACGGCCAGGTGGCGGACGACCCGCTGGGACACGGAAAACTGAACCAGGACCGTGGACAGGACCCAGAAGGGCAGGCCCAGGGCCATGAAGCGGAATGCCTGCGGGAGGTCCGCCCGCGTGCCGAAAACGGCGGCCATCCTCGGTGCGGCGGCCCACAGGGCCAGGGACAGGCCGGCGGACAGCGCCAGGGGGAAACCGAGGACGAAGCGCCGCAGCCCGGCCAGTGCCCCCCACGCCTGGCGGTCGGCGAGGTTGCTCCCTTCGCGGACGACGGCGTCGGAGAGGCCGGCATCGGCCACATTGGCCAGGAGATAGAAGGCGGAAGTGCAGACGCTGAAAGCGCCGAAGGCGTCGAGGCCGACGACTTTCGGCGCCAGGACGGTCAGGGCCAGGCCCAGGGCCTTGTCCACGCAGTGGAAGCCCATGGTCACGGCGGCGCTCTTGGCCAGGCCGGTCAGGTCGGAATCGCTGCGTTTTCGCTGGGCCACCTGCATGCTGTCCCCCGTGCCGGAAACGGCAACGGCCGGTCTGCCCGGCCTTTCCCGCCGCGGCAGCCGGGCGGCGCCGGGGTCAGTGCTTGCGCCGCTGGTCCTTCCGGGCTTTTTTCTCGGACTTGCGCTTGTTCTTCAACTTCTTGCGCGCGTCGTCGTCCATGCTCTTCGACTGGAATTCCGGCTGGAACTTCTTTTTGAAGGGGTTTTTCATGCCCTCCATGAGCCCCTGCATGTCGTCGCCCATCATGTCCTGGGCCATCTTGCGCATCTGGAAGAACTGGTCGAGCTTCTTCAGGCCGGGGATCTTGCCGAGGAAGGTCGCCGGCTGGCCCAGGGCGGCGAAGATCTTCTTCATGGACTGGAACTGGGCGATGAGGTTGCGCACCTCGTGGGGCTTGCGGCCGCTGCCCTTGGCGATGCGGGTGGCCCGGCTCTGGTTGATGATCTGCGGTTCGCGCCGCTCGCCCGGCGTCATGGAGTTGATCATGGCCTCGACGGGGGCCAGGGCCTTCTCGTCGATCTGCACGCCGTTGGGGAAGGCTTCGGCCATGCCGGGCAGCTTGTCCATGACGTCGCCGAGGGGGCCCATCTTCTTGAGCGTGCGGATCTGCTCCACGTAGTCGGAGAGGGTGAAGCCGCCCAGGAGCATGCGGAGGGCGTCCTCCTCCGCCTTCTTCTGGTCGACGACCTCCTCGAAGTCGCGGACCAGGCCGACGACGTCGCCCATGCCGAGCATGCGCGAGGCCAGGCCTTCGGGGCGGAACTCCTCCAGCCGGTCGGAGGTTTCGCCCATGCCGACGAACTTGACGGGCTTGCCGGTGACTTCCTTGACCGACAGGGTGGAGCCGCCGCGGGTGTCGCCGTCCAACTTGGTCATGATGAAGCCGTCGACGTTCAGCCGGCGGTTGAATTCGGAGGACATCTTGACGGCGTCCTGGCCGATCATGGCGTCGCAGACCACCAGGATGTTGTCGGGCCGGACCTCCCGCTTGATGGCCTCGAGCTCCTGCATGAGGGGCTCGTCGATGGCCAGGCGGCCGGCGGTGTCGAGGATGACGACGTCGCGCTGGGTGCGCTCCGCTTCCCGGAGGGCGTCCCGGCAGATGTTCACGGGATTGTCGCCTCGCCGGCTGAAGACCGGCACGCTCAGCTGGTTGCCGATGAACTCCAGCTGGTCGATGGCGGCGGGCCGGTACACGTCGGCGGCCACCATCATGGGCCGCTTGCCCTGCTTTTCCAGGTAGCGGGCCAGCTTGCCGGCCGAGGTGGTCTTGCCCGAACCCTGGAGGCCGACCAGCATGACCACCGAGGCCGTCTTGGAGCGGAAGCGCAGCGACGTGTCCACCGGCCCGAGCAGGCCGATGAGCTCGTCCTCGCAGGTCTTGACGAAGATGGCCGAGGCGTCGACGCGCAGGGTCTGGCCGTCGGCCTTGACCTTGGTCTGGACGGTTTCGCCGAGGGCCTTCTCCTTGACCTGGGCGCAGAACTTCTTGACCACCGGCAGGGCCACGTCCGCTTCCAGCAGGGAGCGGCGCACGTCGCCCAACGCCTCGTCGATGGTCTCCTCCGTCAGCACTTCCAGGCCGCGCAGGCGGTTGCGGACCGATGTAAAGCCTCGTGTCAATATTTCAAGCATGGACAGACCCCTAGAAAAAGTCAAAAGGCGAATTTTACCCGAAGGCGGCGAAGACCGCAACGGCTTTCGGCGTCCCGGGCCTCGCCCTCCGCGTCTTGTGCTCCCGGCCGGCCCAGCGGCGCCAGTCGTTGCCCACCGCCGTTTCTCCTCTTTCCCGCTCGGGCCCCTTGTTTTATGATGTCGGCCCAAGATAAAATAATGGCGAATCGTATTATAGGTTCGAGGCGGAACGATGAGAAGGCGCTCGTCCATCTGGAGCGGCTCGGCATCGTGCGGAGATCACCGCGCGGAAGCGGAACCGGCTGTTCCGCTACGAGGGCTACCTGGAGATCCTCAGTCGCGGCACGGAACTTCCTGGCCGGTAAGGGGCAGAGGGAAAATGGGCCTCGGGCGCCCACCGGCCCCTGCCCTTGTGCCCAACGGTCTTGTTCACAGTCGAAATCAAGGATCAAGGCATGAACGGTAATTGCGCAGGCAACGAAGGACCGGGGGCCGGCCGCCGCCAGAAAATGATCGAAAAATTTCACCGCAAGGGGATTTTCTACTTCTCTGCCATGTTTCTGGGGTTGCACGTCATCGAAGCATTCGCAAAGTTTGTTCTCAGCAAAGCAATTCCAAGGCATGAGATCAGCGCCATATATTTGGGTGGGTTATGCCTGTTGCTCACTCTCTTTCTTGTCGCATCCTGGTGTTACCCGATTGCAAATTACTTGATGCACAAAGAATTCAAAAAAACGTTATTCCGAATTCTTGCCTTACTTCCCATGATGGTAATTGCGAAAATTGGATTCTTTTTGGTCGTGATTGTTCTGCCAAACGACCTTTCGGGTTGGCCACTCGATTCAGTATATTCAACGCGCAGAGAAAAATACTATTTCCTGACCTATGAATTTTCACCCACGGATACTGTGTATAAAATCAGCAGTGCCACAAGGACATGGTTAAACCCTTTGTGGGCAGAGGAGTGTGGGCGCCCTCCTCTTGACTATTCTGAGGACGGTTCCTTGACTTCAAATCCACATTTGATTTTGAGCAAAGATGAATCGCTTCTGGTGGTCGCCAGGGGAGGCCAATATACGGACGCGATAAACCTTGATACAGGCCAGGCAATCACTGAACCAGTCGCTTGGGATGATGGTCAACGAGAACAATTGTGGAGGATGCGAACGGAAAAGATAATCAGAGCATTGCAACATCATGGAGGGATAAGGCGTTCCGACACGGATGGCAATGCGCGGGGGGGCGAGGCAATCCGGTAGTGACCGGACTTCGTGGTAGCCACCCCTTCGCTTCGCTCGCCAGAGCCGGGGGGTGTCCGTTCCGGCCGCCCGCCGTCAGGGGGCGCCGCCGGGCAGGAAGGCCCGAATGAGGCCGGCCACGGTGTCCATGGCCCCCGGGAGCAGCAGGTTGTGGCCCACGCCGTCGACGACCTCCCAGCGCGAGCCCGGCAGGGCCGCGTGCATTTCGCCCGCCAGGGCCGGCGGGGTCAGCCGGTCCTCCCGTCCCGACAGCAGCAGCACGGGGCAGCGGACCTGCCCGAGCAGGCCGCGCCCGTCCCATTCCCGGCAGGCTTCCAGGGCGGCCAGGGTGGCCGGGACGGACTGCGTGCGCACTTTCTCGGCCCGCAGCAGGGCCAGGGGTTCCCGGTACGCGGCGATGACGGCGTCGGAGACGACCAGGGGCAGGATGGCGTCGAAGAAGGCCCCGAAGCCCTCGCGGCGCAGCCGTTCGCCCAGCCGGCCCAGCTCCGAGGACAGGCCCGGGTCTCCGCCCGGGAACGCCGACAGGAGGGCCAGCGAGCGGACGGCGGCGGGCCGGGTGGCGGCCACTTGCAACGCCACGGCGGAGCCCATGGACAACCCGGCCAGGTGGGCGGAGCGGATGCCCAGGGCGTCCAGGAGGGCGGAGACGTCGTCGGCCATCCGTTCGAGCCGGTACGGGCCGGGGGGCCTGTCCGACTTCCCGTGGCCGCGGAGGTCGGGGGCCACGACCCGCCAGGGCGGCGACAGGAACGGCGCCAGCGGCGCCCAGAAGGTGCCGTCGTCCGAGAGGCCGTGGAGCAGGACCAGCGGCGGCCCGTCCCCCGGTTGTTCGGAATAGTGCATCCGGATTCCGTTGACGACCGTTTCTCCCATGTTTCCCCCCGTTTCGGGTTTATCGGGCGCGGGCCGGCCGGTCGGCGGCCCGGGCGGCCTGCAGCATGGCGTACTGCCGCAGCAGGATCCACGTGCCCCAGACGATGCCCAGGAGCATGACAGCGGTGCCGGTGCCGAAGAACGCCCAGGCGACGGTCCGGTCACTCTCCAGAAGGTTCAGGCGGCCGAGCAGGTTGCGCCAGTCGTGGCACATGGGCGCGGCCTTGCCGGTGGCGCCGCCGAGGAGGGTGAGTTCGAGGGCGCGGGCGTCGGCGATGTAGGGGGCCGCGTCCATGAAGCTCTGGCCCGTCCACCACAGGCCGACGGCAGCCCCGAAGGGGTTCCGGTGCCACAGGAAGGCGCCCGTGCAGACGGCCGGGATGAGGATCTGCATGAGGGTTCCGCCCAGAACCCGCATGAAGTCGCCCAGGAAGATGAACACGTAGTGCCCGGCCTCGTGGAAGACGAGGTTGACCAGGTGCCAGAAGCTGCTGCCGAAATATTGCGGATCGATGGGGGCGGCGATGAAGGCCAGACCCCACAGGGTGAACAGGGCCAGGACGGCCGCCCGGCCCCAGAAGGAAATGGGGTCGGGTGTTTCCCCCTCGGCGTTGAGGCGGCGCCACAGGCCGGCCAGCCCCCGCGGGGGCAGTTCTTCCGGGGGGACCGTCACGTCGCCGTAATTTGCCTGGACCGGGCCCGGGTCCGGGGCCGGCCCGGGTTCCGCCGCCGGTCCGGCCGGTTCCTTCGGCCGCTGGGACTGGTATTTGTTGAAAAGAATGCCGCAGCGAGGGCATTCGCGCGTTTCCGGCGAGTCGAAGCCGCATTTCGGGCAGATCAAGTCTCCTCCGGTTCCCGCTGGAGGAAGACCAGCCGGGCGGCGTCGGTCCAGCTCAGGATGAGCATGTCCCCGGGGTTCAGCGCTTCTTCGCCCACGATGGGATGGTCCAGCGAGTTGAGGAAGGTGCCCTGGTCGGAGCCGAAGTCCAGGGCGTACCAGACGCCGTCCCGGCAGGCCAGCCGAACGTGCCGCGGGGAGATGTCGGGGGCGTCCACGACGACCTGGCAGGCGTCCCGGTCGCGACCGATCAGGACCCCCTCCGGGGGCACCGGGTAGCGGCGGCGGCCTGTCGGGCCGGCCACCGACAGCAGTTCGAACTCGGTGCCGGGACGGACGTCCCGTCCCGGGAACCGCTCCGCCCGGCTCTCCGGAAGCGGCGGCGGCACCGGTTCGTCGTCGGGCGCGGCGGGGGAAGGTTTCTCCCGCCGCCGGCGGCGCCAGATTTCGCCCGCCGTCACCAGGACGATGATGCCCAGGACGACGAGGCCGCCTCCCAGGCGGTCCCAGGACCACAAGCCGGACTTCGGCTGCGGGGAGAAGTTCTCCGCCGCCCTCTCGGCATAGGCCCGGCGTTCTTGCTCGGAGAGGGGCTTGTCCTTGCCGAGGGAGGCCATGATCTGGCAGTCCTCGCGCATCTTGGCCGTCTCGGCCAGGCCGGCGCAAAGCGCTTCCACCTCGTCCAGCTTTTTCAATGCCGCCGTGTAGTGCTCGTCGCGCATCATGGCCACGCTTTCCCGCAGGGCCAGGGTGGTGGGGCCCGGCACGTTGGCGACGCCGGCGTTGCGGACGAAGTCCTGGATGGCGGAGGAGGCGATCATGAAGGCCGAACCGTCGCCGCCGGAGGAAGCCTCGGCGTCCCCTCGGAAGGTGACGATGCCGACCACTTCGCCCCGGGCGTTCAGAACCGGCCCGCCGGAATTGCCCTCCCGAACCTCGGCGGTGAACTGGAAAACGGGCGTGCCGTCCTTCATGACCTTGGGCTGGGAGATCATCCCTTCGCCCACGACGGGGGCGCCATTGGCGTCCGGCAGGGAAAACTCGTTTCCGGACGGGCTGGGAAAGCCCATGACGGTCACCGGGTCCTTCGGTTCCAGGGTGCCCGAGTCGGCCAGGGCCAGGACGGGGAGGTCGCGCACGTCGATGCGCAACAGGGCGATGTCCTCCCCTTCGCCCACCGGCGCCCCGTAGCGGACGATGCGGAAGGTGGCGCGGCGGTTCTTCCCGAACAGCACCAGGTTGTCGGTCTTCAGGTCGTCGTTGAAAATGGTCCGCTCCAGGATCGCCTTCCTGGCCGTCGGGCTGGCCCGGGACGGGTCGAGGCCGTTCTCGGCCAGCATCCGGCGCAGGTATTCCTCCTCCAGGTGCCGGAGGAATTCCTCGCGTCCTTTCCAGGCCGCCTCCACCACGTGGGCGTTGGTGACGACGACGCCGCCGGGGTCCACGAAAAAGCCGGAACCCGAGAAGCCCACCTGCACCTGGACGTGCTTGTAGGTCTCCCCGTCCCCCGGGTCGAAGGTGAAGGACCCCGAACCCGTGCAGATGATCCGGACCACCGAAGCCGTGGCCACCGCCCGCCAGTTTTCCGCCTCCTGGGCCGGCAGGCGCATGGCCAGCGGCGCCAGCAGGCAGAAGAGGACGAGACCGGTAAGCCACCCGGGGCGGGCATGAGGGCGGCAGGCGGAACTCGGGGAAGCGGCGTCGATCATGATGGAGCTATTTTGCCCGAATTTCGCCGGTTTGCAAGACCCAAGTCCCTGATTTCGTGACCGTCGCCGGGGGAGTGGAAGGGGGGGCGAGGAACAGCCGGACGTTCGCCCGCCGCGCTCCGCCGTCTTCGACTTGTCATGGGGGAAAACACGAAGGTGCAAATTGAAAATATCTGTTGCAATTTGCACATATCGTTGCTATCGTATTTGCAGAGAACCAAATGGAACGGTGCAACCGGCGAGGAGGAAGCAGCAATGATCCGGCGAACCATGGAACCCGTCCTTCGGCGGTGGTTTGAGCAGTACCCCGTGGTGACCGTCACCGGACCCCGGCAATCCGGGAAGACCACCCTGGCGCGGGCCCTTTTCGACCGGCTGCCGTATGTCAACCTGGAGCATCCGGAACAGCGGGAAGCAGCCTTGCGGGACCCGGTGGGATTTCTGCGCCGTTTCCGGGAAGGCGCCGTCTTCGATGAAATCCAGCGGGTGCCGGAATTGCTCTCCTTCCTGCAGGTTCACGTCGACGAAACCGGCCGCAACGGGATGTACGTCCTGACCGGGAGCGCCAACCTGCCACTCATGGCTTCCGTCGGCCAGTCCCTGGCCGGCCGGACGGCCATCGGCCGGCTGCTGCCCTTCAGCCTGGCCGAGTTGGGACCGGAGGCGGACCGTTTCTCTGCCGACGAGTTGCTCTTTCACGGGTTCTACCCACGCCTGCACGACCAGCGGCTCGATCCGGTCCAGGCCCTCGGGGACTATCTGGAAACCTATGTCGAAAGGGATCTGCGGCAACTGGCCAACGTCCACGACCTGTCGCTCTTTCACCGGTTCCTGCGACTCTGCGCCGGACGGACCGGCCAGCTGCTCAACCTTTCCAACCTGGCCGCCGATTGCGGCGTGTCGCATACCGGGGCCCGGAACTGGATTTCACTGCTGCAGGCCGGATTCATCGTCTTTCTACTGGAGCCTTTTCACGCCAACGTGGCGAAACGCCTGGTCCGCGCGCCCAAGCTGTATTTCGTCGATGTGGGGCTGGCGACCCGCCTGCTGGGCGTGGAGAACGCCCGCCAACTCGAGACGCACCCGCTGCGGGGCAACCTCTTCGAGAACCTCGTGGTGGCCGAAGCGCTGAAGCACCGCCTGAACTCCGGCCGAAGGGCGAACCTGTTCTTCTACCGGGAAGCGCGCGGCGGCGAGGTCGATTTGCTCTATCTTCAAGGCAATCGGGCCTTTCTGCTGGAGATCAAGTCCGGGCAGACGGTGCAGCCCGATTTTTTCAGGGGGTTCCGGCAGTTCGACCGAACCTTCCCGGGGCTGGCCCTCGGGCGGGTGCTCGTTTACGGCGGGGAGGGTTTCCGGGAAGAAAGCGGCGCGCAGGTCGCCGGCGTGCGGCAGATTCACCGGGTGCTGGCGGAAATGGACCGGGCCGGCGGTTCCCCTTCTTCGTGAAGGCCGGAACCGCGGGAAGGTGCGGGCCGGGAAGGTCACATGGACTGCAGGGCGGCCTGCAATCCGGCCTTGGTGGACTGCAGGCGCTGGATGGTCAGGCGGTTCGATTCGGACGCCTCCTGGACCTTGGTCATGGTTTCCCGGATCTGCCCGACCATTTCGTGCATGCGGTCGGCCACGACCTTGAAGGCGTCGCCCGCGGCGCCGATGCGGGCGGCCTCGATGCCGGCGTTGATGGTCATCAGGGCGATGCCCTTGAGCACGTCCCCGATCTCGCGGTGGGCCCGGTCGATGTTGTCGGTGCTGTTTCCCAGTTCCTGCTCGATTTCCGCGAATTCCCGGTCGACGTGCTGGGTGTTTTTCAGCATGATTTCCTGCTGGGCCAGGATCATCTCGCACATCAGGCGGGCGGCGGCGGCGGTCATGATTTCCTGGTTCTTCTTCAACAGGCCCAGGGTCTGCTGGCGGATCTCCTCGTTGCCGGTGAGTTCCACCACCAGTTGCACGCGGCGGTCGGTGAGAAGATCGCTGCTGGATGTGAAAGTGGGGATGCCCTGGCGCCGGGCGGCTTCGATGCCGGGGGCGTTCGCGCGGGGATCGCTCACCCCCACCACGCGCAACCCCTCGATCCGCAGGAAATAGCTGAGCAGGGTCTTGCAGGCGTTCCCGCCGCCGACGAAGGCCACGTTCATGAGTTTTCTCCGATCCGGAATATAGATCGATCTTAGGGAAAGTCCGGGGAACTGTCAATAAGGAAGAAAGGGCAGGGGACAGACGGCCCGTCTGTTCTGCTGTTTTTGCAATATTTCCAAAATGATGAAATTATGGGGTGAAGAAACGGAAGCGGGCGGCCCGGCCGGAACCGGCGGACCGCCCGTCGGCGAAACGGCGTCACTGGGCGGCGGCGGCCTCCTCGAGGCTCAGGCCGATGCGCATGCGCTCCTTGTCGAGGGAGACGACCTTCACGCAGACGCGCTGGCCGACCGAGCAGACCTCGTAGGGGTTGTGGACGTTGCGCCGGCCCATCCGGGACACGTGCACGAGGCCGTCCTGGTGCACCCCCACGTCCACGAAGGCGCCGAAGTTGGTGACATTGGTGACGATCCCCGGCAGCACCATGCCCTCGTGCAGGTCGTCGATGCCCTTGAGCTCGGGGTCGAAGTCGTAGCTGGTGATCTCGCCGCGCGGGTCCCGCCCCGGCTTGCTGAGTTCGGCCAGGATGTCCCGCAGGGTGGGCAGCCCCACGTTGTCGTCGCAGTACTTCCGCGGGTCGATGTCGGCCAGGACGGCGTCGTTGCCGATGAGCTCGCGCACGGAGACCTGGAGGTCGGCGGCCATCCGCTCGACGAGCGGGTAGCGCTCGGGGTGCACGGCCGAGGCGTCCAGCGGGTTCACGGCGTCCCGGATGCGCAGGAAGCCGGCGGACTGCTGGAACGTCTTCTCCCCGAAGCGGGTCACCTGCATGAGCTGGGTGCGGGAACAGAAGGGGCCGTTTTCGGTGCGCCACTCCACGATGGCCCTGGCCAGGGAGGCGCTGATGCCGGAGACGTAGGTCAGCAGGGAGGCGGAGGCGCTGTTGAGCTCCACCCCGACGCGGTTGACCACGAACTGCACCACCTCTTCCAGCTTCTGGCGCAGCTTCTTCTGGTTGACGTCGTGCTGGTACTGCCCCACGCCGATGGAGCGGGGCTCGATCTTCACCAGCTCGGCCAGGGGGTCCTGCAGGCGGCGGGCGATGGAGATGGCGCCGCGGATGGTGACGTCGAGGTCGGGGAACTCGTCGCGGGCGATGTCGGAGGCCGAGTAGACGGAGGCGCCGGCCTCGTTCACGACGTAGACGCGCATCTGCCCGTCGAGCCCGGCGTTGCGCAGCATGGCGCGGGCGAAGGCGGCGGTCTCGCGGGAGCCGGTGCCGTTGCCGATGGAGACGGCCTCCACCCCGTGCTCCTTAATGAGCGCCAGCAGCGTCCCTTCGCTCTCCGCCACCCGGTTGTGGGGCTCGACGGGGTAGACGGTGCTGTGGGCCAGGAACTCCCCGGTCCGCCCCACGACGGCGACCTTGCAACCCGTCCGCATCCCGGGGTCCAGGCCCATCACCACGAGGTGCCCGGCCGGGGGCTGCAGCAGCAGCTGCTGCAGGTTCTTCTCGAACACCAGGATCGCCTCGTCGTCGGCCTTGGACTTGAGCTCGAGCATGAGTTCCACGGCGATGGAGGGGAGGAGGAGCCGGCGGTAGCCGTCGGTCAGGGCCTCGCCCAGCAGGGGGGCGAAGTACGAGGTGGGGTGCTTCAGCCAGTAGCGTTTCAGGATGTCGATGATGCGCTCGTCGGGACCGGTGACGTTGAGGGTCAGGAACTCCTCCTTCTCGCCGCGCCGCATGGCCAGGAAGCGGTGGGAGGGCACGGAACGGAGCAGTTCGGCGTGTTCGTAGTAGTCCTGGAACTTCGACGGCTTGCCGGCGTGCTCCTCCTTGACCTTGGACACGATCCGCCCCTCGTCGCCGTAGATCCGGCGGACGAACTTGCGGAAGTCGGCGATTTCGGAGGCGTCCTCCGCCAGGATGTCCGACGCGCCCTGCAAGGCCTCCTCCACCGTGGCGACGCCCTTCTCCTCGCTGAGGAAGGGGGCGCAGAGGGAAACGGGGTCGGCTTCGGACAGGGAATAGGCCCGGATGATTTCGGCCAGGGGCCCCAGGCCTTTCTCCTTGGCCACGGTGGCCCGGGTGCGGCGCTTGGGGCGGAAGGGGAGGTAGATGTCCTCGAGGTCCTGCTTCTTCATGCAGGAGACGATGCGGTTGCGCAATTCCTCGGTGAGCTTCCCCGCCTTCTCGATGGTGTCGAGGACCACCAGCTTCCGCTCCTCGAGTTCAGAGAGGTAGAGGTAGCGGTCCCGGATGGACTGTATCTGCACTTCGTCCAGTTCGCCGGTCATTTCCTTGCGGTAACGGGCGATGAAGGGGATCGTGCTGCCGTCCTCCAGGAGCTGGACGGTGTTCTCCACCTGGAAAGTTTTCAATTTGAATTCAGAAATCAAAATGTCGACGATGCGTGCGTTCATGGGTCCTCACGGAAATGGGTTAAAAAGAAGGATTCTATGGCAAGCTCCCGGGGATTGCAAGGAGGAAATGCCCGGCCCCGGCCGCCGGAACTCGCGGCACAAATTGAGCCAACACGGTGGAAAAGTGCTATGCTGATGCCGTCCGCCGAACCGTCTTCCCGGCCGGTCGGACCGACCACCCCGCGAGGAGCCGACCATGCTGGATGCGCAGTCTATTCGCGCCGTTCTGACAGACAATTCCCGGTCCGCCTGCGAGGACCTGGCCCGGCGGGCCGCCCGCCTGACGAGGCAGTACTTCGGGCGGGCGGTTTCCCTCTACGCGCCGCTCTACCTGGCCAACTACTGCGAAAACTACTGCGTGTACTGCGGCTACCACAACCGCCGGGACATCTCCCGGCTCAGGCTGGGCCGGGAGGAGATGCGCCGGGAGCTGGAGGCCCTGGCCGCCACCGGCATCCGCAGCGTGCTGCTGCTGACCGGCGAGTCTCGCTACTTCACGCCTCCGGAATACCTGGTCGAGGCGGTCCGGGAGGCGCGCCGCTTCTTCCCCTCGGTGTCCCTGGAGGTCTACCCGCTGGAAACGGAGGAGTACCGCGAACTGGTGAAGGCCGGCGCGGACGGCGTCACCCTCTACCAGGAGACCTTCGACCGGGAGCGCTACGCGGCGGTCCACCTGTCCGGCCGGAAAAAGGACTACGACTGGCGCTACGAGGCGCCGCACCGCATGGCCCGGGCCGGGGTGCGCTTCATCTCGCTCGGCGTCCTGCTCGGCCTGTGGGACGCGGCGTCCGACGTGGCGGCGCTCTTCGCCTACGTGCACGACATGGAGCGGCGCTTCCCCACAGTGGAGTACTCGCTCTCCTTCCCCCGCATCATTCCCTACGCCGACGCCCCGGAGATCTTTCCGGTCTCGGACGTCGACCTGATCAAGATACTGGCCCTCACCCGGCTGGAGTTCCCCCGGGCGGGCATCTCGCTGTCCACCCGCGAGACGGCCGCGTTGCGGGGCCACGCCCTCGAGATTGCCGTGAACCGCATTTCCGCCGCCTCGCGGACGACGGTGGGCGGCTATGCCGCGGAAAAACCGCCCGCCGGTGCGCAAGGCAACGGCGACCCCGGCCAGTTCGAGGTGCAGGACGCCCGCGACGTCGCCGACGTGGTGGCTTCCCTCAAGCAGGCCGGCTTCGACCCCGTCTTCACCGACTGGCGGCACTTTTAGCCGCCGGGCCGATTCTTTTCCCGTTTTTGCATTTGGCCGTTGACAGGCCGAAAAGCAGGCCGTACACTGCAGGAGATATTTAGAAGGTTATCTAAATATCTAAATAAAACCGGGAGAGAGTTCCCATGCCCGCGTTGAACCTGGCCTTCAAAGCCCTGGCCGACCCGACCCGCCGGGAGATCCTCAAGATGCTCCAGGCCGGCGACCTGACGGCCGGCGAGATCGCCCGGAACTTCTCCATGAGCAAGCCCAGCATCTCCCACCACCTGGGGATGCTGAAGCAGGCGAGCCTGGTCGTCGACGAGCGGCAGGGGCAGAACATCGTCTACTCGCTGAACACCACTGTGTTCCAGGAGGTGCTGGGGTGCTTCCTGAATTTCCTGGGTGCCGGCGGGAAGGACAAGGGAGGAAGCGGTGGCGGAAAGCGGGACTGAGCGGGACTATCGTCTGGGGAAATGGCTCGTGCGGGAGGACTGGTGGATCTGGTTGCTGTTCGCCCTGGCCCTGGCGGCCGGCGCCCTGGTGTACCCGGCCTTGCCGGACACCATTCCGACGCATTGGGGGCTCGACGGGAAGCCGAACGGCTGGAGCTCCAAGTTCACCGGGGTCTTCGGCCTCCTCGGCCTGTCCGCCGGCATCTACCTCGTCCAGGTGTTCATGCCGCTCGTCGATCCGCGGCGACGCGATTACACCCGGTTCCTGCCCACCCTGCGGGCCATCCGCTCCCTGGTGACCGTGTTCTTCCTGGCTGTCTGGGCCCTCGCGCTGGGGGCCGCCCGCGGTGGACTCGGCCCGGGCCTGGTCACGGCCCTGGTCTCGCTGCTGTTCATCCTGCTGGGGAACGTCATGGGGCGCATCCGGCCCAACTGGTTCTTCGGCATCCGGACCCCGTGGACGCTGGACAGCGAGGAGGTCTGGCGCCGCACCCACCGGGCGGGCGGGCGCGCCATGGTGGCCGGCGGCATCCTGGGCCTGGCGGGGTCGCTGATCGGGGGCGTGGTGGCCGTGGGAGCGCTGCTGGTCGGCCTCGTCGGCGCGGCGG
This sequence comes from uncultured Acidobacteriota bacterium, assembly GCA_964436005.1. Taxonomy (GTDB): domain Bacteria; phylum Acidobacteriota; class JAAYUB01; order JAAYUB01; family JAAYUB01; genus JAGNHB01. The sequence goes on from CAYTBK010000014.1 coordinate 21,376, forward strand.
TGTTTTCCCTGGTGTATTCATATGTGGTCTGGCGGCAGGTCCGGTCGGGCCGGGATTCCTGACGGCCCCGGCCGGCCGCCGGCGCGCGAAATTATGGAGGAGATCATGAAGAAGAGTGCGATTCGGTGCGTCTTTCCGGGCAAGCGCCTCGTCCTGTTCGGCCTGTGGTTCTGGCTGATGGCCGGCTTCGGGCCGGCCCGGGCCGCGGAGGACCAGACGCCCGGGAAAGCGGACGGGCGCCCGGTGTCCGGAGGCTCCCTGGCCGGCCTCTGGGAGGGCAAGCTGGAAGTCGGCAGCATTTCGCTGCGCCTGGTCTTCCACATCGAGGAAAAACCCGGCGGGACGCTTTCGGCAACCATGGACAGCCCCGACCAGGGCGCCCTGGGCCTGCCCGTCGAGCGGGTGGGCCTCCAGGACGGCCTCGTCCGCCTGGAATTGAAAGTGGCGGCGGCGGTGTTCGAAGGCGTGCTGGCCCCGGACGGTGCGGAGATGAAAGGGAAGTGGAAACAGGGCGGTGGCGCGTTGCCCCTGACCATGCGGCGGACGAAGCAGGTGTCTTCGCTGAACCGGCCGCAGGAACCGAAGGAACCGTTTCCCTACGACGCCCTCGAGGTGGTGGTGGAAAACAAGCCGGGGGGCGTCCGGCTGGCCGGAACGCTGACCCTGCCCCGCGAGAAGCGGCCCTGCCCGGCGGTGGTTCTGCTCACGGGTTCGGGGGCCCAGGACCGGAACGAATCCCTGCTCGGCCACAAGCCCTTCCTCGTCCTGGCCGACTACCTGACGCGCCGCGGCGTGGCGGTGCTGCGCCTGGACGACCGCGGTGTGGGCGGCTCGACGGGCGACCTGTCGCTTTCCACGAGCCAGGACCTGGCCGGTGACGCCCTCTGCGCCGTGGCCTTCCTGCAGGGGCGCCGCGAAATCGACCCCCGGCGGATCGGCCTCGTGGGGCACAGCGAGGGCGGCCTCATCGCCCCCCTGGCGGCCTCGCAGTCGAAGGCGGTGGACTTCATCGTCCTGCTCGCGGGGCCGGGCGTGCCCGGGGACCAGATTCTCTACCGCCAGGGCGCCGACATCGCCCGGGCCGCGGGGGCCTCCGAGGCCGAGGTGGAGAAGCAGCGCCGGGACCAGGAAGCCATTTTCACCGTCCTCCGCGGGGTCAAGGACCCGGCGGAACGGGAAAAGCAGGTGCGCGCCATCATCTCCCGGCAGATCGAGGAACTCTCGGCGGAAAAGAAGAAGGAGCAGGCCCCCTCGAAAGAGTACCTGGAAGCCCAGATCAAGTCGGTCCTCTCGCCCTGGTTCCTGTTCTTCCTCGACTACGACCCCAGGCCGGCCCTCCGGAAAGTCCGCTGCCCGGTGCTGGCCCTGAACGGGGAAAAGGACACCCAGGTCGCCGTCGACCTCAATCTCGGCGCCATCGAGCAGGCGCTCCGGGCCGGGGGAAACCGGCAGGCGACCTGCGTTCGCCTGCCGGGCCTGAACCATCTCTTCCAGCACTGCCGGACAGGCAGCCCGGCCGAGTACGGGGGCATCGAGGAGACCTTCTCCCCCGACGCCCTGCAGATCGTCGGCGACTGGATCGCCCGGCGCACGGGCCTGTCTACGACCGGGAAGCCGGCCGGCCAGGGCCAGCCGCCGGCCGAGGACGCCGCGAAACGGGAGAGCCATGGGAAATGACCGGCCGGTGATCACGGTGTACGTGGACGCGGACGCCTGCCCGGTGAAGGAAGAGGTGTACCGCGTGGCCAGGCGCTGCGGGCTGCGGGTGGTCCTGGTGGCCAACCAGCCCCTGCGCTTGCCGCCGGACCTGGACGCCGTCCTGGTGCGGGTGGAGAACCGCTTCGAGGCCGCCGACGACTGGATCGCCGAAAACGCCGTCGGGGGCGATATCGTGGTGTCGGCGGACATCCCCCTGGTCTCGCGGTGCGTGGCCCGGGGCGCCCGGGTCCTTTCGCCGGCCGGGCGCGTCTTCACCGCCGACAACGTCGGCGACGTCCTGGCCCTGCGCAACCTCCTGGCCCAGCTTCGCGAAGTGGGCGCCATGGAAGTCGGCGGGCCGCCCCCGTTCACGAAGAAGGACCGTTCCCGCTTCCTGCAGCGGCTCGACGATCTCGTTCAGGCCCTCCGCCGGGCCGGCCCGTCCGGCCCGGCCGCTGCCACCGCTGGCCCGCCGGGCGTCGACGAGGCCGAATGAGGTTGATCAAATCAGATTCGGACTTTGTATCTTTGTGACCTTGTGGTTTTCTTCCTGGCAGCGGTTGTTTCCCGGAAAAAGCCAACCGCTAATCTCACTGATGTTTATTAGCGAGATTAGTGGTTTTCTCCAACCCGCCTTTGCGCCGGCCGTCAGGATTCGCTGCGGAAAAGCGTTTCCGGCGCATGGGAAGGCGCCTGGCGGACGGGCAACCGGAACACGAAGCGGCTGCCGCGTCCCTCGCCCTCGCTTTCCGCCCAGATGATCCCTCCGTGCAGCTCCACCAACTGCTTGACGATGGCGAGCCCCAGTCCCGTCCCGCGGGCGGACTTTTCGATGAGCGAGCACTTGACCTGGTAGAAGGATTCGAACACCCGCTCCAGTTCCGTCGGGCCCATGCCGATGCCCGTGTCGGTCACGCTGATCTCCACCCGGGTATCGGAAAGCCTGCCCGAATCGGGCAGGAGCCGGGCGGCCAGCGTGATGGCGCCTTTGTCGGTGAATTTGGCGGCGTTGGAGAGCAGGTTGTACAGGACCTGCTTCACCTTCCGCTGGTCCGCCTCGATTTCCAGCCCGGCGAGTTCGCCGTCGCAAACCAGGCTGCAGGCCACGCCTCGGTTGTAGCACTTCTCGCGGATCAGGGAAAGGCTCTGCGATAGCGTCGCCGTCAACGGGAAGCGGGAGAGGCGCAAATCCATCTTGCCCGCTTCGATCTTGGCCAGGTCCAGGATGTCGTTGATGAGCGAGAGCAGGTGCATGCTGTTGCCGAGAATTTCACCCACGAACTCTTCCTGCTTTTCCGTGAGCGGACCGTAGTACTTCTCCTGCATCACCTCGGAAAAACCGATCACCACGCTGAGCGGGGTGCGCAGTTCGTGCGACATGCAGGAGAGGAAGTCGCTCTTGGCCTGGTTGGCGCTGTCGGCGAAGCGCCGGGCCTCGTCCGCCATGGCCAGGGCGTGCTTCAGCTTCTCCATGGCCTGGCTCTTGAGGAAGGCCGTGGTGGCGTGGGTGCGCAGGTGCGACAGCTTCTGGGCGTCCTCGCAACTGAATGCGTCGGGGCGCGAGCGGCTGCCCAGCGCGAGGATGCCCTCGAGCTGCCCCCCGACTTCGATGTGGATGCCGATGAACGATCGGGGGAACTTCCCGGCGGCGCCCCCTTCGGCGCCCGGCGGGAGCGGCGGCGTCTGCAGGACGTACACGCCGTCGCGGCATTCGCGGGTGTGCTGGATGCATTGGTCGAAAAAGGACCTGGGGATCGGTTCGGTCCTCCACCGGGAACTCGGGCTGACGCCCACGGAGGTGGACATCCGGAAGTGCCCGGCGCTTTCGTTGTGCACCAGGAAGACGCCCAGGTCGGCCTGGGGGATGAGGTTCATGGCCTGCCGGATCATGGCGTCCAGCAGCTTCTCGTGGTCCGTTTCCCGGTTGATGGCCTGGACCGCCTGGTCCATGGCGGCCAGTTCGTCCGTCCTGGCGGCAACGGTTTCCTCGAGGCGCCGCATGGCCTTTCGCAGGCGGGCCGTGTAGATCCACCCCAGGCAGGAGACCAGGGCGACGGCCAGCAGGCCGAGCCACGCCCAAACCCACCCGGAAACGCCGGCGGCGGGATGCACGGGCAGGGGGGCGGGGCGGGCCGGGCCGGCGGCGGCCAGGGAGAAGGCCGCGCCGAAGAGCCGGAAAGGCGAAGCCGGCCGGAGACGGGCCCAGCGGTGCCCCTGCGCCGCCCTGATCCCTTTTCGAACTTTCGCAAGTTCTACGTGGAATGACATACTGTTACCATAATTGAACGCTCCGATATTTTCAAGAAAAAAAGTAGTTGCACTTCATTGTTTTGATAATGTTATATTATAATAATGCAAAGACTTGCATTGTGGCTGAAATTCGATCCCGAATTTTCTTGCAAATAAGCTGGAATGATTGCGGTGGGAGGGAATCCGGTTGCGCTTAGGCCCTTTCGCGCTTAGCATGGAACAAACAGGGCGGAATCCGGGTCAGTGGACTGGAGTATTGCCGGTCGGTAAAACGCGGGCGCCGGAACCCGCCGGCGGGGGCCGGAGGCGTCCGTCCCGCGGATCCGGGGGAGAGGCGCATGCCAGAGACTAGCGACCAGTTGGCCTGCGGAAAGTGCGGTCATGTCCAGCCGGCGACGGCCGGCGGGTATTGCATGCGTTGCGGGGATACGCTGCCGAACATGGACCGCCGAGATGGTCCTGATGACACCGGGGTGTTTTCACCGGATCCCTGGCCAGACGACAACAACTCCACCCAGCCACGGTCGAACTGGAAACGGATCGCTGGGCTCGGCCTTGCGCTCGCCCTGGTGGCCGTCGTCCTGGTTCTTGCGGTATGGGGAACCCGTTGGGGCCAGGAAGATTCCGCGCCCGGAGGCACGGCGGCGGGCGCACCCGGCGCGGGCGGGGGGCGTTCCGTGTCGCCGGCCACCGCCGCTCCGGCTCCAGCCCCGCCGCCGCGGGAAACGTCCGCCGACGCTGCCGCCGTAACCGAAACGCCCGTGGCGGAAGAGGCGGAAAATCCGGAGGCCGGCGAAAGCCCGGATTCGGACGGGTCGGCTCCCCCCGCCGTCGTCCCGCCGGGCAGCCCGGCGGCCGAGTGGCCACCGCCCGGCGCCCTTCCGCCCGGTCCGGCGGCTTTTCCCGGCCGTTTTCCGGACGGCGCCGGAACGGTTTCCGCCAGTCGCCCACCGAATCCCGGCCCGGGGCCGGCCGCAACCGGGGCGCCAGCGCAGACGACTTCCCCCTGGCCCCGGACGGCGCCTCCGGCCGCGGCGCGCGACGACGGCAACAGTTCTTCCGGAGGCGCGGGATCGCCCTCCCGCTACGATCCCCCCAACGACGCCGCGGCGGGGCTGCCCGACGAAGGCTTGCTGGCCGCGGCGGCGAGGGGGAAGTCGGACCAGGTCGCCGGAACGGCCGAAGCCCGCCGACGCGTCAACAACCGCAACCGCGCCGGGCAGGCGGCGTTGCACCTGGCGGCGGCGAACGGGCATGCCGACACCTGCCGGGCCCTGTTGTCCATCGGGGCCGACGTGAACTTGCGCGGCGCGGACGGGGACAGCCCCTTGATCCTGGCCGCCCGGAACGGCCACGATGGCGTCTGCCGGGCGCTGTTCGCGCACGGCGCGCGGGCAGACCTGCGGAACGCCAGGGGGGAAACGGCGCTGATCCTGGCCGCGGAAAACGGCCACAGCCAGACGGTGGAACTCCTCGCCGGCAGCGGGGCCGACGTCGGACTGCGGGACAACCGGGGGGAAAGCGCCATCATGAAGGCCCGGATGAACGGCCACGACCGGGTCATCCGCATCCTGTCCCGCGCCGGTGCGCGGTAGCGGCCCGGCGGGCCGCTCCGTCAAACGATCCGCTTCTTCGTCAGCGCGGAAACGGGCGCACAGCGTTTTTTCCTGCATCAAATCCGGGCCGCTGTCGTCATTCCATGAAAACCGTTTTGCCTGGAGGGCTCATGTTCTGTAAACCGACCGTCATGCTGATGGTTGCCGCCGGCCTGGCCGGCTGGCTCGCCGCCGCGGACGCTCCGTCCCTGGACGCCCGCGTGACGGGCGTGATCGTGTACACCTCGGGCTCGGCCCAGGTGTCCCGCGAGGGCCGCGTGGCCCTGCCGGCGGGCACGCAGGTGCTGCGCTCCGCGCCGCTGCCCGACGCCGTCGACCCGCAGAGCGTGCAGGTTTCCTTCCCCGATGCGGGCGGCGGCATCGCCATCGAGGCCGTGGAGGTGCGCCGCGAGCTGTCCGCCGACGGGGAGTTCCAAGGGCGGCAGTCCGAGTACGCCCGGGGCCTGCGGGCCCGCGAGGACGCCCTCTTCGCCGTCCAGCAGGAACTGCGGGCGGTGGACGACTCCATCCAGTCCCGCAACGAGACGCTGGCCTTCCTCGACAAGCTGCGCCAGCAGTCGGCCCAGGCCGCCGACCGGGAACTGGCCGCGGCCCAGTACCGGCCGGAAACCTGGCAGGGCGCCCTGGCCATGGCCGAGCAGCGGGCGGAGAAGACCCGCCAGGAGATCCGCCAGCTGCAGGCCGAACGCCGGCAAGTCATGTTCCGGTTGGGCGAGGAGCAGATCCGCTACACCGAGTTCGCCCAGAAAGGGCCGGTCCAGGTCCACCAGCGTCGGCTGTACGTGACGGTCACCGTCCCGGCGGCCCGCCAGGCGGGCTACCGCATCGTGTACACGGTGGGCCGGGCCTGGTGGGAACCCTCCTACCGGGCCTCCGCAGACCTGCGGAACAAGACGGTGGCGCTGGACGTCTTCGGCGCGGTGCGCCAGCAGACCGGCGAGGACTGGGAGGACGTGCGGCTCCAGCTCTCCACGGCCCGGCCGGAAATCGGGACCGACGTGCCCACCCTGCTGCCCTGGTACATCCGCACGGCGCCCCGGGCCGGGGCGGCCGAGAGCGGCGAGGACGCGCGGAAAACCGAGGCGGCGGCCGGCGAGCCGGCCGAACCCGCGCCGGAAGAGCCCGTGTCGGCCCCGGCGCCCACCGTGGCGGTCTCCGCGGGCACGGCCACGGTGTTCGTGGCCCGCTCGGCGGCCCGCATCCCCGGCGACGGCCAGTTCCACAAGATCCCCGTCAGCTCCCTCTCCTCCCCGGTGACCCTGCAGCACGTGGCCATCCCCAAGATCCTGCCCCACGCCTTCCTGCAGGCCCGCATGACCAACAAGGCCTCCTTCCCGCTCCTGCCGGGGGTGGTGGAGGTGATGGTGGGCGACAGCTACGTGGGCCGGGGCATGATGAAGACCGTCGCCCCGGGCGAGCCGGTGACGCTGTCCCTGGGCGTGGACGAGGCGATCCGCATCTCCATCGCCCTGGCCGACACCAAGGGCGACCGCAAGCGCAAGAACGACCGCGTGGCCACCACCAACGTCTTCAACATCAAGGCCACCAATTTCGGCGACGAGGAGGCCGACCTGACCATCCTGGACCAGTTGCCCATCTCCCGCTCCGGCGACGTGGTGGTGAGCTACGGACCGGCGGCCAAGAACGCCCTGCGCGGGGCCACGTTCCCCGGGCAGCTGAAGTGGGAGCTGAAGCTGGCCCCCCGCAAGACCGCCGAGATCGAGTTCGACTTCACCATCGAGTACCCGGAGGCCATGCGGCAAGCCCTGGAGATGAGCAACGAGAACAACGCCCTGGAATACATGTACGACTCGGTCCGGCCGGAGGAGGCGGCCCCGAACGCCGCCCCGGCCGCCCCGCGCTACGAGAACAAGCCGCAGAAGTCCCGGGCACCGGTCCAGCAACTGAAGTTCTGACCCGTGCGCCTTCCGGCAGTGCAAAGTATTCGCCGCCGCACCGGGCGTGCGGCCGAAGGCCAGGAGTGCGGCGGCGAGTCTGCGAGACGCCGCTTTCGGCAACCGGCCATAGCCGCGGTTTCCGCATCCCCGGCGGGGCGGCGGAGGTCGGGCCGCGTCATTCCGGCGCCCTTCCCGGGCGACTGGATCGCCGCCGGAGAAGAGAAACCGCGGAGATTCACCGAGGACCGCAGAGGTAGGAAGCAGGGTTGCAGGAATCTGGTCCCCAGCTTTCCTTGTTCGGTTTCTGCCCGGTTCGCCAGAACGGAAGCCGGATCCGTCGGGGCGACCCCTTTCTTTGTTCGGCGCTGCCCGCTTGTTTCAGTCCTCCGCGGCGCTCCGCGGCCCTCTGCGGTTTCTGTTTGCAGCGTTTTTCAAAACATAGGATAAATAACCACTAATCTCACTAATAGACAGAAAGGGAAAAGAATTTTTTTGTGATTTTGTGGTTGTCCTCCGCGCGCACGAAAGGCCGTGAAAAGAAAAAGCGCCGCCTCTCGGCGAGAGGCGGCGTACCTGGGAGCGGGGGCGCAAACGGCAGCCTACCAGAGGTTCGGCCGCTGGGCGGGGGTGCGGTAGAGCTTGTCCCCTTCCTTGATGTCGAAAACCTTGTAGAACTCGGGGATGTTGAAGGGCGCGCCGTTGACGCGGAACTCGCCCCAGGGGTGCACGTCCTGCTGCACCATGCGGCGCAGGGCCTCGTCGCGGATCTTGCCCCGCCACAGCTGGGCGTTGGCCAGGAAGAAGCGCTGGTCGCCGGTGAGGCCGTCGATGGGCGCCGGCGCGGGCTTGCCGGCCAGGGCCAGGTGGTAGGCGTCGAAGGCGATGGTCAGCCCGGCGAAGTCGGCGATGTTCTCGCCCAGGCTCAGCTGCCCGTTGACCTTGACGTCGCCCACGGCGGTGAAGCCGCCGTACTGGTCCACCAGCAACTGAGTGAGCTGCTTGAACTTCTCGGCGTCCTCCGGGGTCCACCAGTCTTTCATGTTTCCGTCTTTGTCGAAGTTGCGGCCCTGGTCGTCGAAGCCGTGGCTCATCTCGTGGCCGATGGCCATGCCGATGGCCCCGTAGACCACCGCGTCGTCGCCTTCGGGGAAGAAGAACGGGGGCTGCAGGATGCCGGCGGGGAAGGTCATGCGGTTGTAGACGGGGTTGTAACCGGCGTTGACGGTCTGGGGGGTCATGTCCCACTTTTCGGGGTCCGTGGGCTTGCCGTAGCGCGCCAGGTCACGCTTGCTGTTATACGTGCCCACCCGCTTGACGTTGGCCAGGAAGGAGTCGCGCTTGATCTCCAGGCTGCTGTAGTCCTCCCACTTGGCGGGATAGCCGACGTCCACCCGCATGGTGGCCAGCTTGGCCAGGGCCGCCTGGCGGGTGGCCTCGCCCATCCAGGAGATCTTCTTCAGCCGGGCCTCGAAGGCCTTCTTCGAATTGGCGGCCAGTTCCTCCATGCGCTTCTTGGAGGAGGGAGGGAAGAACTTGTCCACGTAGATCCGGCCCACCAGTTCGCCCAGGGACTCGCTGGTAAGGTTGGACATCCGCTTCCAGCGGTCCTCGATGGTCTTGGTGCCCTGCATGACCTGGCCGAAGAAGCGGAAATTCTCCTGCACGAAGGGTTCGCTGAGGTAGGGCGAGCAGAGGCTCGCCAGGTGCCAGCGCAGGTAGGTCTTCCAGTCGGCCAGGGACACTTCCTTCAGCAGGGCCGAGAGCTCCTGGTAGAACTTCGGCGCGGTGACGACGAAGGCGTCCACCGCGGGGCAGCCGATGTTCTGCAGGTACCGGGTCCAGTCCACCTCCGGGCACAGGGCCTGGATCTGGGCCGGCGTCATCTTGTTGTAAAGATTCGGCAGGTCGCGGTTTTCCACGTTGGTCTTGGACGCGCGGGCCAGGCGCACCTCGATGTCCATGACGGTCCGGGCGGCCTTGGCGGCGGCTTCGGGGGAGTCGCCGAGCAGCTGCAGCATGGCGGCGATGTGGGCGAGGTACTGGGTGCGCAGGCCCTTGGTGTCCTCGTCGTCCTTGGTGTAGTAGTCGCGGTCGCCTAGGCCGATGCCGCCCTGGCTGAGGTAGAAGGCGTAGGCCTTGGAGTTGGCCAGGTCCACTTCCACGCCGGCCGGGAAGAGCAGGGGGAAGCCGCAGGCGTGGAACCGGGCGACCAGGTCCAGCATGCCCTCCCGGGTGGAGAGGGCGGCGATGCGGTCCAGGTCCTCCTGCAGGGGCTTCGCTCCCAGCGCGTCGATGGCCTTCACGTCCATGGCCACGGCGTAGAAGTCGCCGATCTTCTGGGCGGGGGTGCCGGGCCTGGCCTTGGCGGCCTGGGCGGCGAGGGTCTCGAACAGCTTGTGCAGGCGGTCGCGGTTCTGTTCCCGGACCTGGTGGAAGGAGTTGTAGGCGCTCTTGTCGTCCGGCAGGACGAAATTCTTGATCCAGTTGCCGTTGGCGTAACGGTAGAAGTCGTCGCCCGGCCGGACGGACAGGTCCATGTTGGCCTTGTCCAGGGCGGGAGCGGCCGCTTTTTCGGCCATGGCGCCCAGCGTCAGGGCCGCCGCGGCCAGCAGGAAAATCGGCAGCCGCTTGACGGCAGCGGCCCGTAATTGAACTCTCATGCGAACCTCCTGGAGAATGAATCGAATCCTGCGCCGCGCCGATCCGCTCGGGAAATCAACCGGACCGTTCGCTGGCGGAGGCACTTGTACGGAGTGCCCCCACCAATTGTTCGGAATTCTGAAAGATGTTTCAACGGCGTATGGGGGACAACCCGGTCAGCGGGCCGGACGACGGCAGGGGCAGGCCGTCCGGGCACATGGCCGGCTGCCGGCCTGCGCGGAGCCGTCCGATTCGGCTGCAGCGGCTCTCCGTGAACGAAAGGAGGCTTCGCTGCCTTTTCCAGCAGCCGGAGACGGTTTTTTTGAAAATAACATTTGGTGACAATACTGTCAATTGTGGTATACTGACGTTGGTTTTCGGATGCCTTTCGAGTTTGTGGAGCCGGTGCATCGGGGAGGTCGTGATGGGAATCGTGGTTAGTTCCATGGCCGTCACGTTGCCAGCCGTGATGAGCCAGCAGCAGATTGGTTTCAGTGCTGGAGAACGAAGCGCATCTTCCGGCGGCGTCTCGTCAGCAGCTGCGACCGGCAGCGCTCCTTCCGCAGAAAAAGTGTACGATGTCAAGGATCTGAACAAGGACGGCTTGGTTTCCTACGAGGAGGAGTTGCGGTTTTCCATGGTCCACCCGGAAGATGTCCCGAGTAGTCAGACTGTCGGTTTGAGCGCGCAGGGTTCCGATTCGAGAGGCCAGGCGACCGACAACCCTGGCGAAGCGCAGCGCGCCATCAGTATCATGGCTTGACGGCATTCCCGAAGGCATCGGCTCCGATTCTGACCTGCCAGGCCGTCTCCCTTCCTGGGGGGGGGGAGGGCGAACCGACTGCCCCTGAGCTGTGTTTCCGGATTCTCCTCCCGCCAGTCCACCCCAATCTAGGGCCCGTCATCCCTGGCCGGTTGCCCGGCCCATTCCTCCCGGCGGGCTTTGGCTGATCCCATTTGGAGCTCAACTGCATGTTTCATCACGTATTGTGTGTTTATCCCTATCCTTGGACACGAAGTTCCAAGACGTCCTTTCCGCCGCTGGGCCTGGAATATGTGGCTGCCGCGCTGCGCCCGCATGCCGAGCGGATCGAGCTGGTCAACTTCCGCCACGAGCGCACGCCGAGCACGCAGCCCTTTCTGCGGCCGGAAACGGACCTGGTGTGTTACTCCATAAACTGGCGCACGAACCTCGAAATGATCCGCGACGACATCAACGCGCTGCCGCCGGGTGTGCTGACAATCCTGGGCGGGCGGACGGCGACGGAGGACCCGCGCTATTGGCTGGAGGCCTGCCCCAACGTGGACGCCGTGGTCTGCGGCGATGGCGAGCAGGCGGTTGACGAGATCGCCAGGGGGCGGGCGTGGTCGGAAATCGCCGGTCTGGCCCACCGCGGGCCGGACTGCCAGGTGGTGTTCAACCCGCCGCGCGCCAACGTGCCCCAGGACGACGATCTGATGCCGGCTCGCGAGCTGCGCCGCCACGCGTACTACCTGACGAGCAAAGGCGTGAGCACGGGGATCAAAGCCGACCAGATAGCCGGGTCGCGCGGATGCCCGTTCCACTGCAAGTTCTGCAACTTCTCGATCAACCCTTGGGGTGTGAAGCGCTGCTGGTCGCCGCGGTCGCCCCGGTCCATCGTCCGCGAGATCGAGCAGATGGACAGCGACATCATCATGTTCGTCGACGACGTGTTCACGTACGACCCGGACCGGGTCGCGGCGATCTGCGACCTGCTGATCGCCAAGCGGATCCACAAGCATTTCATCGTCAATGCCCGGCTGGAAATCGCCAAGCGTCCCGATGTCCTCGCTAAAATGAAAGAGGCCGGGTTCATCGCCCTGCAGGTCGGCGTCGAGTCGACGCAGGACGCCACGCTCAAGTCGATGGGCAAGGGCTTCACCGTCGAACAGGTCCGCCAGCGGTTTCAGGTTCTCCGCAAATCGAAAATGATCGTCAACGCCTATTTCATCGTTGGCAATATCGGAGAAACCGAGGAGCAGATGCTCTCCACCTCCTCCTTCGCCCGTTCGCTGGGTGTCGATCTGATCCACGTCTCCCGCTTGCGCAACGAGCCGCACTCGGGGCTGAAGGAACTGATCGCGCAGACCCCGGGCTACCACATCGACGCCGAGGGGTTCGTCTACAGCGACCTCTACTCGGCCGGCCACATCGCCGAAATGCGCAAGCGGATCGACAGGCAATTCCACAGCCCTTTGCACGTGGCGCGCGTCGCCGTCAAGATGACGCGGCTCCTGCACTGGCGTCTGAAGGCCAGAGCGTTGTGGACCATTCCCCTTTTCCTGGCCCTGCTTGTCGCCACGCAGGCGAACCGGAAGGTGTGCAAGTGGGTCAAAGGCAGGTGATCCGTTCTTTGGGCTGCTGACGCCGCCTTGCGCCGCAAGCAGGGTCCAGCCCGGCGTCATGGCGAGAAACCCGGACGGTTTTTCCGCCAGAAGGGTGCACTCCGTTTTCGGTACGTCCCCGAGACCGTCCACTTGCCGGTTTTGGTTCGATGTTCACCGGATCCGGCGTCACCAGAGGACTTCCTGGCCGCCCCGCCCCTTCTCCTCGCTCTTCGGGCGCCACTGCTGGGGGGCGCTCTGCCGGTGGTAATGGTCCTTGTCCCGCCGCTGCTCGCGCTGCTTCCGCAAAGATTCCCCGACCTGCCTCTTCTCCTCGGCCGTGAGGGGCCGGTCGGCTTCCGCCGATCCTTCGGCTCCCGTCGCCGCCGGCGGGGGCGGCTGCGCCGGGTTCCCGCCTCCCGCTCCCGCCGCGCCTCCGCCGCCCCGGGGGGCGCTGCCCCCTCCCTTCCCGGAGGCCTGGTTGGCGCAGGAGGATTCGCAGATCTTCCGGTAGCGGGCCTCCCGGGCGCGCAGGGTCTCCAGGCGGGCCTGCAGGAAGGCCGCGTTTTCCCGGGCCGGAACGGCCAGGCGGGAATCGCCCGCGGCCACGGCCCGGAAGCGGGTGCGGGCGTGCTCCCAGTAGGTGATGGCCTTGCGCAGCGTCTCGGCCCGGGCGCAGGCCTCCTCCCGCTCCGCCGCGGGGTCGGCGGGGTCGGGGAAGTCCGCCAGGGCGGAGCCCCAGCCGTACAGGGCCGCGCCGTCGCCGAACAGCGCGGTCGCTTCCCGCGGGTCCTCCCGCAGGGCCCGCTCGAAGGCCGCGTGGGCCTCGGGGGCGTCCTGCTGGGCCAGCCGGGCCAGGCCCAGGTTGGTCAGCGGCACGGCGGCGCGGCAACGGTAAGCGGCGCTGCGCTCGAAGGCGGCTGCCGCCAGGTCGGGCTGCCCCTTCTTCAGCCGGGCCACACCGGCGGCGTTCTCCCGGGCCGCCTCGAACCAGGAACGCCCCACCGCCCGCACCCCGCACCAGGAGAGCCACAGCAGCGCCCCGGCGAGGGCGGCGAACTGAAGCACGGTCAGGCAGCCCCTCTTCATGGCCGGCCTCCGCGGGCGGCGAGCGGCGAAACGGCCGCCGGTCCGGCCCGGCGGGGAGAGAGGGCCCGCGGGCCACGGCCGGCCAGGACAATGGTTTCTACCAAAAACAGAATAATGAAAGCGAGGAAGAACCAGGGGCCGAGGTCGCCAGAGGGCGCGGCCGGCTTCCCGGCCGCGGCGAAGGGGTGGGCGCGGAGAAGGTCCGCCACCCAGGCGCCCCGGTCCAGCGGGACGTAGCAACCGCCGGTGGCGGAGGCGATCTCCTCCAGCACCTTGTCCCGGCGGCCGGTGTGGACCCGGGCGACGACTGTCGGCCGCCTCGCGCCCCGGCGGACGTCCTCCGGGTCGTAGAGCACCACGGTGGCCCCGGCGGCGCTGCCCAGGCCCACGGTGTCCACCGCCAGGCCGTTCCCCGCCAGGCGTCGCAGGGCGGGCGCGTAATCGATTTCCCGCGGCAGTTCGCCGTCGCCGAGGAGAACGGCCCGGAAGCCTTTCCCCTCGCGGCCGGCCATGTGCAGCAGGGCGTCGAAGGCCCGGGTGAAGTCCGAGCCGGAATGGTCGCCGGTGTGCTGGGAGAGGTGGTCCAGCACTTCCCGCAGGGCCTGGTGGTCGGCGGTGGGGGGGCAGTGCACCACCGCCTGCCCGCTGAAGGAGACCAGGCCGATCTCCACCCCGGGCAACGCGTCGATCAGGTCCTGCGCGAAGGCCCGGGCCTGCTGGAAGCGGGTGCGCGGGCGCTCGCCGCCCCGGGCGGGGGCGGAGCGCACGTCCTCGGCGTAGAGGCTGATGGAGGCGTCCAGCAGCAGCACGACGCCCCCCTCGCCGCCTTCCCACGACGGGCGGCCGAGGCGGGGCCCGGCGGCGGCGACGACGAGGCACAGCCCCATGAGCAGCAGCCCGGCGTGGTGGAGGGCGGCGCCGCGGGGGCCCAGGCAGGTCAGGCGCCGGAAAGCGCTCTCCGCCACCAGGGTGGAGAGGGCCCGGCGGGCGGCGTACTGGCGCCGGAGCGAGACGGCGAAGAGCAGTAACAGGGGGAGGGCCAACCACAGGGCCGCGGGGGCGGAAAAGCTCACGGCACCGCCTCCGCGGGGGCGGGCGAGGGCCGCCGGCGCTGCGCACCCCAGGCCTGCAGCCAGGGCTCTTCCGCCGCCAGGGAGCCGAAGCAGACCTGCGCAGCGGCCTTGCAGCCGCCCTGGCAGGAATCCTCTCGGGGGCAGCCGGCGCACGAGGCGGGCCGGGCCGCCCGGAAGGCGGCCACCGCGGGGGCGTTGACCAGCTCGGCCAGGGGCCGCTCCCAGACGTTGCCCAGCACCAGGGGGGTGTGGTTACAGGGGCGCAGGTTCCCCGCGGCGTCCAGGGTGAAGTAGGCCCGCTCACCGCCGGCCCCGCAGAAGCCGAAGCCGAGGTCGGGAAATTCGGAAAGGTCCACCAGGCAGGGCGGGACAGGCACGCCGCAGGAGACGGGCAGCCCCGTCTCCCGAGAGAAGGCCTGCGCCTCGGCCAGGGCCTGGCGCAGCTGGTCGGGGGAGGGCAGCAGTTCCTCCCACCCGGCGAGCCCCCGGCCGCCCGGGTTGAAGCGGTTGAGCATGAGGCCGCCCGCGCCGAAGGCGAAGGCCAGCCGCAGGGCGGGGGCGAAGTCCGCAATGTTGCAGCGGGTGGCCACGAAGACGCTGACCACGCGGCCACGGCAGAGCATGAGGTCGGCCATGGCCTCCAGCACGGCGTCGAAGGACCCCGTGCGGCCGGAGAGGGCGTCGTGGACCTCGCGGCGGTGGCTCAGCAGGGGGATCTCGAAGAGGCCGACGCCCGCCCCGACCAGGGCCGCCGCCCGCCCCCCGCGGAGGCCGCGGCCGTTGGTGATGAGGGTCAGGCGCACGCCCCGCGCGGACAGGAACCGCGCCACGTCCTCGATGTCGTCGCGGAGGAGGGGTTCCCCGCCCGAGAGCGTCACGTGGCCGCAGTCCGCCTGGTCGAGGACGTGGGCGAGCAGGGCGGCCAGGTCACCCTCCTCCGCCGGCGCCGTTTCGGCCGGGGGGGCGGGGGAGCGCCAGTGGTTGTAGCAGTGCGCACAGGCGTGGTCGCACGCCCGCGTGGCTTCGACGATGAGGGTGAGGAGCCGGGGGCGGCTCACGGGGTGGAGAGCAGCCGGGCCAGGAAGGCCGCCGCGTCCGCCTCGTCTCGGGTGGGGGAGACGGTTTCCAGGCCGCCGGGCCGCTCGTTGCGGACGAAGCTGTCCAGCCAGGCCATGTCGCGCCGCAGGGCCTTTTCCGCCTTCTGGACGGTGGCCGGGGCGACGCGGCTTTCCGCAGCCATCTTCTCCAGCATTTCGGCCTGCTGGAGCAGGTCGTGGCGCGGGGCGAACTCGGGGGGGAGGGCGACGTAGCAGGTGGACAGCTGCCGGGCGATGTGGGCGTGGGCCTGGGCGTAGGCCGTGCAGACGGCCGCCGCCACGCCGGGCTTGAGCGAGCCCTGGGCCACCAGTTTCTGGACGGCCGCCTCGTGTTCCCGGATCATCTTCTCGCGGGCCTTTTCGTAACCGGGCGACAGGAGGGCGGCGCTTTTGAGGTCCAGCCAGCTCTGGCGGACGGCGCGCTCGGTGGCCGGGTCGCCCTTCCGCCAGCCCGGCGGCGGGGGCACGTAGCAGGTGTGCACGGGCGGCTTCTGCTGGCCGGCCGCCCCGGCGCGCCCGCTGAGGACCCAGGCCGCCAGCGCCGAACCGAAAGCCGCCAGGAACGCACGTCGATCGCTTCCCATGGTCCACCTCCCGGAGAGTCCTGGGCCGAACATACGCGGGCCGGGGGGGCAAGTCAACCCCAAAAAAACGCTGGCGGGAGCGGGCGCTTCGTGGCATGCTCTGCCCCGGGGGCGGGCCTTGGCGGCCGCCCCGGAATTCTGTCCGGGAGGCGAACATGGAAGACGGGGGGAACACGGCCGGGGCGGGCGTCCTGCAGCGGTACGCCGAGGTCCGGGAGCGCATCGCCGCGGCGGCGCGCGCTGGCGGGCGGAACCCGGCCGAGGTGAGGCTCGTGGCGGTCTCCAAGACCTTCCCGGCGGCCGTCGTGGCGCCGCTGGCCCGGCTGGGGGGCGTGCTGCTGGGGGAGAGCCGCGTGCAGGAAGCCGCCGCCAAGATCGCCGAGCTGGCCGGGGCCCCCTGCCAGTGGCACCTCATCGGGCACCTGCAGTCCAACAAGGCCAACCGGGCGGCGGAGCTGTTCTCGCTGGTCCACTCCGTGGACGACGTCGAGCTGCTGCGCCGGCTGGACCGGCGCTGCCTCGAGCTGGGCCGGACGCTGGACGTCCTGGCCGAGATCAACGTCGGCGGCGAGGAAGTGAAAAGCGGGTGTACGGGTGAAGCGTTGCCGCAAATCCTGGCGGCCGCCGCCGAGTGCCGCGGCGTCCGGCTGCGGGGGCTCATGACGGTGCCGCCCTACACCGAGGACCCGGAGGGAGCGCGGCCCTTCTTCGCCCGGCTGCGGGAACTGCGCGAGCGGTGGGCGCCCCGCTTCGCCGGGGCCCTCGACCTGCGGGAGCTCTCCATGGGCATGAGCCACGACTTCGAGGTGGCCGTGGCCGAGGGGGCGACCATCGTCCGGGTGGGTTCGGCCATCTTCGGCGGGCGGTGACGGGGGCGCCCGGCTGGGCACCACAGAGGCACGAAAGCACAGAGCGCAGCCGGGCAGGCCCTGCCTCTCACCCGCCTTCACCTGATCTCCAATGTCAAACTGGCAGAATTTCCAATAGTGAGATTAGTGGTTTGTTTTTAACCACTAATCTCACTGATGCAGGCCTGGCCAGCGCGTGTGGCCAGAGGGGAGAAACCGCGGAGTTCCACCGGAGTCTCCTGGATTTGCCCACGCCCATCCTGTTTATCATGTCCATGCATGTCTTCCCTCTGATCCGGATCGCCTCGGGGGCGCCGGGAGGCGGAGAATTACGGCCCATTCCTGGCCGGATCCTGTTCCGAGCAGTGGGAACGGTTGTATAATGACCGGTTTTTCCGGCCCCCGGCAGCCGGGCCGGAACGAGGTGCAACATGCGCAGAACCCTTTTCCTCATATGCCTTTCCGTTTTCGCCGGCGCCGCTTTGGCCGCACCCGCCCCGGCGCAGCCCGCCGCCGGGGCGGACGCGTCGCCGTCCGCGGGGGCCTCGGCGCCCGAACCGTACCGCCCGCCCGACTTCACCGCCGTGAAGTGGACCGGCGACCTGGGCGGCATGGTGCAGCGGCGGATGATTCGCGTCCTGGTCCCCTACTCGAAGATCTTCTACTTCGTCGACCGGGCCGTCCAGCACGGCCTGGCCTACGAGGCTGGCCAGCGGTTCGAGACCGAGCTGAACCGGAAACTGAAGACGGGCAAGATGAAGGTCCATTTGGTCTTCCTGCCCGTGGCGCGCGACGAGATGATCCCGGCCCTCCTGGAGGGGCGGGGCGACATCGCCGTGGGCAACCTCACCGTCACGCCCGAGCGGTTGGGGAAGGTGGACTTTTCCGCGCCCTCCAGGAGCGGCGTCGACGAGATCGTGGTCACCGCCCCCGGCCAGCCGCCGGTGGCGACGGCGGAGGACCTGTCCGGGCGCGAGGTGTACGTGCGCCCCTCCTCCAGTTTCGTGGAAGGGCTGAACGCCCTGAACGCGCGGCTCGCCGCGGCCGGGAAGCCCCTGGTGCGGATCCGGCCGGCCCCCGAGGTCCTGGAGCAGGACGACATCCTGGAGATGGTGGCCGCCGGCCTGGTGTCGGCCACGGTGGCGGACAACTACGTCGCCGAATTCTGGAGCCGAATCTTTCCCGGGCTCGGCCTCTGCCGCACCGCCACGCTCCGCACGGGCGGTCAGCTCGGCTGGATGTTCCGGAAGAACAGCCCCGCCCTGAAGGCCGAGGTCGACGCCTTCCTGGGGCGCTACCCCGAAGGCTCGGCGCAGCGGGCCCGGCTCATGCAGAAGTACCTGCAGAGCACCAAGTGGGTCAAGCCGGCCCGGTCGGAGGCGGAGTTCGCCAACTTCCAGCGCACCGTGGAGCTCTTCCGCAAGTACTCCGGCCAGTACGCCCTGGACTTCCTGCTGATGATCGCCGAGGGCTACCAGGAGTCCGGCCTCAACCAGAAGGCGCGCAGCCCGGTGGGCGCCATCGGGATCATGCAGCTCATGCCGCCCACGGGGCGGTCCATGAAGGTGGGCGACATCCGCCAGCTGGAGCCCAACATCCACGCCGGCATCAAGTTCGTCCGTTTCATGATGGACCAGTACTTCGAGGGGGAGTCGCTGGACCGGCTCGACAAGGGCCTCTTCGCCTGCGCCGCCTACAACGCCGGCCCGGGGCGGGTGGACGGCCTGCGGAAGCTGGCGGCCAAACGGGGCCTCGACCCGAACCGCTGGTTCAACAACGTCGAGCTCGTCGCCGCCGAGCGCATCGGCCGGGAGACGGTGCAGTACGTGAGCAACATCTACAAGTACTACCTGGCCTACCAGATGTCCCTGGAACTGGTGCAGGAGCGCAGCCAGGTCAAACCCGAAGGCGCCCGGCCGTAGGCGCCGGACGCCGGCCGGCGCACCTCCGTTCCGCATTGTCGCGTCGAAGCCGAAGGCCGTGGCGTGCGGCGCGCAGCTTCGCGGAGCGCCGCTTTGTTCCCGCCGCGCAGCTTTGCGGAGCGGCGGGCCCGTCACCTCGGGCGGGGGATAGCGGGTAAGATGCCTCAACTGTTGGAATTGATGCCCAACGGGCAAGGCCGCAGCGGGAAAAACGCGCGGGCTATGGAAATCCATGCCCTACGGGCAAAAGAGCAGGCTTCCGTCCGTGGCCATCGCACCCTGGGGAGGATTGACCGCGAAAGCGCAAAGCGGCGCTGTGGCAGCCTCCGCGCCGCACTCCAGGATGGCTGTGGCCGGCGGCCGGAGTTCAGGGGTAGCGCAGGCCGAGGACGAACTTCTCCCAGCGCTTCTGGAAGGCGGCCATGTCGTCCTCGCCCAGGGTACGCTGCAGCGTCGCGTAGCCGGTGGGGTCCTGCCGGGCGGCGGCGGTGAAGGCGCGGTAGAACTTCACCAGCAGGCCCTTCTCCTGGAGGTAGTAGCAGAGGTAGCGCGACTGGCCGTAGAACTGGCTGTACCGGGGGTTGTTCGGCGGCCCGTAGAATTCGTGCTCGTTCTTGGCCGCCAGTTCCCGGAAGCTCACCGTGTTGCCCGCCCGGATGGCCTCCTGCAACCCCGCCAGCCGCCAGTTCGGCAGGCCGGCGATGTGCCCGTCGCGCTCCTGGCACTGCTCGTAGAGCGAGCCCAGGCCCTCGTTGAACCAGGGCGGGCACTTCGGGAAATTCGCCCGCATGAAGGGGTGGACGATCTCGTGGACCAGGGTGCCGCCGCCCGTGCCGATGTTCATGACCAGGGCATGGTGCCGTTCGGAGTAGTAGCCGAAGGGGGTCTCGGGGGTGTCGCCGAAGAGCAGTCGGGCGTTTCGGCGGTAGCTGTCGTCGTCCCGGAACAGCCAGACGGTGATGACCTCGGCCGGGTCCTGGGCGAAGTAGTCCCGCTTGAGCATGTCCACGGCCCACTGGACCGTGTCCCGGGCCCGCCGGCGCACCACGTCGGGCGCCTCGTCGCCGGCCACCACGAAGGGCGGCTGGGCCAGGACGGTGAAACCGGGCGGGGCCTGCCTTCGCACGGCGGCCACCTTCGCCGCCAGGGGGTCCGGGCGGGCCGGGGCCTGCGCCGGGGACGGCGCCGCGCCGAAGTGCAAGAAACCGAGGCACCAGAGTGTGAAGCTCGAAACCGACGCCGTCGTCCAGGCCCTTTTCATCTCGCCCTCCCGCCGATTCTCCCCTCCCTGCCCGTTTCGGGCCGGAAGTCTCTCTTCCTCCCGTCCCGCGGAAGCCGCCGAAGGCGGGCGGAAGAAACGCGCCGTACACTTGGATGCCGGCGAGGCGGAAATAGTCGGTCCGTTTTGACACCCCCCCGGCCTCGTGGTAGTATACCGGCGTACCGAGCATCCGCGTGGTGGAAAACCCGAGCGCCCCGGCTTGGCAGAGGAGGAAGCGTGGTTTCGAAAACCGTCCGACGCCTGTTTGTCGCCGGCGCATGGCTGACCCTTTGGGCCGGGATGGCGGGTCCGGCCTGGGCAGCCAACTGGAAGGCGGTGACCCTGAAACAGGTCGGTCTGGGTTACTACTGCGACGGGACGCGGCGGGTCATGCTCCTGGTGGACGGCGGCGGCCTTTCCTTCCAGAACGTTTATGTCGTCAGCTCGAGCACGGCCATGGACGACCGTTTGCTGTCCATCGCCCTGACCGCGCTGGAGGCCGAACTCCAGATCGTCATCGACTACCAGGAATCCGATTGCTCCAGCGGAGCGTACTACACGCCCACCGTGGCCGTACAAGCAGTGTCGGCGGTCGGCAAAACCGGGCCGCCGGCCACCGCCCCGGACGCCCCCGAATGGGGAACCGGGCCGGCGGGCCTCCCCCTTCCCCCCCCGGCGGCCGGACCGGCCGGGAAACGCCCGAGCAACAGCTGGTACGCGGTCGCGATCAAGCAAGTGGCTTTCACCACCTATTGCGACGGGACCCCGTACTTGTATTTCATGGCCAGCGGGAGCGGCCTGCCCTCCAACCCGCAGCCAGTTTATTATCTCACCACCGACCAGAACGAGCAGGAACGGGCCCTCCAGATCGCCCTGACGGCCGTCCGGAAGGGGCTGCAGGTGGCGCTCTGGGTCAACCTGGCCGGGTCTTGCGGCGGCGTGCCGGAGGCGACGGGCATCGCCGTCCAGTGCGTGCCGGCGCCCTGAGGAGGACGGTGATGGAACGGATATCGCCCCGCCCCCGCGGCCGGTGGAAAACCGCCGAACCTCCCCCGCGGGGCTGGCGGAACGGCCTCGCCGCCCTGGTCTTGTCGGGGCTGCTGGCCGGGTTCTGCCCGGCCGCCGACTGGAGAGTCGTATCCGTCCTGCAGGTCAGCCAGGCGACGTACATCGACGCTTCCTTGCGCCCCCTCATGCTGGTGAACGGGGGCGACCTGAGCTACGAAAGCGTTTACTTCGTGGGGGCGGACAGCACCGCCGACGGCCGGGCCCTGCAGATGATGCTGACGGCCATCGGCAACGGCTTCCATGTGGTCATCGACTACCGGGCCGGGGAAGGGGGCGGCCCGTCCACCGCCTCTGCCCTGGCGCTGCTTTCCGAACCGGCGCCGTTTCCCGCGACGTCCCTCGGCCTGAGCGGGGCCGCCACTATGACCGCCGGCGGTTCTCAGACGGTCACCGTGACCGCCTGGGACATGTACCACCACCCGGACGCCAGCTACAGCGGCGACAAATCCCTGGTCTTCTCCGGGACGCCCGGCGCCGGGCGGTACCCGGCGGGCGGCCGCTCCCCCCGGGCTTCCCAACCGCCGACGAGTTCCGACAGGACCGGCGCCGACATCCCCTTCGGCTCGCCCACGGTCCTGACCTTCTCCGGCGGGGTGGCCGGCACCACGATGAAACTCTTCCAGGCGGGAACGACAGTGGTCGAGGCTTCGGACGGGACCTTGGACCCGGACCCGCTGACGGTGACCGTCTCCCCGGCGGCCAAGAGTCGGTTGCAGTGGGCCTCGCCGCCCGCCAGCCCGGTGGATTCCGGAACGGTCTGGCCGGTTTTTCGCATCGAGATCGCCGACCCGTATGGCAACCGAACCGCCGACACCGACCTGGTCAGCCTCTCCCCCTCTTCCGGCACCCTGTCCGGGGCGACCGCCGTGTCCGCGGCGAGCGGCCTGGCCACCTTCGACGACATCGCGTCCGACGCTGTGGGGACCATCACCGTCACCGGGAGTTCGGGCAGCTTGACGGCGGTCTCGCAGGAGGTGCAGCTGGAACCGCTGGCCGTCCGTTTGCTGGACTTTTCCGCCCAGGCTCGGGAATGCTGCGCCCGGCTGGCCTGGCGGACCGGCGCGGAGTGGGACTGCGCGGGCTTCCACCTGTGGCGGGGCGCGACGTCCGAAGGGCCCTGGCAACGCGTCACGCCGCAACTGATCCCGTCCCGGGGCCAGGCTTTCGAGGGTGCGGAGTACGAGTGGGTGGACTGCCCGGACGGGCGCGGCCGGGCCTGCTATTTCTACCGGCTCGAGGACATCGGCGCGGACGGCGTGCCCACCTTCCACGGCCCGGCGGCTGTCTGCCTGTGGTTCGGCCACCGGCCCCCGCCCGGGATCTCGCCGGATAAAGACCCCGCCGACGAGACATTCTGACCCAAAAAATAGAACGGACAGGGGCGGCCCTGTCCGTTCTGCGTGGGGAAGGGGAGCGCGGCCGGCGCGCTTCCCGGCTATTTCCCGGCCTCCGCTGCGGGGGCGGCCGCCGTCGGCTGGGGTTCCGCCGGGGCGGGGGCGGGGACCGCCGGGACAGGGGCGGCCTTGACGGATTCCGGCAGGCGGGGCTGCGGGACGGTGAATGTCTTGTCCTCCCCGTTGACCGTGCTCTTGCCCGTGAACACCACCAGCCGGTAGTGCCACACGGAGCCCGGGGTCAGGTTCTGGACCTTGTCCTTGACTTCCTTGGGGCCGGAGCCTTCGAGCACGACCCGTTCGGAGTGGAAGCGGTACTTCTTGGTGGCCTTGAATTCTTCGTCGGAGGCGTATTCGAACCAGGCGTCCACCTTGCCGCCGGCGGGATCGATCGTCCCCTCGAGAATGGCGTGGGTGGTCAGCGGGAAGTCCACCACCTGTTCGTGCACGATTTTCGGCTGGATTTCGATCTGCGGCTTGGGCGTGATGAGGATGCCGGCGATGGAGGCCGTGAGGAAGTTGGCCAGCGTTCCGGCCAGCACCGCCTTGAAGCCGAGCCGGGCCAGGTCGTGGCGGCGGTTGGGGGCCAGCGCGCCGATGCCGCCGATCTGGATGCCGATGGACGAGAAGTTGGCGAAGCCGCAGAGGGCGAAGGTGGCGATGGTGAACGAGCGCGGGTCAAGCAGATTCTTGATGTCGCCCAGGCCCATGTAGGCGATGAACTCGTTGAGAACCAGGCGCGTGCCGAGCAGGTTGCCGATGCTCGTGCAGTCCTTCCACGGAACGCCCATGGCCCAGGCGATGGGGGCGAAGACCCAGCCGAAGATCCGCTGCATGGACAGGGGTTCGCCGTCCAGGGGGATGAAGCCCAGGATGCCGTTGAACAGGGCGATGAGGGCGATGAAGGAGATGAGCATGGCGCCTACGTTCATGGCCAGGTGCAGGCCTTCGCCGGTGCCCCGGCAGGCGGCGTCGATGATGTTGACGTCGGTCTTGGGGATCTTCAGCTTGACGG
>CAYTBK010000015.1:0-43811 GCA_964436005.1 uncultured Acidobacteriota bacterium
GGGGGAGGGGCTGGAATGGGAGCAGCAGGCCGGCCACGTGCCCCCGCGGCGGACCCTGATGGTGCCCCGGGTGAACGGGACGTTCACCGCGGAGGACGGCACGGGGCCCGAACTGGAGTTCGCCCAAGTGTCCGGGCGGACGGTGCTCTACGTCTACCGGCGCCAGGACGGCTACCGGAAAGTCGCCGGGATCGCCGAGAAGTACGTTCCCGCCGCCGTCCCCGCGGCCTGGGAGGCCCGGGCCGGCGAGTACGTCGTGGAAAACCTCCATCCGGCCGATTACTCCCGCAACCTGCCCGGGAACCTGCAGGCGATCGGCGGCATGAGGCTCCGGGTGGACCAGGGGCTCCTGCTGATGTCCTTCGGCGGTACGGACGTGGTGGTGGACCCCGCCGGTGACGACCTGGGCTTCCTGCCCGGCCTGGGCCGGACCAAGGGGGCCGCGGTCCGGGCCGGCCTGGCCCCGGACGAAACGCCGCGGATCTCCTTTCTGAACTACACCTATGCCCCCTTCGTCCCCTTCCTGGAACTTTATCTCCCCTGCCTGGCGGGGGGCGAGGAGGACCGGTCGTACGTCCTCACCCTGGTCAACCCGACGGACAAACCCGCCTGGGTCAAGTGCCGGGCCCGGGGAACGGCCGGCGAGGTCGTCGCCGAGTTCGGCCCCTTCTGCGTCTCCCCGGGGGCGAAGAGCGAGACCCCCGTGGGCGGCGGCTGGCCGTCGACGGCCTGGCTGACGCTGGAAACCACGGAAGCGGAACTGGAGGCGGCCCTGGTCCCGCGGGACGCCCGGGGGCGGACGGCGGGGCCCGGCATGGCCGGGGCGTTCTGCGCCCCCCTGCGCAGCGGGCTCTTCCCCCTGGTGAAAGGGGCGGGGGACTGCGCCACGGAGCTCTGGGTGGCCAACCCCGGGCGGACCCTGGTCACGGTCCGTTTCCAGGGGCGGGATACCAACCGGGCCTACGAGGGAGCCACCCGCCGGCTACCGGCGGGCGGAGTCCTGCGGGCCGGCCTGGGCGAGCTGTTCGGCGGCGCCCGTTTCGACGGCTGGGTGGCGGTGGAGTCCGACGGCGCCGTGGTCGGGCGGGCCGTGCTGGCCCAGGGGGGGGCGCCCGTCGCCGCGTTCGACCTCGTCGACGCGGCCGAGGCTGGCGAAAACCTGGTTGCCCCGTACGTCGTCGCCGGCGGTGGCATCTATTCCGAGCTGACCCTGGTCAACCCGGGGAGCGGGCCGGCGGAAGCCGCGCTGACCCTCCGGTACCGGGCGGGGACGTCCGCCGAAACCGTCGCGGCAACGAAGACCGTGCACCTGTCGGCCGGGCAGTGCGTCCATCTGAGGGGCTCGGAACTGGGATTCCCGGACGGCTCTTCCGCCGAGGGCTGGCTGCGCGTCGCCAGCCCGGGGAACCCCCTGTCGGGCGGCGTGCTCTTCGGCGACCAGGACAGCGGCCGGGGGGTGGTTTCCCTGCCGCTCCAGTTCGCCCCGGCGAACTCTTTCCTGTTCGTTCGGGCCGCCGAAGGCACGCACGACGGGCAGGCGGACTGGACCTCCCTTTCCGTGGCCAACCCGAACGACGCCCCCACCGAGGTGACCCTGGAATTCCGCGACCGCTTCGGCGCGCTGGAGGGCGAGTCGCATTTCACCCTGGCCGCCGGCGAGAGGCTCTCCGGGCTCTTGCGTTCGTTCCCGGGCCTGGCCGGCCTGCCCGACCCCGCGGTGGGGCACCTGCGGGTGAACGCCTCCGCGCCCGTTCACGCCGTGGCGTTTACCGGGGAAGCGACGGCTGGTTCCCTGTGTGCCGTGCCGGCCCAGGCGGAATTCAGCCCGGACCAGAAGGCCCGCCTGACGGCCGCCATCGAAACGCGGCGGGTGGAAAGCGGCGTGGTCGGCGCCGTCGCCTCCGTCGTCGCCCCGGGCCGCGGCCGATTCGTCACCGCCTGCGGCAAGGCCGACGTGCCGGGGGACCGCGACTTGAAGTGGGCCGACCGGTTCCGCATCTGCAGCGTCACCAAGACGTTCACCAACACCCTGGTGCTGCAGCTGGCGGACGGGGGGCTCATCGACCTGGACGAGCCCATCGCCTTCCTGCTGCCCTGGGTGCCCGGCGGGGAGAACATCACCATCCGCAACCTGTGCAACCACACCAGCGGACTCTACAACTACACCGACGACCCCATCTTCGGCGAAACCTTCATCCACGTCCCCCTGTACCGGTGGACGCCCGAGGAACTGGCCTGGCTGGGCCTTTCCCACCCTCCCGATTTCCCGCCGGGAACGGGGTACCACTACTCCAACACCAACACCGTCCTGCTGGGCCTGCTGGTGGAAGCCGTCACGGGCAACCGGGTCCAGGACGAGATGGCGGCCCGCGTCTTCCGCCCGCTGGGGCTGGACCGGACCGAGTTCCCCGAGGGCCCGGAGCTCACCCCGCCTTTCGCCAGGGGCTACGTCCAGGTCATCGGCAGCGACATGGTGGATTTCACCAGCTTCGACCCGTCGGCGGCCTGGGCGGCCGGCGCGCTCACCTCCACGCTGCCGGACGTGGCCCGCTGGTCGCGGGCCATGGCCGAAGGCTTCCTGCTGACGCCCGAAATGCAGCGCCAGCGGTTGACCTGGAGCGGGTTCACCGACGCCGGCGGCGAACACTACTGCCTGGGCATCCGTTACCTCGGGCCGCTCCTCGGCCACTCCGGCGACACCGTGAGCTACTCGGTGGTCGCCGACTACCTGCCCGCCTGCCGGGCTTCCCTCGTGGTCCTGACCAACACGGGCGGGGGGCATGTGGCCGGGATGATCTCCGACCTGGCCTCCATCGCCTTCCCCGCGGAGTTCCCCGCCGCGGGGAAGCGGCCGGCCGGGACTGGCATCGCCGCCGGCGCGCTGCCGGAAAAGTGAGCGGGGGCATTTCGCGGTCCCCGGGATCTGAAGCGCCCTTGCCCGCAGGGCGCTTGAGATATCAGCCCAGCCAAGGGCAATGGGAAACATGGATGGACTGGATGGACAGGATAGGCAGGGTGAAGACTTGCCGCCTTCCTCTGCGATCCTCCGGGAAGCTCTGCGGTTTCTCCCCCTGGTTTTTCGGTTGTAAGCCTGGCCTGCATGAGTTGAGGAAAGAGGCGGCCCGGGGGGTCGCCGCCTCACCGCGGCGCGCCGCACCCCCTCGGGGCGGATGGCACCGCGCTCAGCCGCCGCTGACGGGGGGGAGGAAGGCCACCTCGTCGCCGTCAGCCACGGGGCGGTCGAAGGAGGCGAAGCGGAGGCCCACCGCCGGGAGGACGTGACCCCGCAGCGGCGTCAGCTGCGGGTGGCGGGCGCAGAGGGCCTCCCAGACCCCCGCCAGGGTGGCCGGGGTTTCCAGGGAAAGCGTCTCCTCGGCCACGCCGGCCTCGTCCCGCACCGCCGCGAACAGGCGAACCTTCACCGTGACCATGCCCGACCTCCTGTCTGGGTTTCAGCGAAACACCCAAATTGTATCGACACTGCTGCCCGCCGTGATCCGCGGCCGGGGCACGCCCAGCAGCCGGTAGCCGGTCTCGGTGAGGGCCTCCAGCAGCGGGTCCGGGCCCAGGCGGTTCCACAGGGGCCGGATGTCCTCGCGCAAGTCCAGCGAGCCGGCGGACGCGGCCGAGTCGGTGCCCAGGGCGACGGGTACGCCCGCGCGCCGGAAGGCCTCCCAGGGGAAGTCGCCGACCTGCAGCGCCCGGTTGCTGCGCGGGCAGGTGACGACGGTGACCCCGGCGTCGGCCAGGATCCTCCGGTCCGCCTCGTCCGTCTGCACGGCGTGGACGACCGCCGTGCCGGGGAAGAGGATGCCCGTGTCGGCCAGGAAGGCGACGGGGCTGCAGCCCGGCGCTTCCCAGGCCAACCCGACCACCTCCTGCAGGAAGTCCGCCAGCGGGCCGGTGCCATTCTGGTAGAGGACGGTCTCTTCCGGGCTCTCCGCGGCGTGGATCTGCAAAGGCACGTCCTCGACACGGGCCCAGGCGGCGATCTTCCGCAGCAGGGGGGCGCTCACGGTGTGCCCGGTGTGGGGCGACACGCCGACCCGCATGACGCTGTCCCGGCGCCGCCACCGGTCCACGCGTTCCGCGGTGTCGCGGAAAATCGCCTCGGCCCGGGACGGGTCGGGGCCGATCACCTCCCAGTACAGCACGCCTGGGAGGTCCGATTCCGCCAGCAGCGCTTCCATGGCCTCGGGCGAGGCCACGATGTCGCCGAAGGCCCCGGCGCCTGCCTCGTGCAGGGCCGCCAGCCCGGCCCGGGCGGCCTCCGCGCCGCGCGTTCCGCGGTGGGCGATCACGTGCCAGATGAAATCCGGGTAGGGGCCGCGGAACGGGGGGCAGTTCGTCAGGTCCAGGTGGACGTGGGCGTTGGCGGGCGGGATGCCCATGACCCGGCCCTTGTGGAGGACGGGTTCCCCGGGCCAGGCGTGGCGGAGGGGCACCCGCTCGCCGACGGTCAGGACTCGCCGGCGGGAGGACGCCACGATGCCCTTTTCCAGGCAAGCCGATGGGCCCGGGCACACCCAGTCCGCTTCCCAGAGCACGATGTCGGAGCCGTGGCTCATGGTCGCCGCCCGCCCTTCACGAGTCGTCGCGGCCGCGCAGGCGGCGGAAAAAGCCGCGCAGGCCGCTCGCTTTCCCCCCGGCCCGCAGGGCGCCGAGCTCCCTGACCAGCCCGCCGAGTTCCTGCAGCGGGCCGGAAACGGATGCCCGGCTGTCGGGTCGCTGCCCCCCCTTGCGGACCGGGGCCAGAAGGGTCAGGAGGGCCTCGGCCCGGGCCAGTTTCTGGGCGAACAGGCTCCCTTCCCGTTCCGCCGACGGGGGGAAAGCTTCCACCTCCGCCGCCAGGGCCCGGACTTCGCTTCCGGCGTTTTCCAAGAATTCCGTCTCGGAGCGGGCGAAGCGTTCCGCCAACGCGGGGGCTTCGGCGGCCGCTCCGGCCACGCCGACGTAGCTGCCGGAGGCGTAGCCTGTTTCGAGGTCCCGCCGCTGCCCGACCAGCCGCTCCAGTTCGGCGGCGCCGGCGGCGCCGTGCCAGGCCAGGGCTTCCCCTTCCGTCTTCCGCAACGCCTCGAGTCCGGCCCGGGCCTGGCGGGCGGTTTTCAGGTAGAGCGAGAAGAGGGTTTTCTCCACGGTGGCGGCCACGCGGGCCAGTTCGGGGTCGAGCAGGGCCACGGCGCTGTACTGCCAGTCCTCGGTGCAGATCCGGGCCAGTTCGTCGGCGGGCCAAACCTTGGGGTCGGCCGTGGCGAGCAGCTGCAAGCGGCGGTAACGCGCTTCCAGGCAGTAGTTCCGGATGGAGATGGCTTCCCGGGCGTGGCGCAGGGCCAGGTCCCCCTTTTTCAGCAGGGCGAAGCAGCGGGACAGCAGAAGGTGCACGTAGAGGGTCTCTTCCTGGGCGATGCTGGTGGCCAGGGCCTCCTCGAGGTGCGCTGACATTTCCGCCAGCGAACCGGTTTCCAGGGACAGGAAGGAACGGCAGAGGGCGGCCCGGAACAGTTCTCCCGCCGAATCGCGGCCCATCTCGCCCACCGTCCGCCGGGCCCGGGCGTAGTCGCCGATGCGCAGGCAGTCCACGGCCAGCCGGAACAGGGGGATGTGCTTGGCGCCTTCCTGGCCGGGCCGGTCGATGCCGAGCCAGCGCGGACGCGCCTGCAGGCCGGTGTGCTGCAGGTAGCGCAGCTGGTAGATGCGGTTCACGTCGAAATACGCGAGAAAAACCAGGGTTTCGCTGTCCTCCCGCCACGGGGTGCCGTGGTCCTCCTCCGCCAGGCGGGCCGCGCAAGTTTCCAGCGAGAGGGGGAAGGAGGGGAAGATCGCTTCGATGAGGTGGAACGGCAGGCGGTCGAGGGCGGACAGGCCGTGGTGCTCCATGCGCAGCTGGCGCGACGGGCAGGCGGGCGGGGCGTGCTGTGTCATCCCGCAGTAGAAGCAGGGGACTTCCGCCCCGCCCTCCTCGGGGAAGCGGCTCCGGCGCAGGTTGGCGAGCGTTTCCGCCAGGGCGGACTCGGCCGCCAGGCGGTACACCCCTTCCGGGGACGACAGTTTCCGGGCCGTGGCCGCGACATCGGTGGACAGCCGCAAGGCGCTCAGGAAGCGGCTGGAGGCGTGCAGCGCCTCCGGTTCGAAGGCCTCCCAGACCGACCATTCGGCGGACACTTCCGGCTTGCCGGGATAGGGCTCGGCGATGTCGAAGAAGAAGAACAGGGGGGCCGGGGCGCGGGAAAGGCAGGCCGCCGCCCGGGCCGCGTCGGCGAGGCTTTTCTTCGCCGCCTCCACCGCCTCGACGGGTGTGGCGAACTTCACGGTGTGGTGCCAGGAGGCCGGGTCGGCCTCCTCCTCCGGGCCGAAGCCCGCCAGGAAGACGGAACGGAAGACGTCCCAGGGCAGTCCCCAGAGCCCCTTGCCCACGATGTCCGCGATGTAGCAGTGCGCAACGACCATCAGTTTTCCTCGCTTTGCCGGTGCGGTCAGAAACGCATTATAGCCCAATCAGGGCTTTCTGTTACGGTTTGCCCAGCGGGCCAGGGCGGGCGTGCCGAAAAAGAAGGCCAGGGCCGCCCAGACCCCGGCGGGGGGGAGCGGCGCCTCGGGCTGGATGGGGGCAGGAATGCCGTACAGGCGGAAGTTGGACCAGAGGTCCGGGTCGCCGTAGGCCGGGTCGCTGCCGAAATCGACGCGGGTCCGGTGCAGGGCCCGGACGGCGTCGCCGCCGGATTCCCGGAGCCGGCGGAAGAACTGCCGGACGAAGAGGCAGGCGAACCGGTCCTCCACCGCCTCTTCCGTCGTCAGCACCCCGCCGCACCCCGTGTAGAGGAAGGAGCGGGCCAGGGATATGTTGCCCTCCCCCGGGAAGACCTTGCCCGCGCCGGACCGGCAGCCCGAAAGCACCACCAGGTCCGCGTGGAGGCGGAGTCCCTCCAGGTCGCCGAGCGTCCATTCGTTTTCGCCGGGGCCGAGGACGATCCGGCTCTTCCATGGGTTTTCCCCGTCCGCCTCGATGTGGGAGGCGACATGGAAGACCTTGGCGTGCAGGCCGCCCAGCCGGACGGCCGCCTCGGAAAAGGCGGGGGCGTGCAGCACCATGGGCGAGCGCCAGGGGAAGTCCCGGGCCGCGCCGGCTACCTCCTCCCAGGCGTGGGGGAGGTCCGCCCGGCGGTTTCCGGGCC
Source organism: uncultured Acidobacteriota bacterium (assembly GCA_964436005.1). Lineage (GTDB taxonomy): Bacteria > Acidobacteriota > JAAYUB01 > JAAYUB01 > JAAYUB01 > JAGNHB01. The sequence goes on from CAYTBK010000015.1 coordinate 7,173, forward strand.
CGCCGCGGCCGACGATGCCGCAGTACTCCCGGAAACAGGAGCCGCTCCCGGGTCTTTCCCGGAAGTGGAGGCGCCACGATGGCAGGTTGACCACGGGCTTCCAGAGGCCGAGCCAGGTTTTCCCCGGCCCGCACCCGAGGGAAAGGCGTTCCAGCGGGAAGCGGAACAGGTCTCCGTCGGGCAGGACGATGACCTCCGAGCAGGAGGCCAGCATGGCGAGCGGGCCGGGGGAGGAGAAAAGCCTTTCGAGCGGGGCCTCCCAGCGCAGCCGGCCCTGTTCTGCGCCGTCGGGAGTCTCGCTGGCGTCTTCCGGGGCGGCGGGCCTGACGAGTCCGGCCAGCGCCCCCGCCTCCCCTCGCCCGTTCAGGAACAGGTAGTACAGGTCCCGTCCTCCCTGGAAAAAACAGAGGGCCGTCGCATCGCGTCGCGACAAAAGGTCCCGGACCTCCGGCAGCCCCACCCGGCCCGACGCCTGGCTGCGGCCGTTCTCCGCCTCCAGGCGCTTGCGCAGGACGCGGCAGCGATACCACTCCATGGCGTCGAGGGTCGCCTGCAGCCAGGGGTCACCCGCCAGGGCCACCCCGCGGGCGGCCAGGAGGGTGTCCAGCATCGCTTCCACCAGGTCACGCCCGGTGGCCCCGAAGGAAATCCGCGGTTCCTCGCTGCCGCAGCAGTTCTGCATGGCGTCGAAGGCCTTCCGGGCAGCGGCGAAATCCTCCAGGGCGGCGGCAAACTCGCGGCGCAAGGCATGGACCTGTGCCCGAAGCAGGGGGACCTCCCATTGGAGCGGGCCGATGGTGCCGTCCGGCAGGGCGGCGCAGAGTTCGGAAAGGCTCCGCTCGGCGTTGTCGGCCTTTCCCGCGGACAGGGCGAGCCGGCAGCGGAAGTACAGGAACATCGACCGGAGCTGGGGCGTGCCGTGCTTGCGGAGGCCGCCTTGCAGGGCTTGCAGTTCCCCGGCGGCTTCCTTCAGGCGGCCGCGCCGCAGGCATGCTTCCACCCGGTTCAGGCCGAGCAGCAGCAGTTCCTCGTCGCGGCCCAGCGACTGGAACAGGTTCCGCGCCTCTTCGTGGCAGGAGGAGGCGCTGTCCCACATTTCATTGCACGAGAAAAGGTTGCCGAGATTGAGGAAGGCGAGGGCCCGCATCTCCCCCAGGGTTTGCCCGCCGGCGATGTCCAGCACCCCCTCGTAGTCGGCCCGGGCGTGTTCCAGCATGCCCAGCCTCTCGTACAGGGCGCCGCGGTCGAGCAGGTTGGTGGCGCGGGAACGCGGGCTCATGGAGCGCGGGCTGGCGGCGATGGCTTCCTCGTAGGCCGAGAGGGCGCGTCCGTACTCCCCGTTCTCGTCGTACAGGTAGGCCAGGTTGACCTGGAGGGCGTTCCGCATGAGGGGGGACAGGTCGGGCCCGGAGCGCTGCAGGATGCCCCGGAAGGCGAGGATGGCGTCCCGGACGCGCCCTCGCTGCGCCAGCAGCATGCCCCGGGCGAACTCGACGCGGGTTTCCAGGCAGGGTACGGGGAAGCCCCGCAGGATCCTCCGGGCGCGGTAGATGTCCTGCTGCGCCTCGTCCAGGCGTCCTTCGGAGACGTTGCCCTGGGCGCTGAGGGTGAGCAGTTCCACGGTCAGCCAGTCGTCCCCTTCGCGGGCCGAGATTTCCCCCAGCCTCCGCCAGACGTCCAGGGCTGCGGCGATGTCCCCCTGAAGGTAAAGGATGCGGCCCCATTCCTTCCGGCAGTCCACGAGGCGCACATCGGCGGGGATCTCGGTCAGGCGGGCCGCCGCGGGCTTCCCCTTCCGCCCTTCCAGGTCCCAGCGGGCCAGGGCGAGGTAGGGGTTTTCCCAGGTCGGGGGCAGATTCCGCAGGGCCAGGAGGAGGTCGTGGCGCTGCCCGGCGGACAGTTCCTCGCGGAACGAGCCCACCCAGAAAAAATGCCCGGGTTTTTCCCGCACCAGGGCCAGGAGCGCGGAGTCGGCCTGGGGGAAGGGCTCTCCCGCGGCCAGCCGGTGCAGGCGGACCATCTGCGAAAAGGCATCCGCGCCGAGGGATGGCGCGCCGCCCGCCTGGGCGGCGATCCGCGCCGCCCGGGCGGCGGTTTCGGGCTTTTTCGCCCACGCCAGCAGCCGGTTTTCCAGTGGACGGCCTTTTCGGGCGATCAGGGAGGGCAATTCCCGGGCCGCGGCGAAGTAGGCCCGGCTGGCCTCGGAAGGCGCCTCGCGGACCGGGCCGGCGGCGCCGGCCCACCACCCCGCCAGGCCCGCCGCCAGCAGGGCGGCAGCCGCCCGGAGTCCCCTCACGGCGTGTCCCGCCCACCCATCAGAACAGGTCCTCGCCGGCGGAGTAGACCCGGATGGAATGGGCGGCCCCTTGCTGCTGCACCCGGCCGGTGACGATGACGAACTTGCTGTCCGGTTCGCCCGGGAAGGTGGCCGAGAGCCAGTCGCGGGTCTTGGCCATGAGGGCGTCGGTGCTCTGGCAGAGCTCGATGTAGTCGGGGCTGACGCCGTAGAACAGGGCCATCTTGCGCAGCGCGCCGTTGTCGCAGGAGAGGCCCAGAATCGGGGAGCGCGGCCGGAAGCGGGAGACGATCCGGGCCGTCCGGGATGAGCGCGTGTGGACGACGATGGCCCGCGCCTCCAGGTCCTGGGCCGCGGAGACGGCCGCGTGGGCGATGGGGAAGGGGCCGCTCCGGCGGAGTCGGGCATCCTGGCTCAGGGCGCGTCCGGGCGCGTCCTCGGGGTGGGCTTCCAGGTACGCTTCGGCGGCGGCGGTGATGCGGGCGAGGATGGAGATGGCCTCCAGCGGGTACTTCCCCATAGCGGACTCCTCGGACAGCATCACCGCGTCGGTGCCGTCCATCACCGCGTTGGTGACGTCCGTCGCCTCCGCGCGGGTGGGCATGGGCTCCGACACCATGCTCTCCAGCATCTGCGTGGCCGTGATCACGGGGGTCCCCGATTCCAGGCATCGGCGGATGATGGACTTCTGCAGGATTCCCACCTTCTCGATCTCCGCCTCGATGCCCAGGTCGCCGCGGGCCACCATGACCCCGTCGGTGACGCCCAGGATCTCCTCCAGGTTGGCGACCGCCTGGGGTTTTTCGATCTTGGCGATGAGGAAGGGGTTGGCCCCTTCGGCCTCCACCACCTCTCGCAGTTGTTCCATGTCGCGGGCCGACCGGACGAAGCTGAGGGCGACGAAGTCGGCCCCGAGCCGGGCCGCGGCGCGGGCGTTTTCGCAGTCTTTTTCGGTGAGGGCGGGCAGGCGGGTGGAGATGCCGGGGAAGTTGACTCCCTTGTGGGAGCGGAGAACGCCCCCCTTCTCCACCGTGCAGCGCAGGGCGTCGGGCGTGGCCGACGCCACCGTCAGGATGAGTCGGCCGTCGTCCAGCAGGATGCGCATGCCGGGCCGGAACTCGTCGGGGTCGAAGGAATAGGAGACGGACGCGCGCTGCGCGTCGCCCTCCACTTCATCCTTGAGCAGGGTGAACGTTTCGCCGGCCACCAGGGTGGCGGGCGGGTCCTGCACCATGGAGCCCACGCGGATCTTTGGCCCCTGCAGGTCGGCCAGCACGCCCGCCAGCTTGCCGCACTCCTTTTCCGCTGCCCGCACTTCGGACACCAGGGCGGCGAAGCCCTCGGGGGTGCCGTGCGAGAAGTTGTAGCGGAAGACGTCCACGCCGGCCTCCATGGCGCGCCGGACCATTCCCGGCGCCGCGATGGCGGGGCCGTAGGTGGCCACGATCTTGGTTTTCTTCGGAAAAACCTTTCCTTCCATTGGATCCTCCTTGGGTGAAAAGCCGGGCCATTTTATAATAGCCGCCCCGCCAGCGCAACGGCGCAGAAGGCCCGGAAAACGACCCGAATGGAGGTGCCCCGTGAGCAAAGTGTACTTCGCCAGCGCCCGCCTGAAGAAAGAGACCAGTATCCTCGACCGGCTGGGGCAGTTGATGGAGGCCGCCGGCCTGGAGTTCGTCAAGCCGGGCGCCCTGACCGGCGTCAAGATGAGTTTCGGGGAGCGGGGCAACACGGCCTTCCTCCGCCCGATGTACGTCAAGGCCACGGTGGACAAGCTCAAGGCCCACGGCGCCAAGCCGTTCCTGACCGACAGCAACACCCTCTACCACGGCAGCCGCACCGATTCCGTCGAACACGTTTCCCTGGCCATCGAGCACGGGTTCGGCTTCGCCCAGACCGGTGCGCCGATCATCATGGCCGACGGCCTCCGCTCCGACAGCTGGGTGGAGGTGGACGTGGACCTGAAGCACTTCCGTTCGGTGCGCGTGGGCAGCATCGTCCCGGAAATGGACGCCCTGGTCAGCCTGGCTCACTTCAAGGGCCACCTGCTGGTCGGTTTCGGCGGCGCGCTGAAGAACGTCGGCATGGGCCTGGGGTCTCGCACCATGAAGCAGCGCATGCACGCGGGGACCATCCTGCCTGTTTTCGAGAAGGGCAATAAGTGCGTGGCCTGCGGGCGTTGCGCGGAGGTCTGCCGCTACGGCGCCGTAACCATCGACGAAACGGCCGTCTTCGACCACTCCAAGTGCATCGGCTGCGCCGACTGCATCAGTTCCTGCCCGTATAAATGCCTGAAAATACATTGGAACGAGAAACCCGAGGCCGTGGGGGAGAAGACCGTGGAGACCGCCTTCGGCGTTCACAAGATTCTCAAGGGCAAATGCCTTTACATCAACGTGATCCTGGACGTGACGCCGGACTGCGACTGCTTCCCGTTCTCCGACGCCCCCATGGTTCCCGATGTCGGCATCGTGGTTTCCCGGGACCCCGTGGCCGCCGACATGGCCGCGGCCGACCTGGTGAACGCCCAGGAGTCCTTCACCGGCTGCGCCATCGGCAAGAGCGCGGCCCACGACGACAAGTGGCGCCTGCTGCACCCCGAGGTGGACTGGAAGGCCCACTTGCGCTACGCCGAATCCATCGGCCTGGGGAGCTGCTCCTACGAACTGGTGACGCTCTGATCCGGGCGGGGCGCAGTGGCGCAGACTTCCGTCTGCGCCGTGCTTCTCCCTGACGCGAGGTTCTGCCGGCGCACCCCGGCCGGCCAGGATGGAGAGACCCCCCACTCCTCCTCCCGGCCGCCCCGGCGGGGCTCCGGAAGACCCGGCCCCTGCCCGCGGCGCGAAGGCACGCCCTCCCGGCTGCGGAACGGGTCTCCCCCTTACGGCGCGAGGCGCGCGAGCCACTCTCCGATGCGCTGGACCAGAGGTTCGGCCCCCATGTCGGTGTTGGACAGCACGCACACCACGTAACCCTTGTCCAGGTACATGGCGAGGTTGGCGCTGAGCCCCGGGAAGCCGCCGCTGTGGCCGACCTGGCGCCCCGCCGCGCCAGCGGCGATGATGAACCCATAGCCATACTGGTCGCCGAAATGATCTGTCCAGAGAGTCTTCAGGGAATCGGCGGATACCAGCTTCCCGGTCTGGAGCGCCCGGGCGAAGCGGAGCAGGTCGGGGCCGGTGGCATAGCCGCCGCCGGCCGGGCCTCCCCGGATCACGTGCTGGAAAGTATTGCTCCGCCAACCGTAGGGCGTTGATTCATCCGGGATGTACCCGATGGCCAGGTTTTCGATGGGCAGGTCCAGGTCGTAGCAGTCGGAGTCCTTCATCCCCGCCGGCTCGTAGATGTTTTTCCGAATGTAGTCGAAGTAGTTCTGCCCGGACGCCTTCTCGACCACCACCCCGAGCAGGAAGAAGCCGGTGTTGCTGTAGCCGAAACGCGATCCGGGCTGGAACTGGAGCTTCTCTTCCTTCAGCAGGGGCCGGTAGTCCGCCAACTCCCGGAAGGCGGCCCGGGACGCCTCCATGAAGGTCTTGTTGAAGTAGCTGCCCAGACCCGAACGGTGAGACAGGAGGTTCTCGATGGTGATCTTCGCGGTGATGTCCTTGGGAAGCCAGTTCTCGTCCACGTACTTGTCGAGGGTGTCCTGGTAAGACAGTTTCCCCCGCTCCGCCAGTTGGGCGATGGCCACCGCCGTGAACATCTTGTTCATGGAGCCCAGGTTGAACTTGGTGTCGATCTTGTTGAGGACGTGGTCGCCCCGGTTCGACTCTCCGCCGGCGTAGCTGAGCAGCACCTGGTCGTCCTTGGCCACCAGCAAACTGCCGCTAAAGAGATGGCAGGCCTGGGCGCGGCAGGCGAAGTCGTCCACCTTCTTCAGGAACTGGGCCTCGGTGAGCGGAGACGAGTCTGGCTTGACGTCGGTGGGGGGGCGGGCCGGGCTGAACCGGAGGTTGGCGATAAGCGCTTCGGGTGAGGGAGCGAACTCGATGGTGAAGGCCCGCCAGTCCTCCAGGTTGGCGGCCTTGACGATCACCGTCGTTCCTGGCCGCGGGGGATCGTAGGTTCGCAGGCCATGGAACTCGAGTTTGCCGGCAGTCCGGCGCCACCCGGCCACCTCGGCGGTGGCGACGGCCACCGGAAAGGCTTGGCGCATGGCCGCGGTGCAGTGGTCCCGCAAAAACGCCTCCATATCTCCGGGCGCGGGCGCGTTGACCAAGTCCAACAGTGCGCGGATGCGCTGGCCTTTCACCCCGTCCGGCCAGCCGGCCTGGTCTTGGTACCCCGGTCCCCGGGGCTGCTGGGCAGGAATCACCCCGGCGGCCAGGACCAACAGGACCACCCAGATCGGTAGAACGCTTCTCATGCTCTTCACAGAAACCTCCTCCACATAATATTACTGTTTGAGGGCGTGCCGAATCGGCCCGGGTTGCGTGGGCTCTGCCGTCGTCTGGCTTACCAAGGCGACAAGGTCCACCGCATCGAGCTTGCCGTTCCCATCGATGTCGGCGCAGTGCCCAGGGCAGGGCAAGGCCGCCGGCTTTCCCGCGAGGTGCTGGGCCAGGGCCAGGGCGTCCTGGCTGTCCGACGGCAATCCGCAACGGAATTTTTCCCGGGCGAAAATCGCTTTTTTCTGGCAATACTTTGCTTTTTCGACGGGGATTGTCGAATAGAACGCAATGTCGGCAGTGCTGTCCGGAAAGATTGACGCGAACATGACGCAGGCCATCAAATAGGAGCCCTGCAATGCGGGATGCGCTTTGTCCCCGGAAAACAGCAGCATCGAATTGTCGGGATCGTCAGCGATGGCCGAGCACCAGGCCCAGCCGACCGGAGCGATTCGCAAATCGGCCGCGTCGGCGATGAACAGAGTGCCTGCATATATTTTTCTGAAATATTCTTCATAAGAGTAGTAGACCAATTCCCCGTTCAATTCCCATACCGCCACGCCGTCCCGCAACCCCCAAATCATCGTGTAAATGATTTGAGACGCCGGGTTTTTCCGGTAAATGGCTTCCTTGAACGATTCCAGCGTATCAATCTCGATCGGATGCATGTCGGGAAAAGCGGAAATGTCGTCGGATTGCAGCACCACATAATCCCATTCCGCTTCATTTACCTTGTTCATCACCAACGGGCTGCTCACCAGGTGGCGCAGATCCACTCCCCCGATCGTCGCCTGCTCCACGTGCACCGCTTTACCGGAAGCCGCGGCCAGATTCCGGAACATTTCGGGCATGTCGTTGGTGAAGGTCAGGCTGTTCCCGACGAAAAGGACTTTCGTCGCAGTTCCTTGCCGCCCCGGCACGGCAACGGGCGCACCCTGACAGTTGGCGGTGCAGGGAATCACGAGGATCATCCAGGCAAATTTCCGGAAAAGCCCGGCGATTCCTGTCTGCTTTTCTTTCCTTGGCCTTTTCGGGCTGACGGTTGGGCTGAATGGCATGAAAACGTGAAACCTCCTCACTTTTTCCCGAACTTCCCCCCGGGGCTCGAGCTCATCCGAAGATCACCTCGCCGAGGTCATCGTCTTGACGAACCCATGATACGGGAAGGGGAACGAGTTCTCTCTCCGGATGAGACGAACCGTTTCCGGAACGGGATGGACCGGACCAGCGCCGTGACCGTTCGAACCCCGCACCCGGCCGGCCCGCAGGCTTCCGGAACACCGGGCGGGGTGTAGTGGCGCAGACTTCAGTCTGCGCAGTGCTTCTCCCTGACGTGTGGTTTTGCTAGCGTACCCCGGCCGGCCCGGGGCGGAGAGACCCGGGACTCCGCTTTGCGGCCTGTCGGCGGAACTGTTTTCTCTGCCCGGACTTCGACCTTCCGGAGGCGACTGCCCGACAACGGGTCAGAGCGTCAACGGGCTCCGGCGCGCTTGCCAAACCCGGTGTTCTCGTGCATACTGGGCGACTCCCCGGGAGGCTGGGCGGGAAAGCTGGCCGGAAAAATCGAAAAATTCAAATATCACAAGAGGTTCCTATGCCGATGAAGGCCGGGTTCGACAACGACAAGTATTTGCGCGAGCAGCGCGACGCCATCCTGGAGCGGGTGAGCCAGTTCCAGGGCAAGCTGTACCTGGAGTTCGGCGGAAAACTCCTGTACGACTACCACGCCAGCCGGGTCCTGCCCGGCTTCGACCCCAACGTCAAGATGCGCCTCCTGCGCGAGTTGCGCGACCAGGCCGACATCCTGCTGTGCATCTATGCCGGCGACATCGAGCGGCGCAAGGTGCGGGCAGATTTCGGCATCACCTACGACGCCGACGCCATGAAGCTCATCGACGACCTGGTCGACTGGGGCGTGCCCGTCACCGCCGTGGTGATCACGCGCTACGACGACCAGCCGGCGGCGAAGATCTTCAAGAACAAGCTGGAACGCCGCGGTTTGCCGGTCTTCACCCACCGGGCCACGCCGGGCTACCCCACCGACATCGACCGCATCGTCAGCGACGAGGGCTACGGCGCCAACCCCTGCATCCCCACGGGCAAGCCGCTGGTGGTGGTCACCGGGCCCGGCCCTGGCAGCGGGAAGCTGGCCACCTGCATCAACCAGATGTACCACGACTACCGCCGGGGCGTGCGCAGCGGCTACGCCAAGTTCGAAACCTTCCCCATCTGGAGCATCCCGCTCAAGCATCCCGTGAACGTGGCCTACGAGGCCGCCACGGCCGAACTGCGCGACGTCAACCTCATCGATCCCTTCCACCTGGAGGCCTACGGCCGCACCGCCGTCAACTACAACCGCGACGTGGAGGTCTTTCCGGTGCTGCAGCGCATCCTGGAGCGGATCACCGGCACCGCTTCGCCCTACCGTTCCCCCACTGACATGGGCGTGAACCGGGCCGGCTTCGGCATCGTGGACGACGAGGCCGTCAAGGCGGCCTCCCGGCAGGAGATCATCCGGCGCCATTTCCGCTATGCCTGCGAGTACATGCTGGGGCTGGTGGACCAGGAGACCGCCAAGCGGGCCGAACTGCTCATGCGCGACGCGGGGTTGCGCCCCGAGGACCGTCCCGTGGTGTGCCCGGCCCGGGAAGCCGCCGGAGCGGCCGAGGCCAACGGCAAGGGGCATGACGGCATCTTCTGCGGCGCCGCCGTCGAGCTGCCGGGCGGGGAGATCGTGACGGGCACCAACTCCGACCTGATGCACGCCGCCTCCAGCCTCGTGCTCAACGCCGCCAAGGCCCTGGCCGGCATTCCGGCCAAGCTGCACCTCATCTCCCCTTCCATCCTGGCGTCCATCGCCACGCTGAAGGAGCAGACGAAGCGCCGCCACCTCAGCCTGGACCTCAACGAGGCCCTCATCGCCCTGGCCATCAGCGCCGCCACCAACCCCACGGCCCACCTGGCCCTGGAAAAACTGAAGGACCTGCGCGGCTGCGAGGCCCACCTGACCCACATCCCCACGCCCGGCGACGAGGCCGGCCTGCGGGACCTGGGCGTGAACCTGACCACCGACCCGCAGTTTTCCACGCGGCGGCTCTTCGTCCGGTAGAGGACGGTGACCTTTTCCGGCCGGGGGGACTTTTACGGTTCGTCTTCCTGGGGGGCGGCCTGTTCCGATTCCGGGAGGCTCACGGTGTTTCCCGCGGCGCAGACTCGGTTTCGCCCCCCGGTTTTGGCCGCATAGAGCTGCCCGTCGGCCAAGACGATGACGTCGGCGACCGAAGCCTGCCGTTCGCAGGCGACGGTGACGACTCCGATGCTGACGGTGACGTGGCTGGCGGTGTGGGAAGCCCGGTGCGGGATGTCCAGAGCCTCCACGGCCCGGCGGATTGTTTCCGCGATGCGCATGGCGCCCTCTTGGGCGGTTTCCGGCAGAATGCAGGCGAATTCTTCCCCCCCGTACCGGGCGGCCAGGTCGGTGGCTCGGCGAACGCCGCCGCCGATGGCGCGGGCCACTTGCTGCAGGCATCGATCGCCGCACACGTGCCCGTAGGTGTCGTTGTAGGTTTTGAAGTGGTCGATGTCCAGCATGATCAGAGAGAGGCGCGCGCCGGAGCGCTTGTGCCTGGCGTGTTCCCGGGATAGCGTTTCATCGAAGAGGCGGCGGTTGGCCAGGCCGGTGAGGCCGTCCGTGCTGGCCAGTCGGGCGAGTTCCGCCTGGGCCCGGGCCAGTTCTGCGTTCTTTTTCTGCAGTTCGCGGACCAGGGCGTTGATCCGGTTGTTGGTGTCGAGGAGGCTGGCCCGGAGTTCCTCCACTTCCGCGCTGTTGACTTCGCCGATCACCAGGATGCTGTCTCCCGCTTCAATGAACCGGAAATAATAGGTTTCCGGCAGGCCCGTCCGCAGCGGGATGTTGAGCAGCACGGGCGTTTCCCGGGAATCCAGGGCTAGTTCCAGGCGGAACGTTCCGTCGAAATCCACGAGGATGTCGGCCAACCGTTTCCCCTTCACTTCCCCCATCAGGTTTTGCGCGTAGGCGTTGGCATCGACGATGATCCCCGCCTGGTCCAGGGCGAGGCAGATGAAGGCGGCGTGTTGGCTGACATGCTCGCCGAGAGCGTCGCCAAAGCAGGGGAAAGACATTCAGGAAAGCCTCCGGACCATCTCTTCCAGCGACTGCATGGATTCCAGCAAGGTCACTCCGGGGAAGGCGGAAAGGGTTTCCCGACCTATTCTGCGAAAAGCCTGGCCTCCGACGATGGTCGGAATGTCCGGCCGGGCCTGGCGCACTGTGCCCAGCGCCTCGAGGAACCCGGGCAGGTTGGCGGAAACGCTCAAGGAAAGAGCCAGCAGGTCGGGCCGCTCCTCGTTCAGGAATGACAGAAGTTCCTCCACCGGCGTGTTGGCGCCGAGGAAGTGGCTGTCCCACCCGTTCAGTTCCAGAATGTCGGCGACCATTTTGGCGCCCAACTGGTGGTATTCCCTGGCGATGCAGGCCACTACGGCCTTCCGGCCGCAGTGCGCGGAAGAAAAGAGGAGCGGGTAGACCAAAGTCTGGAGGTATTCGGTGACGGATGTCGCCAGGTGTTCCCGGGCTACCGAAATCCGGTTGTGCTCCCACAGTTCTCCCACTTGGTACAGAGAGCGTTGGAAGAGGTGCTCGTACAGGATCCGAATGGGGATCCCCTCCGCCAGAAAACCGGAGACGAGCTGGCTGCAACGGTTGCGGTCGCCGGCCAGCAGCATGTCGAAGTAGCGGTCGTAGACGGATTCGAGGCGGCTTTCCCAACTGTCGGTCTGTTGAATGCGCTGGTCTGCCATTTGTTCCCCCCTGTTCTTTTCTGGCATTATAAAAACAGAAAGTGTGGATGGCACAGGGAAAATCATTTTGGGCAAGGAACGAATGCGTCGGGAGTCGTTCAGAGCTCGTTGGGGAACTTGATGTCCCGCAGGTTGAGCTGCAAATTGCTCACGCCGTTGTACTCGTTGAGCAAAAGGCTGTAGGCGATGGAGAGCTGCTTCTGGTAGATGAGGCGGTCGAACAGGCTGCCGCGCTTCCACCAGACGGCGTCGAAGTTCTGCAGCACGTTGCCCACCTTGAATTTCAGGTGCTTGTCCTTCAGCAGCCAGGGGCCGGAGTAGATCTTGACGTTGCGGCTGGCGAAGACGGGGATGGGATTGCCCTCGCCGAAGGGGGCGAGTTCGTTGATCTCGTCCAGCAGCTTGAAGCTGATCTGGTTCAGGTCCAGGGTGCTGTCGATGAACAGTTCCGGCATCAGGTCGGCCAGTTGGATCTCCCCGGTGGCGTAGTCGTTGATGGTGCGGCGCAGGCTGTCGATGTTCTCCGAGAGGAGGGAGAGCCCGGCCGCCAGGGCGTGGCCGCCGTAGCGCGTGAGCAGTTTGTCGCAGTGCTGCAGGGCGCGCAGCAGGTGGAACTTCGACGTCGAGCGGCCCGAGCCGTGGGCCTCGCCGTTTTCGATGGAGAGGACGATGGTGGGCCGGTGGAAGGTCTCCACCATGCGGGAGGCCACGATGCCGATGACGCCACGGTGCCAGCCCTTGCCGGCGATGACCAGGACCTTGTCCTGGAAGATTTCCGGCCGCTGGACCATCATTTCGTCCACTTCGGCCAGGATGATGTTCTCCTCCTGCTGGCGGAGGATGTTTTTCCGGTTCATTTCCCGCACTACGCTGTGCACGAACTCGGGGTCGTTGGAGTCGAACAGGTCCACGGCGGCCGTGGTGCCCCCCATGCGCCCGATGGCGTTGATCCGCGGGGCGATCTTGAAGGCGACGTCGATGCAGGAGATATCCTTGCCGCGGATGCCCGACATCTCGAGCAGGGTCTTCAGCCCGATGTTTTCCGGGCTGCGCAGGTTCTCCAGGCCGTGCTTGACGATGATCCGGTTCTCGTCGGTGAGGGACACGAGGTCGGCCACCGTGCCGATGGCCACCAGATTGAGGAACTGCTCGGCTTCCCTTTCCCGCCGCATGGCCCGGAACAGGGCCTGGACGAGCTTGAAGACCACGCCCACGCCGGCCAGGTTCTTTTCCGGGTATTCGCAGTCGCGCTGCTTGGGGTTGAGGATGGAATAGCACCGGGGCAGGGTGTCGCCGGGCAGGTGATGGTCGGTGACGATGAGGTCCAGCCCGATGGCGGCGGTGTGCTCGGCCACCTCCACCGCCCGGATGCCGCAGTCCACGCTGACGATCAGGGTGTACCCCTTGGCGCGGAACTCGTCCATGGCCTCCTGCCGCAGGCCGTACCCTTCCGTGAGGCGCTTGGGCACGTGGAAGTCGCAGTGCCCGCCGAGCAGGTCGACGGCCTTCTTCAGCACGACGATGGCGGTGACCCCGTCCACGTCGAAGTCGCCGTAGATCATGATTTTCTCGCGGTTCCGCACGGCCTTGATGATACGCGCCACGGTCTTCCGCATGTCCTTCATGAGGAAGGGGTCGTACAGGTCGGCACTGGTGGAGTGCAGGTACTTGTGGGCCTCTTCGGGGGTGGTGATGCCGCGGTTTACGAGCAGGTGGGACTGCAGCGCGGAAATCTTGTTCTCGCGGACCAGCATGTCCTGCAGGTCCTTCGGCGTTTCGGGAATGATCCACTTCTTCCCGGTTTGCCCGTTTGGTGCGTGATCCCGTTTCTGATCCAAGTCATGATCCCTTTCGTCCAGTCAGATGCGCCTCGTTCGGGCCGGGGGGAGGTCCCGCCGGGTGTCAATCGAGATCGAAAGGGTTGTGGGGGCGTACCGGACCATCCCCCACATCCTTCTGGGCCTCCTGGAACTTTTTTTCCAGGAGGCTTTTCCGCTTGTTTTCGTTCTCCAGGGCCTGCGCGAAGAGGTCCTTCTGCTTGCCCTGGCGCTCCAGTTCGTGCGCAAAGGCGTCGTCGAAGGACGCCATCTCCCGCTTTTCACAGGCCTTGGAGGCCACCACCGTCCCCGTTTCCGCGTCCACCCGCAGGGTGGCGGCGCAGTGGGGGCAAACGACGGTCAGCGTTTCCTCGTTCCGGCCCATGGTCTTGCTCTCCGTGGCGGCGCGGTGCGCTAGCGCTTCCGCAGCCGCTCGATGGCGGACTTCAAGCTCACGCGCATGCGCTCCAGCGATTCGGCCAGTTGGCTGATCTCGTCGCCCGAGCTGCGGACCTGGATGGCCACGTCCAGTTCGCCCAGCGAGATCTTGTCGGCCGCCTCGGTGATGGTTTCGATGGGCTTGGTCAGCCGGCCGGCGGTGAACCAGGTCAGCACCACCGAGAACAGCAGGGCGATGCCGATGACCAGCAGGATGACGTTGCGGATCTGCGTCTGGAAGTTGCGGAACCAGGTTTCCTTGACGCTCACGGCCAGGATGCCCACGATCTGCTTCTGGGCGTTCTGCAGGGGGATGTAGGAGCTGACGTAGGAGGTGTTGTCGATGGTCTCGGGCCCGGTGAACTCCAGGCCGGTCTTGACCACGTTGTCGAAGATCTTCGGGTCGATGGGGGCGCCGAGTTGGCGGCCCGCCTTGTCGCCGCGATTGGTGGCGATGGCCAACGCCGCTTCAGCCTTGCCCGTGGTGCACATGTACAGCGTGGCGGACCCCGCGTCCATCTCGTCTTCGCTGAACACCAGCCGCTTGAAGAAATCCAGCAGGTAGTTCTTGTTGTTGAAGACGTCGCCGGCGATGAGGTAGCCCTGCAGGGTCTTCTCCAGCCGGATGGGGACGACGGCCTGCAGCGCCAGCGCGCCCGTCACGTTCAGCTTGGTGGCGGAATCTTTCAGGCCCTCGGCGTTGAGGAAGGAGAGCAGGAGCTTGACCGGGGTGCAGCGGGACGCCTCGCGGGCCTGCTCCAGCAGGGCCGCTTCTTCCAGGGTGTCGCCGGTGGCGGGGCCGTTGGTCCGGTAGAGGACCTTGCCCGCCGGGTCCGTCAGAATGACGTAGTCGAGGCGGGCCCGCTTTTTCAGGTTCTGGAGCACCAACTCGGCCATCTTCTTCTGGTTGGCGTCGATTTCCGGCGCAGCCGCGGGTTTCCCGGCCACCACTTCCGCCGGGGCGCCCCCGAACAGCGAGACGTACTTGTAGTAGACCGCGGCCGGGTGAATCTCCTCGATCATGGACAGGATCTCGTCCCGCCGCATCTCGAAGAGGCCGTTGGCCACCCGCGAAAAGGCGCTCATCTTGCGGAACGACTCTTCCTGAGAACGCGTGGTGACGATCATGTAGATGAAGGTGGCGGATACCACCAGGGGAAGGACGACGGCCAACAGCGACAGCCCCAGCAGCTTTTTCCTGATCGTGAGTTTCAAGGCCCTTACCTCTTTCCAAAAATTGTCAAGTATTCTTGATGATTTCCAGCATGTTTTTCTGGAAATCGATCAGTTTCCTCGGATCGGAAATCTCGTTCGACAGGTTTTCCACCAGGTCGGGCAGCTTGTCCTTCGGGAAGGCGTCCCGGCTCTCGCCCAGGCTCTGGATGCTGTCATCCAGGACGATGGCGGCCAGGGGGCCGATGTTGCGGGCCAGTTCCTTCTCCACCAGGTCGAAGATGGCCGGGTCGATGCCCACCTTCTGCTCGAGCATCCCGACGGACTCGCCGACAATCTCGATCAGGCCGGCCTCGTAGAGTTTCCGGAAGGCCTTGGCCACGTCCAGGAGGAGGATGTCCACCTTGTGGGCGATTTCCCGGATGCTGTCGATCCCGTTGATGTGCCTGAGGATATTCCATTCGATGGCGTTGAGGGAGATCTCGCTGGGCGTGCCCGAACTCATCTTGAAGACGAGGTTGTTGTTGGGAACGATCACCCGGATCGCTTCCCAGTCGGCGTCGATCTCGTCGCCCTTGCGGATGATCTGGTCCGGGGTGGTCCCGATGGTCTTGTTCTTCACCGAAATGTTGGGGTGGAAGGCGAAAACCCCTTCGCTCCAGCCGATGGTCTCGTAGATCGCTTCCTCGCCCACGGTGGAGCCGTACTTGGCGTGAATGATGGAACCGGTGAGGAAGTAGATGTCCGCCGTCTCCTCTCCCGACTGAAGAGAGAGCTTCCCCGTACGTTGGCTGTTGCACAAGATCTTCAGAATGTCCACCAACTTGAGCTGGGAGAGATTTCCCTTCAAGGTTTCGCTCATGTTACCATCCCATAAGTTAAGTTAGCAAAGTTCGCGCTTTCTCGGCCAGCAGGAAGTCCGCCTCGGCCATCTTGTCCCGCGCCAGCGTGGAGGCTTTCTTGATCTTCACCGGCTGGTCGAGCTTCTTGTATTTCTTGTCGGTCAGCACGTTGGACAGAGACACGTTCAGGGCCAGGCGAAGGTGCGCCTTGTTGAAGCTCTTTTCCCCGACGATCACCAGGACCGTCTCCTGGACGCCGAAGCGAGTGGGGAAATTCAGTTTGAGCTTGCCGTAGATCAGGAGCTTGCCTTCCAGGAAGACCATCTCCATCTCGTTGAGGTCCTCCCCGGCCATCTCGAAGATGCCCATGGCCTGCACGAGCTCGAGGCCCGCCGCGCTGTTGAAGTAGCTGCGGGCCTGCTTGTCCGAGGTCGGGAAGAGCAGTTCCCCGCGATGGTTGACGAGGTAGGCCGCCCTCACGCCCATGACGTTCGATATCTCGTTCATAAAGGATGTGATCAGCTTTTCCATGGCTATTTCCCGGTAAATTCGTTCAGATAGTTGTAGATCATCAGTTCCGTGGCCACGTATTCGTGGTCGGCCAACGCCGCCTTGACGGCCTGGACGTACTCTTCCCGCGAAAAGGCGATTTTCTGGTTCTTCAAACGGTCCGCCATGGAGCCGATGAGGAAGCAGACCCCGTCGGCCACGCGGTGGAACGGTTCCACCGTGTTGAGCTCGAAGGCCCCTTTGCGGTACGAGAACTCGGCGGCGAACGGGTCGAGGAAGGGGTGCTGGTCGGCGCAGGCCAGGCAGGCCTCGCGCAGGAAGGCGTCGAAGGACAGTGCCCGGGACGCGGCCAGGGACATCTTCTCGAACTCCGCCAACAGGGTCGCGAGGACCGCGTGGACCTCGGCCGGCGGAAGGACCGGGCCGACGCTGGGAGCGGCGCCGGCGTCCAGGTTGCTGCGGTAGACGTTGAACGTGGCGCCCAGTTCCCGGGCCCCGTCGACGATCTGCCGCACGGCGTCCTGCCCGGTGGTCAGGTCCTTGTCCAGGATGGAGACCACCGCTTCCACGACGTGGCCGTCGTGGAGGAAAATGAAGCCGGCGCCGATGTTCTTGGTGAAGAGCGTCTCGATGCAGTACTCGCCTTTTTCCTGCTCGTACTTGGTGATCAGCTTCTCCGGGTCGGTGAACTCGGAGGGGAGGTTCTCATAGAGGGTCTCGCCCTGGAGGAAGCTGGACAGCAGGGCCACCGACTCTGGCGGCAGGCAGTAGGAGGAGATCAGCATGCTGTCGGCCGAGGCGATGCGCAGGGCTTCCACGATGAGGTCACGCCCCACCCGCTTCCCGTCGGCGGTGATGCGGACTGTGGAGACGTCGCCGTAATCCAGCAGGATTTCAATCTCCCCCTTGATCCCCACGAGCTCCACCAGGCCGGAAAAACTGTTTCTCTTCAGGTCCTCGAGGAATTTGCCGAAGTCGACGAAGGAGGAGCTCAGCTCCTTGTGAACGGTCTTTCCTTTTGGTATTCGCATCACTTACGCTCGTTGGTGTAGTTCTGGATTTCCTTCAGCAGGATCGGTTCCAGTGACTTGAGGTTGGCCTGGGCATTGGCGAACACCCCGATGATGTCGGGGTCCCGGTCGAAAATCATCAATATCTTGTCGGAAAAGAAGATGGTCCCTTCCTTGAAGTACCCCACGCCGGACAGTCGCCCGATGTTCTGCATCTTGACGGCCGCGAAGGACAGCATGGCGCAGTACAGCTTGAGCTCGTTCTCCTGGAGGTCGGTGCTGGTCTTGGGGGTGCCGTCCTTGCCCAGCAGGATGACCGCGATGATGGAGCGGTCGATTTGCTCCATCTTCTTGATGAAGTCGCTGTTGATCTGGTCCTGGCCGATCTGGCTCTCGTCGTAGATGCGCATCCCCTCCAGAATCAGCTCGGACCACTTCACGTCGTTCGTCCGGATGTTGGTCCGGATCCCCTCTTCGATCTTGAACTCGCCCTCCGGCAGGTGGATGGCGCGGTAGATCGCCTCCGGGCCGGAGATGTTGTCGAACTGCGCGTGGGGGATCTCCCCGTTGTCGAAATAGATGACGCCGATCTTGCCGCGGTAGTTAAACGTCAGCTTGGCGGTCTTCTTTTCGATGCAATTCAACTGGATGAGGTTGACGAGATTGAGTTCTTTCAGATTGCCTATCAGTGCCATTTCTTTCTTCTATTAATATGGAATTGTCTGAAACCACGCCGTCTGAACCGTATCACGCCCGCCCACCACTGTCAAGACCGAACCATTGGATGAAAAGACGTTTCAAAGATTCTTCCACACCGGGTTCCGCTTTTCGGCCCAGGCGGACAACCCCTCGGCGTAATCCTCGGTGTCGGCCAGGAGGTTCAGGTAGTCGGAGTACACGTCCTCCACCCAGGTGTCGAACACCCACTGCTTCCGCCGCCGCAGGTTGTGCAGGGCGTTGACCAGGACGGAGGAACTGTTGGACAGGACCAGGCCGACCCATTTCTTCAGTTCGGCGCTGATCTGCTCGCGCGGCACGTGGCAGGTGAGCAGGCCGGCTGCCAGCGCCTCCTCGGCGGACATCACCCCGCCGTCCAGCAGCAGTCCCAGCGCCCGCTTCTCGCCGATGCGCTCCGGCAGGAACAGCGAGCCCATGGGGGGGTAGTTGCCGGTCTTGAAGTTGTCGTAGCAGAAGATCGCCTGGGAGTCGCCCACCACCACGTCGAAGAACCACAGCAGGTCGCAGGCGGCGTTCTTGACCTTCCCGTTGGCGATGGCGATGGATACGCAGTCCAGGCCCAGCAGGTACATGCAGAGGGTGCGGAGCCGCTCCATGATGGAGAACATGATTTCGCGGCTGTGCTCGGAATAGTCGAAACCCGCGGAAAAGCCGACCTGGGACGAGAAGAGCACGGCCGCCAGTTCCCTTTCGGCCGTGATGGTTTCCATCAGGTCGTTGAATTCGTCCAGCAAGTCGTGCGAAAGGTAGTTGACGGGCGGGTTGTTGACGGTCACATGCGCCAGACGGTTTCTGATCTCGAGGCTTACGAAACGGTATTCGCCTTCCATGGAGCCCTCCGCACTAAGGAGTGATTTTCGTGGCGCCCGATCCCTTTTCTACTATAATGGACCCTTGTCAATGCCGCGGATGCAATTTTTATACCACGGGTGGAATGAAATCACAAGTATTTCGGGGGAATCACCATGCTGATGCTTGACGTTGCCGTTCACGGGGTGCGGACCCTGGGCCAGGAGTACTTCGTCCTTTCGGTGGACTCCCCCCGGCAGGCGGCGGAGTGCCGGCCCGGGCACTTCTTCATGCTGGGCTTCCCCCGAGCGCACCTGTCCGCGGATCCGCTGCTGAGCCGGCCCATCAGCGTGTACGACGTCGAACCCGGCCCCGACGGCAAGCCGGCCCGGGTCGCGTTCCTGGTCAAGAAGGTGGGGCGGGGGACGGAACTCCTGTCGCTGGCTCGCCCGGGGGAGGCCGTCCCGTGCCACGGCCCGCTGGGGAACACGTTCCCCGCGCCCGAAGAAGGCGGGCCGGGCGTCACCCTGGTGGGCGGGGGCGTCGGCATCGCGCCGCTGTACTTCTACGCTTCCTGGTGGCGGAACCGGGGCGTCTTCCCGCTGTTCTACGGCGGCCGGCGCTCGACCGACCTGCCGGTGCAGGAGGACATCCGGGCGCTGGCCTCCGCGCGGCTCGTGACGGCCACCGAGGACGGTTCGGAAGGGTACCGGGGGCTGGTCACCGAGGCGATGGGGCGCCACATCGCGGAACACCCGGCGGAACGCTACTTCTGTTGCGGGCCGATTCCCATGATGAGGGCCGTCGTCCGCGCCGTGGGCGATCCCGAGCGGGTGTGGGTGTCCATGGAGAACCGGATGGCCTGCGGCCTGGGGGCCTGCCTGGGTTGTGCCGTGCCCGTCCGGGAGCGGGCCGCCGAGGACGCCGCCGTGTCCATGCAGCGGGTGTGCAAGGAGGGGCCCGTGTTTCCGGCCGGCCTCCTTCCCTGGGACGCCCTGTCCCACTGAGCCGGAGGGGGCGGTCAGCCGCCGTTGCAGCGGCACATGGCCCGGTCGAACCCGTCGGTCAACACGGTCCGGACGGCTTCCTCGAGGCGGGCGAAGGCTTCGGGCAACCGCTCCATTTCTTCCTTGGTGAAATCCGACAGCACGAATGAAACCAGGCTTTCCCCCGTTTCGCCCGGGCCGACGCCCAGGCGGGCCCGGGGCACGTCCCGCGTCCCCGCGTGTTCCAGGATGCTGGCGAGGCCCTTGTGCCCGCCGGCGGAGCCGCTTTTCCGCAGGCGGACCTGGCCGAAGGGGAGGGCGACGTCGTCCAGGACGACGAGGGTCTGCGCCGGCGGGAGGTCGAACTCCGCGCAGTAGGGGGCGTAGGCGTCGCCGCTGAGGTTCATGAAGGTCCGGGGTTTGACCAGGTGCACCGGGCAGTCGTCCAGGAGGAGGGGGCGCATTTCCAGGAGGGGGTTCAGTCGGGGCGCCGGCCGCGGGGCCGCGGGGTGGCGGCAGGCCAGCCAGTCCAGAAAGAGAAACCCGGCGTTGTGCCTGGTGTACCTGTAGCGCAACCCCGGGTTTCCCAAACCGAAAATAGCGAATTCCGACAGCGGCATCCGGAACGGGACTACTTGCCTTCGCCCTCGGCGGCGGCCGTTTCAGCGCCCTTCGTCCCTTCGACGTGGACCACGATCTGGTCGGGGTTGGTCAGTATCCGGACGTTCGCGTCCAGGGCGATGTCCTTGACCTTGAGGCCCTGCCCGATGTTCAGGGGGGAGACGTCGATGCGGATGGCGTCCGGGATGTTCTGCGGCAGGCATTCCACGTGCAGTTCGCGGAGCAGCACGCCCAGGATTCCGCCGAAGGTCTTGACGCCGACGGACACGCCGTGCGTCTCGATGGGCACCCGCACCTGGACCGGCCGGTCTTCGCGGACGGCGAGGAAGTCGATGTGGGTGAGCGTGTCGTGCACGGGGTCGAGCTGGTAGTCCTTGATCAGGACCTCCTTCACCGTGCTTTCATCCATCTTGAGCTTGTAGGTGCGGTTCTTCCCGCCGGGGGTGTGCAGGAGGCGGTCGAAGAGCTTCCGGTCCACGGCCACCGGGACGCTGGCCTCGTCCTTCCCGTAGATGACGGCGGGAATCCAGCCCGTCACGCGGAGACGGTGCGAGCCGTTCTTGCCGAGATCCCACCTGCGCTTGGTTTCAACGATCATGCTTTCCATATCGATAACTCCTCGGTTGATTTTCAGACGAACAGGGTGCTGATGGACGTTTCGTAGTGGATGGACCGGATGGCCTCGCCGATGAGCGGGGCCACCGAAAGGACCTTCAGGCCGGGGAAGGACCTCTCTTCCGGCACTTCGATGGTGTTGGTCACCATCAGCATTTCCAGCGGCGAGTTCCGCAGCCGCTCCACGGCCGGGCCGCTCAGCACCGGGTGCGTGGCCGCCGCCAGGATGAGGGCGGCGCCGCGCAACTGCAGTGCGTGGCATATTTCGGTCATCGTCCCCGCGGTGTCGACCATGTCGTCGCAGATGATGACGGTCTTCCCTTCCACTTCGCCGATGATGTTCATCACCTGGGCGACGTTGGCCTGCACGCGCCGCTTGTCCCCCAGGGCCAGGCCGGCGTTCAGTCGCTTGGCGTAGGCCCGGGCCCGCTCCGCGCCGCCCGTGTCGGGCGACAGGACCACCAGGTCCTTCAGGTTCAGGCCGGATATGTAGTCCAGAATCACCGGGGCCGCGAACAGGTGGTCGACGGGAATGTTAAAGAACCCCTGGATCTGGGAAACGTGCAGGTCCACGGCGAGGACCCGGTTCGCCCCGGCCGCCGCGATGAGGTCGGCCACCAATTTGGAGGAGATGGCCACCCGGGGCTTGTCCTTCCGATCCTGGCGGGCGTAGCCGTAATACGGGATCACGGCGGTGATGCGCGACGCGGAGGCCCGTTTGCATGCGTCGATCATGATCAACAACTCCATGAGGTGGTTGTTGACCGGGTAGGATGTCGGCTGGATGATGAAGACATCCCTTCCGCGCACGTTTTCGAGACTCTGGAAATAAATCTCTCCATCGGCAAAGGTCGTCAGCCGCGCCTCCCCCATGGGGATCTTGAGGTGACGGCAGACCTCCTCGGCCAGCGGCCGGTTCGCTTTCCCGCTGAAGATAATTAAATCGCCCTTGACCATCAAACCCTCGCTGCGGCCGTGGGACGCCCCCGCTTCCGGCCTGAAGTGTAAATGGCTGGGGAGGAAGGATTCGAACCTTCGAATGCAGGTTCCAAAGACCTGTGTCTTACCGCTTGACGACTCCCCAGCGTTCAAGGACTGCCACAAAGCCCCAGGAGCGTCCGGTGTTCCGTGCGGGAAACGAAGCCCGCCGTCAGCACCTTCAGGTCGGGCCAACGGCGGCGAAGGCCGTCGGCCGCCGCCCGGGCGGCGGCTTCGCCGGGGAAGACGCCGAACACCGTGGACCCGCTCCCGCTCATCAGGGCAATGTGAGCGCCAACCTCAAAGAGCGCCTGCCGATATTCCGCCAGTTCGGGATGCGCTTGAAAAACAACCGGTTCGAAATCGTTTTTCGCGGCACGGGCCAGTGCATCCAGGTCTTGCGGAACCCCGTGCAAACGGGGAATCCTATTCCCGGTTCCCTCTTTTGTCAACCCCAAATTCAACTGGCCATAGGCCCAGCTGGTGTTCACGGATACCCGGGGCAGCACGGCGGCCACCCACAGGGGAGGGAGGTCGGGCAGGGGGACGATTTCGTCTCCCCGGCCGATGCCCAGGGCCGTGCCGCCGGTGAGGAAGAAGGGGACGTCCGCCCCCAGTTCCGCTCCCCACTCCGCCAGGTCCTCCGGCGCGACGCCGGCGGACCAGAGCCGGTTGAGCCCCGCCAGGGCCGCCGCGGCGTCCGCGCTGCCGCCCCCCAGCCCGCCCTGGGCGGGGATGGCCTTGCGCAGCTCCAGGTGGGCCCCCTGCCGGACGCCCGTCCTCTCGCGCAGCAGGCGGGCGGCCCGCAGGCAGAGGTTGGAGTCGTCGACGGGCACGCCGGGCTCGTCGCACGAGAGGGTCAGTGCGCCGTCCGGGCGCGCCGAGAGGCGGAGTTCGTCGCACAGGCCGATGGTCTGGAACACCGTGCGCAGTTCGTGGTAGCCGTCGGGCCGGCGGAACAGCACCTTCAGCAGAAGGTTGACCTTGGCGGGCGGGCGCAGCGCGATCATGAGGTTTTCAGGGTGATTTTCATCTCGCCGACCACCGGGACCGCCCGGCCTTTCAGCAGGAAGGGGTCGAAGCGCCATTTGCGCGCGGCGCGCAGCAGTTGGGGGATGAGGGTCGGGGGGCCGTCCAGGACCTCGATGTCCGTGGCGAAACCCATGTGGTTGACGGTGACCTGGACGGTCACGTTCTTGATGCCCTTCTGCCGCATCTCCTCCTTGACTTCCGGGGAGAGTTCCGGGGCGTAGAACTTGTTCAGGTGCTGGGCCATCTGCTCGGCGGTGACGTTGACGCCGCAC
This sequence comes from uncultured Acidobacteriota bacterium, assembly GCA_964436005.1. Lineage (GTDB taxonomy): Bacteria > Acidobacteriota > JAAYUB01 > JAAYUB01 > JAAYUB01 > JAGNHB01. The sequence continues at coordinate 30,499 of CAYTBK010000015.1, forward strand.
CGCACCGACTGGTAGAACGAGTACCCCACCAGGCCGATCCCCAGGGCGATGACGCCGGCGCCGATGAGCAGCATGAGGAAATCCGACGACTGCGCGTTCGCGGCGTGGACGGCGTCCTTCAGGCTCTTGATGGCCAGGTCGATGTTGCGGTTGTATTTGTAGCTGGACGGGTTGGCGCTGAGTTCAGCCAGGCGGGGCAGGATGGCGGCGGTGTCGCCCCGCTGCAGGTCCAGGGCGCATTGCTCCAGCCGTTCCTTGACGGTCCGGGGGATGTCGTCGGACTCGGCCAGGGCCTTCCCCGCCAGTTCGATGGTCTCTTCGCGGCGGGCGTCGGCGACCTCGCGGGCCTTCATGGTGGGATACCAGAAGTAGACGGACCAGGCGATGCCGATGGCGATCACCGTCGCTCCCACAGGGAGCAGGAACATTTTGCGGATGCTGTTTCTCAACCCGGCCACTTTCAGGATGCTCATGTCTCCCCTCCGTCCTCCGGCAATGCGCGAATAAACCGCTTGCATTTCCCGCCGATGTTAGCATATATTGTGCGCCGCGTGAAGATTCGCCTGCGAAAGTCTTTTCGTGGGGTAGTAGCTCAGCTGGAAGAGCGCGGCGTTCGCAACGCTGAGGTCGGGGGTTCAAATCCCCCTTACTCCACCAACACATAGTCCGGCAACGTCCGACAACGTATGGAGCCCCTGAGAAATCAGGGGCTTTTGCTTTGGACATGTTCGCCGGCGTCCAGAGAAATCCATGTACGTCCGGTGATTCAGTGTAGTAACATCCGTAGTAACAGGAGCACTCCGTGGAGGTGTTACTACACATGAGCAAAAAGAAACCAATGACAGAACTTGCAGTCCGGCAAGCCAAGCCGGGCCCGAAGGATTATTCGCTCTATGATGCGGGCGGGCTCTATGTGATCGTCAAGACCACGGGCGCAAAATGGTGGCGGTGGCGATACACGTTTCTGGGGAAAAAAAAGACGCTTTCCCTCGGCGTGCATCCGCACGTTTCCCTTGCCGCAGCCAGGGAGACGGCAAGGAAATACAACCACATGTGTTTGGAGGGGCGTGACCCCGGGGCCGCTCGAAAAGGCGAAGCGAAGGCTCAGGCAGACACCTTTGAAGCCGTGGCGCGAGAGTGGTTCGCCCGGAACTTGCCGACCTGGAAGCCTTCCCACAGCCATTCGGTGATTCGCCGGCTGGAACGGGACGTCTTCCCGTGGTTAGGCGGTCGGCCGGTGGCGGAGATCGATGCGAAGGAAGTCCTGCCGGTGCTGCGGAGAGTATCGGATGCCGGCAAGCGGGAAACGGCCAAGCGCGAGAAGCAGATCGTTGGCCAGGTGTTTCGGTACGCCGCTGCGCTCGGCATGTGCAGTGGGGACCCGACGTCATGCTTGGACAAAATGCTTCCTCCGCCCAGGACGAAGCATTACCCGGCCATCACCGACGAGCGTGAACTGGGCGAACTGCTGCGGGCGATGTGGGATTACCCGGGGGGGCTGATCGTGCGGGTCGCGTTGAAGCTCAGCGCCTATGCCATGCTTCGCCCGGGTGAAGTCCGGAAGACCGAGTGGGCGTGGGTAAATCTGGAAAAAAAGCTGATTGAATACCCGGTCGGTTCCATGAAGGACAACGACCGTCCTCACCTTGTTCCGATCACGCGGCAGATCGCCCAACTCCTGGAAGAGATCCGGCCTCTTTCTGGCCAGGGCCGGTATCTCTTCCCGTGTGGCTGGGGCGGGAAAGACGGTCGTCCGATGTCGGAAGCGGGCGTGTTGCAGGCGCTTCGCCGCCTCGGCTACACGAAGGATCAGCTGTGCGCCCACTCGTTCCGGACGACCGCGAGCACGATCCTCAACGAGTCGCACCAGTGGAGCGCCGATGCGATTGAACTCCAATTGCACCATGCGCCGAAAAACCAGATCCGGGCCATCTACAACCGGGCGCAGTTGCTGGACGAGCGACGGGCGATGCTGCAGTGGTACTGTGACAAGCTGGACCAGTTGCGCACGTCCGCAGAAGCGAAGCCAGTGATGGGCGTGTTCTCCTGAGCCGGAACTTTCTCTTTCCTGGCGGATCCGCACCGGCTCAAACCGGGGAACGTTGCTGATCTCGAATGGCATCACTCCCTGTTCGCGGTCCTTTCCCATCCCGCCGGCCCTCTTGTCCAACGGGGGTTTCCCGGGGGCGAGCCGATCGTCAAAGTCCAAACGCCTCTACCTATATTGTAGAGACGGCGTCGAATGGCCGGTCCTTCCGGCCTTCCTCGCTGATCTTCACACGAGGAGCGTGCCATGGATGACCATCGCCAATTTCTGCTCGCGAATGGCTCGTTCGGCGAGGTCCCCATCGGGATCCTCACCCCCCAGGCAGTGATCGCGGAGTTTCGGAACGTTTCCTGCCGGTGCCTGCAATCATTTCGGCGTATCGGCAAGGGACCTCGGTTTCGCCGGGTCGGCAAACTCGTCCGCTTCCTGAAACACAACGTCTGGTCGGTCGGTCGTCAAACGCCTCGTCGGGCAGAACTGGGCGGGTCTGCTGAACAATAGGGTCAAGAGTGGGGGCAACCGTTTCCCGGAACCGCCGGGGGCCGTTCCGCCGGATGGAACACGGGGGCGCTACGATGGAGGCGAAGGCGGCGACCGGTTCCATAGTCGACCCGATTCGGACCGGGAACGAAAATTGTGGCCTTGCCGGATGACAAGAGAACCGACTTGGCCTAGAATGAAGAACCTTCGTTCCGCGCATTCCCTCTCGCTCCGGGGCGCCGTTTCGGACTCCCCGGCTTCCGGAAGGGGGCGGGACGTTCCAGACTGACGGGAAAGGAAAACCGCCCATGGCCCTGAAGAAAACCGAACTCTATGGCACCCTCTGGAAGAGCTGCGACGAATTGCGCGGGGGGATGGATGCCAGCCAGTACAAGGACTACGTCCTGATCCTCCTCTTCGTAAAATACGTGTCGGACAAGTATGCCGGCCGCCCGGACGCCCCTATCGAGGTGCCCGCGGGAGCCGGGTTCGCGGATCTGGTGGCCCTCAAGGGCGACAAGGAGATCGGTGACCGGATCAACAAGATCCTGGCCAGGCTGGCCGAGGCCAACGGCCTGCAGGGCGTCATCACCCTCACCGACTTCAACGACGAGGAGAAGCTGGGCAAGGGCAAGGAGATGGTGGACCGACTGTCCCGGCTGGTGGGCCTCTTCGACAACCCGGCCCTGGATTTCCGCTCCAACCGGGCCGAGGGCGACGACCTGCTGGGTGACGCCTACGAGTACCTGATGCGGAATTTCGCCACGGAGTCGGGCAAGAGCAAGGGGCAGTTCTACACGCCCGCGGAAGTGTCCCGGGTGATGGCCAAGATCATCGGGCTGGGCGGCGCATGCGACCAGACCCAGACCATCTACGACCCCACCTGCGGGTCGGGTTCGTTGCTGCTGAAGGCCCACGACGAGGCCCGCGGCGCCACGGGGTTGGACCTGGCCATGTACGGGCAGGAGATGGACGTCGCCACCGCCGGCCTGGCCCGTATGAACATGATCCTGCACGACTGCCCCACGGCCGAGATCGTCAAGGACAACACCCTGGCCAACCCCCGCTTCAAGAATTCCGACGGCGGCCTCAAGACCTTCGACTACGCTGTGGCCAACCCGCCCTTCTCCAACAAGTCCTGGCGGACGGGCCTCGACCCGGAACACGACCTCTACCGGCGCTTCGCCCTGGGCGTACCCCCGGACAAGAACGGCGACTACGCCTTCCTCCTCCACCTCCTCTGCTCCCTCAAGAGCACCGGCCAGGGGGCCATCATTCTGCCCCACGGCGTCCTCTTCCGGGGCGGGGCCGAGGCTTCCATCCGGCGGGAACTGCTGAGTCGGGGCTACATCCGGGGCATCATCGGGTTGCCCCCCAACCTCTTCTACGGGACCGGCATCCCCGCCTGCATCGTGGTGCTGGACAAGGCCGGCGCCCCCGGGCGCCAGGGGGTCTTCCTGGTGGACGCCAGCAAGGGCTTCCGGAAGGACGGCAACAAGAACCGCCTCCGGGACCAGGACATCCACAAGATCGTGGACACCTTCACCCGCCAGGCGGAGATCCCCCGCTACAGCCGCCTGGTGCCCCTCTCCGAGATCGCCGATCCCCGGAACGACTACAACCTGAACCTCCCCCGCTACGTCGACAGCACCGAACCCGAAGATCTCCAGGACATCGGCGGCCATCTGTTGGGTGGGATTCCCGAGCGGGACATCGAGTCGCTCTCGGACTACTGGCGGGTCTTCCCCGGTTTGCGGGAGGAACTGGTCGCCCCCGCCGACCGCCCGGGGTACTGCCGGGTGCGGGTCCCCGCGGGCGAACTCCAGCAGAAGATCTTCGCCAACAAAGAGTTCCAGGCCTTCCAGCGGCGGGTGCAGGATGCCTTCGCCTCCTGGCGGGAAACGTTCCGGCCCCTTCTGGAGGCCATCGGGCCCGAAACGCGTCCCAAGGCGCTGGCGGAGACCCTCGCCGAGGCGTTGCTGGAAGCCTTCCGTCCCGTGCCCCTGGTGGACGCTTACGACGTCTACCAACATTTCATGACCTTCTGGGCGGAAACCCTGCAGGACGACGTCGGCCTCCTGGCGACGGAGGGGTGGTCTGAAGCCGCCCGCCTGCGGCCCATGGCGGACGGCGGCAAGGACAGGCCGGATCTGAAGGTGGGCAAGGCGCGCTACCGGTCCGACCTCGTGCCGTGCGACCTGGTGGTGAGGCGCTGGTTCGCCCGGGAGAATGCGGAACTGGAGGAGCGGGAATCCCGGGCTGAGGCCCTGACCCAGGAACTGGCGTCGTACCTGGAGGAAAACGGGGGCGAGACGGGCGAGCTCTCCGAGGTGGTCAACGACAAGGGCAAGGCGCCCCGGGTGGACGTCGTGAAGCGCTTGTCGGCAATTCGCCGCAATCCCGGGGCCGACGACGAACGGAAGGCCCTGCAGGCGTACCTGGACCTGCTGGACCGGGAAGCGGAGGCCGGCAAGGAGGTGGCTGTCACTCGCAAGGAACTCGACGAAAAGGTGTTCGCCCGTTACGGGACCCTGACGGAGAAGGACGTCCGGTCACTGGTGGTGGAAGTAAAGTGGCTGGGCGCGCTGGAAGCCGACGTGCGGACGGAGCTGGACCGCGTGTCCCGCTCCCTGGCGGGGAGGCTCCGGCAGTTGGCGGAACGCTATGCCACCACGCTTTCGCAGCTCGAGGACGAGGTGTCTGCCCTTGCTGCCAAAGTGGCGGGGCATTTGCGCAAGATGGGGGTTCGGGCATGACGAACTCTTTTGACTTCGGGTCTCTGGTTGAACTCTGCCGCCAGACGCACGAGGCGATGCGGACCAGTGCCGGCCGCGTGGTGGACAACCATCTGGCGGTACGCAACTGGCTCTTCGGATGGTATATCGTCGAGTACGAGCAAAGCGGCGCGGACCGGGCTCGCTATGGCTCCGCGACCCTGAAGCAGCTCGCCGCCGTGTTGAAACAACGGATCGGCCGCGGGTTCTCGGTGGATTCGCTGGAGCTGATGCGCCGGTTTTTTTTGACGTACAGGACGCTTCCGCCTCCGCCTGGAATTTCCGAGACGCCGCCCCGGATTTCCCCTTGCCCGAAATCCGAGGCACTGTCTCGGATTTTACGCGAGGACCGGCCGTTGCCGTCCGCGCTGCCGCCGCTTCCCATCGTCGCCGACATGCTCGCCGGCAGCGAAAGGGAGATCCGGCTGGCCTTGTCGGCGGCGTTGGGCAAACAGTTCAACCTGGGTTGGTCCCACTACGTCGTACTGCTGACGGTGGACAACCCGGAAGAGCGCCGTTTCTACGAAATCGAGGCCACCGCCAATCAGTGGAGCGTGCGCGAACTGGAGCGACAGATCGGCGCCTCCCTCTACGAGCGCCTGGCGCTGAGCCGCGACAAGGACGAAATCCGCCGCCTCGCCAGCGAGGGGCAGGTGGTGGAAAAGCCCGCCGACCTGATCAAGAACCCGCTCGTGCTGGAGTTTCTCGGCCTGGAGGAACGACCGCAGTACACCGAGGATGAACTGGAATCCGCCATCATCGGCCAGTTGGAGGCCTTCCTGCTCGAGCTTGGCAAGGGGTTCCTCTTCGAGGCGCGGCAGAAGCGCTTCACCTTCGACAACGACCATTTCTACGTGGATCTGGTCTTCTACAACCGCCTGCTGCGTTGCTACGTGCTGATCGATCTCAAGCGCGACAAGCTGACGCATCAGGATCTGGGCCAGATGCAGATGTATGTGAACTGGTTCGACCGCTGCGTCAAGCTGCCCGACGAGCTGCCGACCATCGGCATCGTGCTTTGCCACCGCAAGAACGACGCCCTGGTCGAGCTCACCCTGCCCGTGGACGCCAACATCTTCGCCTCAAAGTACCAGCTCTATCTGCCGTCCAAGGAGGAGTTGAAAGCGCGGCTCGAAAGCATCACGGCAGGATTCGAGGAAGGACGCGCGAAGAGGGGGCGTGGAGGCTCACGCGAAGCCGCGAAGAACGCGAAGGGGGAAGGGGAATGAAGCATCCGGACCTGCCTTTCGTTCGTCTTGCTTTTCGCGGTTTCGCACCTTCGCGAGAGGCCATTCTGTGTCTGCCGGGGGCCGTATGGAAGTAAAGCCCGGATACAAGCAGACGGTGGTGGGGGTCATTCCGGAGGAGTGGAATGTGGCCCAGCTTGGCGACTTGAAACCGTTCGTTACAAGTGGCTCCCGAGGTTGGGCATCCTACTACTCAGAACATGGTGACTTCTTTGTTCGGATCACAAACCTGTCTCGGATGAGCATTTACCTCGACCTTGCGGATTGCAAGTTTGTGAGACTCCCCCCCGAAGAGCACGAAGGTGTTCGTACACAACTAAAGGAGCAAGACCTACTTATCTCGATTACGGCCGATATCGGGATCGTGGGATACGTCGATGCATGCGTGCCCTTGCCAGCCTACATTAACCAACATATCGCACTGCTTCGATTCGATTCATCACAAGTAAATTGCAGATTTGTAAGTTACTTCCTCGCATCGGACAAGCCACAGAAACTCTTTCGGTCTGTAACAGATATCGGCGCGAAGGCTGGCATGAGTCTGCTGACTGTGCAAAAAATCCTTACGGTATTCCCACCCCTCCCCGAACAACGCGCCATCGCGGCGGTGTTGAGCGATGTGGATGCGCTGATCGAGGGCTTGGACCGGCTCATCGCCAAGAAACGCGACCTCAAGCAGGCCGCCATGCAGCAACTCCTCACCGGCCAGACCCGCCTCCCCGGCTTCCATGGGGAGTGGGAGGTGAAGCGGTTGGGTGAGATAGGCGAAATCTCAAGTGCAGGTGTGGACAAGAAGATTAGGCCAGGCGAAGTTCCCATTCGACTCGTGAACTACCTCGATGTGTACCGGAAGGACTTCATTTTCTCAGATGGCTTGAATCACTGGGTCACTGCGCCGTCTCAGCAGGCCAACCGATGTGCGGTGCAAAAGGGCGACGTGTTCTTCACGCCAACGTCTGAAACGCGCGACGACATCGGAATGTCTGCAGTCGCGATGGAGGACATTCCGGATGCGGCCTACAGCTACCATGTCGCTAGGCTACGATTGCGCGAACCGTGGGATTTGTTTTTCCGAACTTATGTGTTCAAGACACGTGCATTCCTTGACCAAGCTGAGACGCTGTGTGACGGCAATGGCACACGCTATGTGATTTCGCAAGGAAAGTTCAGGAGCATGACCATACAAGTCCCGCCAATCCCCGAACAAACCGCCATCGCCGCCGTGCTCTCCGACATGGACGCCGAGTTGGCCGCGCTGGAAGCCCGCCGCGCGAAGACACGCGACCTCAAGCAGGGGATGATGCAGGAACTGCTCACGGGGAGGATCCGCCTGCTCGGTCCGGAGGGGCTGCAAGGCGAATCCGGGGTGGGCGCATGACCACCGGCGGGCCCCCTCTGCTTCTGGTGGATCTTGTCCGGACCCTGGTTGTGCGCGACGCCGAAGCCCGCGGTGGAGGGGAAACATGATCGGGGTGGGCCAGATCGAGAAGAAAACCCAGGCGCGGGTGGTCGGGCTGTTCCGCGACGTCCTGGGCTACGAGTACCTGGGCAACTGGATGGACCGGGAGGACAACCGCAACGTCGAGGAGGGGCTTCTTTCCTCGTTCCTGCAGCGGAGCGGCTATGGTTCCGGGACCGTCTCGCAGGCGGTGTTCAAGGCCGTCCAGACGGCGACAAACCTGAGCCAGGGTCTGTACCAGGCCAACAAGGCCTTCTACGCCCTGCTGCGCTACGGGGTGAAGGTGAAGGCGGAGGCGGGGGAGACCAGCGAAACGGTCTGGCTGGTGGACTGGGCCAACCCCCGGAACAACCATTTCGCCCTAGCCGAGGAAGTTTCCGTGTGCACCCTCAACCCCAAGGCCAGCGGGAAGCGCCCAGACCTGGTGCTCTACGTCAACGGCATCGCCCTGGGGGTGCTGGAGCTCAAGCGTTCCACCGTGTCGGTGGCCGAGGGGATAAGGCAGAATCTGGACAACCAGAAGAAGGAGTTCATCGAGCCGTTCTTCAGCACGATGCAGTACCTCATGGCCGGAAACGACACCGAGGGGCTGCGTTACGGGACCATCCAGACCCCGGAGAAGTATTACCTCGCGTGGAAGGAGCCAGGGGAGGCGGACCACCCGCTGGACGGGGCCCTCGCCCGCATCTGCGCGCCGGAGCGCTTCCTGGAACTCGTCCACGACTTCGTGGTGTTCGATGCGGGCGTCAAGAAACTTTGCCGCCACAACCAGTACTTCGGGGTGCGGGCGGCCCGCGATTTCGTGCGGCGCCGGGAAGGGGGCATCATATGGCACACCCAGGGGTCCGGCAAGAGCCTGATCATGGTCTGGCTGGCCAAGTGGATCCGGGAAAACGTCACCGACGCCCGGGTGCTCATCGTCACGGACCGCACCGAACTGGACGACCAGATCGAGAAGGTGTTCCTGGGCGTGGAGGAACACATCCGGCGCACCCGGAGCGGGGCCGACCTGCTGGCCCTCCTGGGCGAGGCCAACCCCTGGCTGATGTGCTCGCTGATCCACAAGTTCGGGACCCGAGACGACGGGGACGAAGGCGGCGACGTGAAGGGCTACCTCGAGGAACTCCGGTGCGCCTGGGCGAAGGGTTTCCAGGCCCGGGGGAACCTCTTCGTCTTCGTGGACGAGTGCCACCGCACCCAGTCGGGCGAACTGCACAAGGCCATGAAGGCCATCCTCCCCGGGGCCGTGTTCGTCGGGTTCACCGGCACCCCCCTCCTGAAGGCCGACAAGCAGCGGAGCATCGAGGTGTTCGGCCGCTACATCCACACCTACAAGTTCGACGAGGCGGTGCGGGACCAGGTGATTCTGGACCTGCGCTACGAAGCGAGGGACATCGACCAGCGCATCGCCTCCCCGGCCAAGATCGACCAGTGGTTCGAGGCGCGGACCAAGGGGCTCACCGACCTGGCCAAGGCCCAGCTCAAGCTGCGCTGGGGCACCCTGAAGAAGGTGCTCAGCTGCCAGGACCGCCTGGAGAAGATCGTCGCCGACGTCCTGATGGACATGAACACCCGGCCGCGGCTCATGGACGGGCACGGGAACGCCCTGCTGGTGTCGGGGAGCATCTACCAGGCCTGCAAGTTCTACGAGCTTTTCCGCAAGACGGAGCTGAAGGGGAAGTGCGCCATCGTCACCTCCTACGTGCCCAACCCCGCCGACATCAAGGGCGAGGAATCGGGCGAGGGGGCGACGGAGAAGCTGCGCCAGTACGAGGTCTACCGGCAGATGCTGGCCGAGTGGTTCCAGGAGGAGCCGGAGAAGGCGGTGAACAAGGTGGAGCTCTTCGAGAAGCAGGTCAAGGACCGCTTCGTCGAGGAGCCGGGGCAGATGAAGCTCCTCATCGTGGTGGACAAGCTGCTGACCGGGTTCGACGCCCCTTCGGCCACCTACCTATACATCGACAAGCAGATGCAGGACCACGGTCTCTTCCAGGCCATCTGTCGGGTGAACCGCCTGGACGGCGAGTCCAAGGACTACGGTTACATCGTGGATTACAAGGACCTGTTCCAGAGCCTGCAGGGGGCGGTGCGCGACTACACCTCGGGGGCTTTCGACGGGTATGACCGGGAGGACGTGGCCGGCCTCCTCAAGAACCGCCTTCAGACGTCCAGGGAAACCCTGGAGGCAACCCGGGAAGCGGTCCGGGCCCTGTGCGAACCCGTTCCCCCGCCGCGGGGCCAGGCGGAGTACCTGCACTACTTCTGCGCCCGGGAATCGGGGAACATCGAACAGCTCAAGGCCAACGAACCGAAGCGGCTGTCACTCTACAAGCTCACGGCGGCCTTCCTGCGGGCCTATGCCGCGCTGGCCGGGGAACTGGGGGAAGCCGGGTACGGCCCGGAGGAAATCGGGAAACTCAAAGAGGAAGCCGAACACTTCAGGCAGGTGCGGGACGAGGTGAAACTCGCCAGCGGCGACTACATCGACCTCAAGCTCTACGAGCCGGCCATGCGGCACCTCATCGACACCTACATCCGGGCGGAGGAAAGCGAGAAGATCTCGGCCTTCGACGACCTGTCGCTGATCCAGCTCATCGTGGAACAGGGGGCCGATGCCGTCGGGGCGTTGCCTGAAAAGATCCGGGGCAACCGGGAGTCCGCTGCCGAAACCATCGAGAACAACGTGCGGCGGCTCATCGTCGACGAACAGCCGGTGAACCCCAAGTACTACGAGGAGATGTCCCGGCTGCTGGACGCCCTCATCGAACTGCGGCGGCGTTGCGCCATCGACTACCGGGAATACCTGGCCCGGGTGGCGGAACTCGTCCGCCGGATCAAGGCACCGGGGGAGGACACGTACCCGAACGGGCTGGGCACTCCCGGCCAGCGGGCCCTCTACGACAACCTGAGCCGCGACGAGGGGAAGGCGAGGGCGGTCCACCAGGCGGTGCTGGCGTACCGGCAGGATGGATGGCGCGACAACACCTTCAAGATCCGCTTGTTGCGTGGCGCCATCCGCAAAGTTCTGGACAACGACAACGACCTGACCGAACAAATCCTCGAAATCGTGAAGAACCAGCGTGAGTACTGAATCCCATCGGATCGTGGTCCACGGGCTGACCGTGGAAGTGGTGCGGAAGGACATCAAGAACCTTCACCTGGCTGTCTACCCGCCCCAGGGCAGGGTGCGGGCGGCCGTTCCGCTTTCCGTGGACGACGAGGCGGTGCGGCTGGCCGTGTTGACCCGTTTGGCCTGGATCCGCCGCCAACAGGCCCGCTTCCGGGAACAGGCCCGCCAGAGCCGACGGGAGGCCGTCAGCGGGGAGACCCACTACTTCCAGGGACGACGGTGCCGGATGCGTCTGCGGGAAGCGGTGGGGCGTTCGTCGGTGAGACTGCGGGGAACGTCCACCTTGGAGTTGACGGTGCCGCCGGGGACGGCGGCGGAGGACCGCGAGCGGGTGGTCCTGCGCTGGTACCGGGGACAGCTGCGGGCGCTGCTCTCCCCCCTGGTGGAGAAGTGGGAACGGGAGTTGGGGGTGCGGGCCTCGGCGTGGGGGATCCGGCGGATGAAAACGAAGTGGGGTTCGTGCAACACCGCCACCGGCCGGGTCTGGTTCAATCTGGAACTGGTGAAGAAGCCCCGCCGCTGTCTCGAGTACCTGGTGGTCCACGAACTGCTCCACCTGTTCGAACGGTGCCACGACGACCGGTTCCGGGCCCTGTTGGACCACCACTTCCCTTCCTGGCGGACCGTTCGCGACGAACTCAACCAGGCGCCGCTGGCCCACGAGGCGTGGGGGTACTGAGCGGACGTCGTTCCCTCTGGGCGGATATTTTGTAAAAACAAGAAAACATAAAAGATAGGCATTTTTCTGGCCCTGGTTTCCCCGGCAGGGGGAAGCGAAAGGCAAGAGCCCCGTATAATATAGGCCGAGCTTCCCGCCACTGACAAACTTTCCTTTTGGGGGGGCTGGGCAGGCTCTTCGCGGTGCGCATCGGAGTGGGGCGGCGGACGAATTCCGGGCTCCGTTTCACCGGAATTTCTCTTCGACAGGGCCGGTTCAACCAAAAAATCACACGTGTGGCCAAGTCGACAGGGTTATTTTTTTACCCAAAACCGGTTTGGCTGACCTGTTTCCCGGTCGGGGCGCGCGGATTCGGGCACCTTCCGATTGGGGTAGATTGTAACGTCAAATAATGCAACAGATAAGTGCGGATTTCGAGAGTGTTCACGGTTCGCCAGGCGTCTCCCTATATTCTGTTGTGCCAGGAAGGAGCGAATCCTCCAGGTACGAATTCGAACTGGGGAGGTACACAAGGATGGACGAGCAGTCGAAATCGGGGACGTGCCGTTTCCTGCGGGTCTGGCAGATCGTCGGCGACAGGAAGAGGGGGATCGAACCCATCGTTCCGGTCGGCAAAAGTTCCTGGTGGGCGGGCGTGAAGAAGGGGATCTATCCCCAGCCGGTCAAGCTGGGCTACCGGATCACGGCCTGGCGGGCGGAGGACGTCTACCGGCTCGGATCGGGCGACCAGAACGATTCCGATTCTTCGAAAGAGACGGCGTAGGCGATCGATTCAGAACTTGCGAAAGTTCTTTCCGCCTCCGCCTATATTCTGAGTGATGGCACGTGACGAAGCTGTTCGGCGGACAGCAATCGACGATGCCATCATCGAAAAGCCGGTTCCCTTGCGGGATCTCCATCGAACGGGCGCCAGTGCGCGGAGGAAATGTCATGACAGCGAACGCATGTGGCGCATACCGAGAAGTACCCGTTCTCCGCCGCCGGAGGACCCGTTTGTCCGGTGCAGCGCATAGGTCCAGTGTTTCTTTCTCCGTGAGGAGTTTCACCACGGGGTGCCGAAAAGGCCTTTTCTGGAATCCCGTCCGAGGTGCGCTTGCCGGAATTCACCCTGGCCCAGGTGGGGTCGGGGGGGCGTGTAGAATGAGCAGGTCGGTCAGTCCATGCGTCACGGCGCGTGCGCGTGTCCTCGCTGAGAGGGGGTGCGTTGTTGTGTTGCACCCCAAAAGAGGAAAGGGAAATTTATTAAACGTCATTAAAATCAATGACAACAACAAAACAAGATCGGTAAGATCTACAATAACGGTAACGGAAATTCAATCAACAAAGCAAACTCCAACAACAACGTAAACTCAAAAAAATCAAAACAATGGACAGGAAACGGAAAACATCGGACAGGAAAACTCAGGAAAACCAAAACGGAACGGAACGGAACCAAACAACAAAGGTTCATCCGGAAACCGTGTAGATAACCAAAACGTCGATATCGCCCTGTAGCTG
>CAYTBK010000016.1:0-43511 GCA_964436005.1 uncultured Acidobacteriota bacterium
GCATCATCGCCCGGCTGCGGGAACTCTCCCCGTTCTGGCAGGACTTCCTGCGCGGCCAGGCCTGAACCTGACGAGGGGCTTCCCCTGCACGCCCGGACCGGTCCGCCGGCCCGGGCGTTCGTTTGTCAGAGCGCTTTTTTCCCGTTTCACTTCGATTCCGACATGCGGTGCGGGGAGGAGAAGAAGGCGTCGAGCAGCGCGTGCGCCCCGGCGGCGGCCGGCAGCCGCCCCTCCAGGACCTGCCTCTCCACGTTGCGGATGACGTCCTGGACCACCGGGTGCGACTCGAAGGCGCAGCGGAGCTGGTCGTGGACCATGTCGCGCATCCAGTCCAGCGTCTGGTGGGTGCGCAGGGTGAAGAACTGGTTCGATGCCTCCGCGTGGGCCCGGAACTCCCCGATGCACGTCCAGATTTCGGGAATGCCCGTCCCGGTCAGGGCCGAGCAGGTCAGGGTGCGGGTCTTCCAGCCGCCGGAAGCGGGCATCAGGTAGTGCAGGGCCCGCTCGTACTCGGCCCGGGCGGTCTCGGCGCGGGCGGTGTTGTCGCCGTCGGCCTTGGTGATGACCAGGGCGTCCGCCAGCTCCATGATCCCCTTCTTGATGCCCTGGAGCTCGTCGCCGGCGCCGGCGAGCATGAGCAGCAGGAAGAAGTCCACCATGGAGCGGACCGTGATCTCGCTCTGGCCGACGCCCACCGTCTCCACGAGGATGACGTCGTGCCCGGCCGCCTCACAGAGGAGGATGGTCTCCCGGGTCTTCCGGCTCACGCCCCCCAGCGCCCCGCCCGAGGGGGAGGGGCGGATGAAGCAGCGGGTGTCGCGGGAAAGCTTCTCCATGCGGGTCTTGTCCCCCAGGATGCTGCCCCTGGTGAGGGCGCTGCTGGGGTCCACCGCCAGGACGGCCACCCGGTGCCCCTGCTCCAGCAGGTGGCAGCCGAAGCTCTCGATGAATGTGCTCTTGCCGACGCCGGGTACGCCGGTGATGCCCACCCGGATGGACTTGCCGGCGAAGGGCAGGACCCGGCAGAGCACTTCCTGGGCGGTGTGGCCGTGGGCCGGCAGGTTGCTCTCCACCAGGGTGATGGCGCGGGCCAGGACCATGCGGTCTCCGGCGCGGATGCCGTTGACGTAGTCCTCCACCGAGAGCGCCCGGGCGGCGGGGATCCGGCGGAGCGGCGCCCGCTTGGCGCCGTGGGGGACGGGCAGTCCGTCGTGGCGCGTTTCCACGCCGGCCCGGACCCGGGAGGCGAAGGCTTCCCCGGCCCCTTCGGGCGCCCACTCGGGCAGTCGGCCGTCTTCTTTATGTTCTTGTTTCAATATTGCCACCAGAATTGTAATTCGGTTGTTCTCCGGGGGTGGGGCGGCCAGCCAGTTCGGCGTGCCGGAAGCAGTCCGCCAGGTGGTCGTTGACCACGCCCACCGCCTGCAGGTGCGCATAGCAGATGGTCGACCCGACGAAGGAAAAGCCGCGGGAGCGCAGGTCCCGGCTCCACCGGTCGGACAGGGGGGTCCGGGCCGGGATCTCCCGGATCGCCCGCCAGCGGTTGACCACGGGGCGGCCGTCGGTGAAGCCCCACATGTAGCGGGCGAAGGAGCCGAACTCGGCCTGGACGGCCAGGAAGGCCCGGGCGTTCCGGATGGAGCTTTCCACTTTCCGCCGGTTGCGGATGATGCCCGGGTCGCCCAGCAGTCGCTCGACGTCCGCCGGCCCGAACGCGGCCACCGCCTCCGGGACGAAGCCCCCGTAGGCCTGGCGGTAGCCGGCCCGCCGGCGCAGGATGGTCAGCCAGCTCAGGCCGGCCTGGGCGCCCTCCAGGACCAGGAACTCGAACAGTTGCCGGTCGTCGTGCACGGGGACGCCCCATTCCCGGTCGTGGTAGTCCCGGTACTCGGCGGTCGATTCGCACCAGGGGCAGCGTGATTTTCCGTCTGGAACGGGTTCGCCGGCCATGTTTCCTCCGTCCCGGCGGGCGTCAGGGCGCGACGAGCAAACCGGCCCCCACCCAGGCCGAACCCTCCAGCAGGGGGGAGGGGAACAACCCGAACCCCAGGCTGGCCAGGGCGCAGACGGCCAAGACGACGCCGGTTCCGGCCGGCAGGGGGGAGGCGGTGGGCGCTTCCTCGGTCCGCGGTTGCGCGTACAGGGCCACCAGGACCCGCAGATAGTACCCGATTCCGACCAGGCTGGCAAGCAACGCCGCCGCCACCGGGAGGAACCGGCCCTGTTCGAGGGCGGCCGCGAAGAGCTGGAATTTCCCGATGAAGCCGGCCGTGGAGGGGATGCCGGCCAGGGACAGGATGCAGACGGCCAGGGAAAGGCCCAGGAACGGGCGCTCGAAGCCGACGCCGCGGAAGTCGTCGATGCCGGTGCGCCGGTCTCCCGGCCCGGAGATGGCGCAGACGGCCGCGAAAGCCCCCAGGGTCATGATGCCGTAGACCACCACGTAGAACACCACGGCGGAAACCGCGTTCAGCGTCCCGGTCAGCACGCCGAGCATGATGTAGCCGGCGTGGCCGATGGACGAATAGGCCAGCATGCGCTTGATGTTGTCCTGCCGGAGGGCGGCCAGGTTCCCCACCAGCATGGTGAGGACGCAGCAGGCGGTGAACCAGGGCCCCAGGAAGCCGTCGGCGGCGCCGGCCGTGCCGGCGGCGAAGCGCACCAGGGCCAGGAAACCGGCCACCTTGGGCAGGGAGGCGAAGAAGGCGCTGACGGGGGTCGGGGCCCCCTGGTAGACGTCGGGCGCCCAGGCGTGGAAGGGCGTGATCGCCAGCTTGAAGAACAGCCCCACGCAGACCATGAGCAGGCCGAGGACCAGGCCGAAGGGGACGTCCCGCAGGCCGGCGCCCGAGAAGAGCACTTCGCGGAGGCGGTCGTAGGAAGTTCCCTGGACGGTCCCGTAGACCCAAGCGATGCCATAGAGCATGACGGCCGCCGAGATGGATCCCGTGAAGAAGTACTTGACGCCCGCCTCGCAGCTCTCGGCCTGGTCCCGCCGGATGGCCGCCAGCACGTAGGAGGCCAGCGACAGGATCTCCAGGCCCAGGAACAGGAGGACCAGGTCGGTGGCGCCGGCCATGGCGTTCACGCCGATGCCGGCCAGGAGCAGCAGCGAGAAGTACTCGCAGCGGGGGATGTTCTCCTGCCGGGTGAACTTCCAGGAGAGACCGGTCACCAGCAGGCCGAACCCGGCGACGGCCAGGCGGGCCAGGAGCAGGAAGCTGTCGCAGCGGAACATCCCCTGGAACAGGCTGACGCTCGGCCCCGCGACGGCAATGGCGGCGGCGGCCGATGCGGCGAAGGTCAGCAGGGCGCCCCAGGGGGCCAGGGAGCGCTTCCCCAGGAAGGGGTCGACCACCAGCAGGAGGAGGCTGCCCGCAAGAAGGACACATTCCGGAAGAAGAAGCTGGATCTCGCCCGGGGCCACTGTTTCCTCCTGGTCGATGGTGCTCGTCCGCGTCTCAGTTGCGGGGGACGGCGGAAACCATGTTGAAACTCCCGTCCTGGAAGAGGGAGCAGGCCGTGAACGGGTCTTCGCTCTGCAGCGTGTAGTAGCCGCCGATCTGGCTGCCGGACGGGATGATGCCGAGGTTGTTCAGTACGTCGATGGCCCGGCCGCCGGGGCCGATGGAGAACACGCGGGAGCCCACCAGGCCGCCCGCGGCGTTGTAGATCCGCAAGGTCACCGCGATCGTCCGCGACAGGCTCGGGTTGACGATGCTGAATCCGCTGAAGTAGACGAGGGAGGTGCCTTCGATGGGGCCGACGGCCAGGTGGCTGAAGGTGCACGAGGTGTAGGTCTCCGTCTCCATGAGGATGCCGGACTGGAGCCGGGGCGCCGCGTTCAGCCCGTCGCCGAAGACCACGTCGCCCACCAGGCCGGTCTTGTCGGACGTGACCACCAGGTAGCCCGTGACGTACTCGGGGAGGGCGGCCGGGTCGGGAAGCCCGAAGAGGTTCCAGGCCGAGCCCAGGTACTGGCCCCCGTTGGCGGGGACGTCGGCGGTGGCGGTGAAGGGGGCGGATTCCCCGTCCTTGTAGAAGCTGAACGTCAGCCGGGCCGCCTCGGCGGAGGTGTTGATCACCGAGAAGGAGGAGTTCAGCGGCACGGGGAACTGGGCCGCGGTGCCCCCGGAGGCGACGTGCGGGCAACGCAGGGTGGAGACGCCGGCCGTTTTGGTGAAGGGCAGGGTCCGGATGGTCTGGCAATAGCTGAGCGTTGCGTCGAAGAAGCGGGTCAGGGCGATTCCCGTCACCGCTCCGCTTTCGGAGGTGACCGCCCCGTACAGGTAGCCCGCGTTCACGTCCACGGTCGCGTCGTCCGGGAAGAAGAGCTGCTTCAGGCTCAGGGTGAAGGATCCGCCGCTGCCGATGCTCAACCCGGTTTTGGAGGCTCTCGTGGTCCCGTCGGGGTTTTTCAGGAAGAGGTCCAGCGTGACGGTGCTGGAGAATGGGTTGGTTACCGTGATCTCGGTCTTCTGGGCGTATTTTTCGCTGGCGTACGACTCGTTGAGGCGCGTGACGTAGAAGGTGCGGAACGTCTCGGTGGAGGCGGTGCCGCCGTCCATGAACGTCCCGTTGGGGTTGGCCTGCATGAAGAAGCCCCGGCTGGCGGGGGCGTTGGAGAACATCTGCACCCAGCCGAGGTCGTCCGTGTTGGCCAGGCCGAACAGTTCGTGGCTGGTCTTGCCCATCTGCGCGCCGGCTTCGAGAACGGTCTCGTTGGGCGAGGTGGCCCCGGTGAACTTGGTGCCTCCCTGGCTCAGGGCGTAGGAGAGCAGCGACATCGCGTTCGTCCCGGGGTTGCAGACGGCGAAACCGGTGAACTCGCCCTCGCTGGCGCGCAGCAGGGGGATGTTCATGACCCGGGGGGTGACGCAGATCAGGGCGACGTAGTCCGAGGTGACGCCGGCCTTGGAAACGACGCCGGAATTCACCACGGCCATGGTGACGCCGTCCGGCGACAGGGCGATGGCGCCGGACTTGTGATTGGTGTCCGCCGCCGAGGTGCCGGTCGCGGAAGTGCTGGTGATGGTCAGGATTTCCCCGGTGAGGTAGTCGAAGGTCACCAGTTCGGCGCTGCCCGCCGAGGCGACGTGGCCGGTGGCGCCGTCCGCCGCCAGCACGATGTTGTTGTAGCCGTTGTAGTCCACGTAGTCGTCTCTCAGGGTGTACGTCAACGACAGGCTGTTCAGGTCGGCGACGTAGACCGTTCGGGTGGCCGTGGCGCTGCACACGGCCCAGCGGCCGTCGGGGGAAACGGCCACCTGGCTCAGGCTGGCGGCGCTGTGGGACTCGGCCGCGATGTGTATGTAGTTCTGCGTGGTGTAGCTGGACGTGCTGAAGGTGAGGATGTCGTTGTAGTTCGGGTCGCAGATGACGCCTTTGCTCCCGTTGGGGGTGAAGACAAGGTTGTTGATGCAGACCCCGTTGACCCCTTCCTTGTCGAAGTCGGCGTCCGTCATGGCGAAAGTGGTGGCCACGGTGAAGTTGGAAATGTTGACGACGGTGATCTGGTCGTTGTTCTGCTGCCCCGTGCACACCACGTAGGCCTTGGTGCCCTCCGGGTTCAGGTAGGTGCGGGCCGGCCCCACGCCGGTGGTGAGCTGCGCCTGTTCGTGGCCGTCGGACACCCGGAAGACGAGCACCTTGTTGGCGCTCTGCTTGGCGTTGCAGACGAAGCCATACTGGCTGTCGGGGGTGAAGGCGATGTTCCCGTAGCGGGAGAGCGTGGCGTTGTTCGGCGTGTAGGTCACGGTGGTGTAGGTGAGCAGGTCGACGATGCTGACGGTGTTGCTGTCGAGGTTGATGGAGCAGCCGTAGCGCCCGTTGGGCGTGATGGCCAGGGCGGCCGGCCGCTGCCCGGTGGTGGCCGAGCCGTGGATGTTGCCGGTCAGCCGGTTCTGGTCGAAGGCGAGCACCCGGCGGTTCAGGGCGTCGCAGACGTAGCCCCGGTTGTAGAGCGTGGAAAAGGCCGGGTTGTTGTAGAACTCGTAGTTTTCCACTCCCTGCTGGACCCGGCCCATGGGGATCTGGGCCGCGAGGGCGCCGGTGGCGGCGAGCAGCACCGCCGCCAAAAGGAGGGCCCGCGGGCGGGAACCGCCCGCCCGACCAGCCGCCGGCCGGCCTGGTCCTTCGGCGAGCCGGTGGTTGGCAGGGGAAAGTCCGACGATGCTATGTGTCATGCCGCAGCCTCCTGGTGCATTGGGGTCGCCGCCCGCCGGGGCGGGGTTCAGGGAACGAAATCCTTGCGCAGACAGCGGGCCAGGTTTTCGAAGGGTACGAACACGGTCTGGGCGCCCTCTTCCAGGGCGGCCACCTGGTACGCGTCGAAGACGACGAGAAAACCGTCCTCCAGCAGCAGGATCCGGGAATAATTGTCGTCGGTCGGCCTGGTTCCCTCCCGGATCCAGTCCGCGTCCGGTTTCTCGATGCTCTCCCGGAGAGACGGGGCGCATCGCTGGGAAAAGGCTTCCCTCCATGGGGAGGCCGGGAGGAAAGCGTCGTCGATGTCCATCGCCTCGCGGTCGGCCAGGTCGAAGTTGAGCGTTTTCGCCTTCACCGTCGGGTAGGCGCTCCCGAACTCGTGGCGGACGACGGTGAAAAGGATCGAGACGAAGTGAATGGAAGTGTGGACGATCCGGTAGCTCACCCGGTATTCGCTCTGGACGCCTTCCCTGGCGAGGTCCTTGTGCGATTCGTAGTTCCTGGCGTCCATGTAGGAGGCCACCAGGTCGCTTTTGACGCTTTCGATGTCCGAGCCGGCCAGCTGCCGCACGGTGTCGTTGAAGGCCTTGGCCAGCGGCGGCTGGGTGGGGCAGGTCATCCGGGGCAGGGTCACTTTCAGCGTGTAGAGCGCTTTCGTGGATGTTTCCGCCGCGACTTCCTCGGGGGCGATGGTGAAATGGGGGGCGGGGGAGGGCAGCGGAACCAGCCGCAGGGGGAGGGGCTTGCCGCCGCTCTCGCGGGCCCACTGCCCGCTCAGGCTGCCGTCGGGAAGCAGGGCCGCCCGGCCGGTCGTCCTCTCTTCTTCCCCCGTCCGCGGGCTCCCGCTGAAGACGACGGCGCCGGAGTCTTCCCGGCGAAGGGACAGGCGCACCGGCTCGTCGCCGTAGACGAGCACATCGGGGTCCCCGTCGGGGGATTCCACCTCCCGCCACAACCAGCCGCCCGCGGAAAGGGAGTCCGGGTCGAACCTGGCCTGCACCCGGTCCCCCCCGATGGTCCCGGCGTACGCCCGGCCCGAAATCGCCGGCACTTCGGGGGGCGGCGCAGGCTTCGGCCTGGCGGCCGGCGACCAGGCGGAACAGAACGCCGCCACGGCGCAGACGGCCAGCAGCAGGCCCCGAGGCCGCGTCAACCGGAACGAGGGTAGGGCGGACATGACAGGCGAGTCTCCTTGCACGATTCTTGGAAAACCGGTTGCCCATTATAACGTATCCCATGAGGATCGCAACCCGGTTTTCCGGCGACCGGCGGCCGGAAGCTCCTCCCTTGCGGCAATCGTACCAATGGGAGGAGATTTCATGTAATATGGCCGGGCAAAGAGGTGCCGTATGAACCGCAAGTGGATTGTCGCCGTCTTGCCGGCGCTCGTGGCGCTGGCGCTCGTGTTCTTCTGGCTCCGCGGCCGGCGGGCCGGCGGCGAGGACGCCAGACCGCCGGGGGCTTCGGAAGGAATCATCGAGGATTCCCTGCGCGGCGTGGATGCGGCGGGCAATTCCTCCGCCAACCCCGAGATGATCGACGCCGGCATGCTGGCGCATATCCCGCTGGGGGCCGGGTACCGGGTGGAAAGGTACGAGGACCCGGAACGGGGGGCGATCGCCGGCAACGTGACGGACATCACCGGGTGCGCCGTCCCGGGCCTGGCGGTGGAGATCCTCCCTTCCGCCGTCGTCAGCCAGGGGCAGCGCAACTATGTCACCGAAAAGATCTTCACCGATAAAAACGGATTCTTCCTTTTCCCCAACGTGGAACCCCGGTCGTACTATTTCCTGTGCGGGACTGTCAAGGAGATCCTGCCCGTCAAGGCGGGCACCAAAATCGTTCGGGACGTGCAGTTGCCCGGCGGGGCTTCGGTTTCCGGGTACGTGCAGGACGCCGACAGCCGGCGGCTTTTCCCCGCCTACGTGTACCTGCTCTCGGGCCGCAACCGCCTTGTCTGCCGCACCGACGAGAAGGGTGCCTTCCTCCTCCAGGGCGTGACGCCGGACAACTATCGGTTGGCGGCCCGTTGCGACGGGTACATCCCGTCAGAATTCAAAACTTGCCCCATAAAGGAATTGGAGCGTGTGCAGGACATCGTCTTCACCCTGGAAACCGGAGGCGTCCTGACGGGTTACGTGCGGGACGACCGGGGACGGCCGGTCCCGGGCGTCCGGGTTTCCACGGAGACGCTGGCCAACCGGATGGGTGCGGTCATGGGGGTGTCGGACGACCGCGGCTACTTCGAGCTGCAGGGGCTGCCCCCCGGTTCGCAGCCCCTGCTGCTGGAAAAGGAAGGGTTCCTCCCGCGGCCCGGACCCACGGTGAACATCGTCGCCGGGCAGCGCAGTTCAGTGGCCATCTCCTGGACCGAAGGGCTCCGGCTCGCGGGGCTGGTGACCGTGGCCGGGGGGGATTCCCTGCCGGACGGGATGAGCGCCGCCCTCTCCCTTCAGGCGGGAGCGAACCGGCGGGCCGGCGCCATGAGCGTGGCCGTGGGGGCGGACGGCCGGTTCGCCTTCGAGGGATTGAGCGAGGGGGACTACCGGGTGACCCTGTCCTTCACGGACGGACGTTACACCATTCCGGAAGGGAAAATGGTCAAGGTCGCCGAGATGACGGAGTCTTCCGTGGCTTTCCAGCTGGAGCGGGGGGGGCAGGTCAACGGCCTGGTGGTGGAACGCGCCGGCAAACCCGTTCCGAATGCCAGCGTCACGCTGGTTTCCCGCGGCGCGCCCAGTTCGGGGGGGTATTACTCGGTGGTCCTGAAGACCGACGACAGCGGGTGTTTCCGAGCCCAGGGCGTCCCGCCCGGCACGGTGACCCTGGATTGCAAGGCCCCGGGCTATCTGTCCGGCGTACGGGAAACGTTCACGCTGACTCCGGGGGGAACGCTGGCGCCTTCGCTGGTCCTGGACTTCGGCGGGGGGATCGAAGGGGCGGTGCTGGACGCCCGGGGGAACGGGCGTTCCGGGGTGGTCCTGTACGCCCGCCAGATCGGCGACGCCTCCTTCGCCAACCTCCCCAAGGGGGTTTCCGGCGCGGACGGGAGGTACGTTCTTTCCGGGCTTCCGGAGGGGCGGTACACGGTCTACGCGCTCTGGCCGGACTCCCGGAACGCGGGCCGGATGCAGACTGTCAACCAGCAGGTCCAGGTGGCCCGGAACGCCGTGGCGAAAGCCGATTTCCGGCTGCCGGAGTGACCCTCGTGCCGCTGCCGATCCTACTCTGCTACCACGGCGGCGCGTATGGCCGCCACGACCCTTTCTCGCGCCTGCTTCCCTCCGGCCTGCTCTGCCTGCACGGCTTCCTCCGCGACCAGGGGTACGATTCCGTACTGATGAACCTGTCGACGACGCCCTGGAAGCGCATCTCCGCCCTCATCGCCGAGGCCGCTCCGGCCCTGGTGGGCGTGTCGCACTTCACCTACAACCACGATGCCTGTGCGCGGCTGTACGAGGTGGCCCGGAAAGCGGCCCCCGGCGCCGTGATCGTGGGGGGCGGGGCCCAGGCCACCTTTTTGGACCGGGAACTCCTGCAGACGTCCCCGGGACTGGACCTCGCCGTGCGGGGCGAGGGGGAGCTGCCGCTGCTCGAGATCGCGGCGCGCCTGGCCAGGGGGTCCCGGGACTGGCGGGGCGTCCCTGGCGTCTCCCGCCGGGAAGGCACACGGGTGGTCCGGGAGCGGATGCCCCCTTTGGCGGAGGACATCGACGCCTTCTACTCTCCGGCGAGGTTTGCGGCCACCCACGGCGTCAAGCCCGAGGAGCAGTACCCCTTCCTGTCGGGCGGGCGGGGCTGCCCCCGGGCGTGCCGCTTCTGCGGGGCACCGCGCCTGTGGGGGCGCACCGTGCGGCACCGCTCGCTCGCCGGGCTGCTCGCGGAGCTGCGGTTTCTGCAAAAGGAGTACCGGCTCACGTACGTTTCCTTCCGGGACGACTCCTTTGCCGAAGACCCCGCCTGGGTGCGGGCGTTGTGCGGCGCCCTGGTCCGGGAGGGCCCCTACCTGGGTTGGGCCTGCCAGGCCCGGCCGGAATCGCTGGACGCGCCTCTTTTGCGCGAGATGAAACTCGCCGGCTGCGAAACGGTGCAGTTCGGCATCGAAACCTCCGTGCCGCGACTCCAGCGGTTCCTGGGCAAGGAACTGGACATGGAGAAGGTGAAGGCCACCCTCGCCCTGTGCCGACGGAACGGGGTCCGGGCCTCGGGGTACTTCATCTGCGGCATCCCCGGCCAGACCCGCCAGGAGGCGGAGGCCGACACGCGGTTCATCCGGCAGAAACGGCTGCAGGACGCCGTGGTCGCCCCGCTTTGCGCATACCCGGGCACGGCGTTGGCGACGGAGCTCGCCCGCCGGGGGGACATGGATGCGCATTGTTTTCTGAGCGGCCACGTGGAGGACCTCATCGTTCGGTCAGACCCCGAAGCGGTCGGCTTCTACCGGCGGATGGCGCAGGCGGCGGAAGAGACCAGCGCGCGCACCGGCTTCACCTGGCGGGAAATCGAAGCCCTGCTCGCCGAAACGGACCGTTGTTTCGGCGCCCTGGTGATCTTGGGTCGCTGGTGCCTGGAGGAAGGGCAGTTCGACTGGGCCCGGGAGGCTTTTTGGGAGATCGGCGACCGAAACCCCCGCAACCCAGTCGGTTACGCGATTCTTGCAGAACTGGAAGCCGAAGCGGGAAACCTTTCAGAATCCGCAAAATGCCGGCATCTGCTGCGACAGACGCTAAAGTATTTGTAAATCATAAAGTTAAAAAGATTGAGAAATTCCATGTCAAGCGTATTTTTGGCTTGCAATCCCAGCGGAATTCCGATATTGTTGGAAACGGCACCCGGAAAATTCGGGAAATTTTCGCAAAGGTGAAGGAAATGCAGAAAAACGTTCAAATCCTGGTGGTCGATGACGATGCCGATGTCCGCGACTTTTTGGAAACCCTGCTGAACAAAGACGGTTATATCGTCAAGACGCTGTCCGACCCCGGCCTGGTGATGGAAGAGCTGAAGAACAACGTGTACCAGATCATCATCCTCGACCTGCGTATGCCCGGCCTGACCGGCGACCAGTTGCTCCGGGAGATCCGGGACTGGGACAAGGACGTCTGCGTGATCGTCTACACCGGCTACCCGTCGGTGGACACGGCCGTTTCCACCATGAAGTGCAACGTGTACGACTACATCAAGAAGCCGTGCACGGCCAAGGACTTCCGCGAACTGATCAAGAACGCGGTGCGCGACAAGGGCCTCGTTATGGCGCCCGATTCCCACGTGAACAAGGAAATCGGCACCAAGATCCGCAACCTGCGCAAAGACAAGAACATGACCCTGAAGCAGCTCGCCAACCGGACCGGCCTGTCGGTCAGCCTGATCTCCCAGATCGAGCTGGCGAAAACCTCGGCCTCCGTTTCCACCCTGTACAAGATCGCCTGCGCGCTGACGGTGAAGATCGGCGTTTTCTTCGAGCAGCTGTAGATCTAACAGGCGGAAAAGCGCATGCAGGGCGCCGGGTTTCGGCCCGGCGCGTTTTTTTGCGCACCGGCACGCGCTGTTCTTTTTTCGTTGACAAGCGTGCTCATTCGTGTATAATCGGCAATTCTTCCGGGCTTTGGAACGGCCCGGGCAAGAAGAGGCGAAATCAAAGGAGATACCAAGGTGCAGAAACTGAAGACCAAGAAAGGCGCTGCCAAACGGATGAAGATAACGGCCTCCGGCAAGATTGTGCGCGGCCATGCCTTCAAGAGCCACATTCTCACCAAGAAAACCCGGAAGCGCAAGAGAAACCTCCGCCATGCCACGCTCATTTCCAAGGCGGACACCGGAAGAGCCCGGGAAATGCTCCTTCTGTAGTTTAGAACGACCAAGGAGGCTGACATGCCGAGAGTAAAAAGAGGGAACAAAAAGCTTCAGCGCCGCAAGAAGATCATGGAGTTGGCCAAGGGGTTCATCGGAACCCGTGGGCGCCTGTACCGGACCGCGAAGGAAACCGTGGAGCGGGCGTTGGCCTATTCGTACCGGGACCGCAAGGTCCGGAAACGCGATTTCCGCGGGCTCTGGATCGTCCGCATCAACGCCGCGGTGAGAGATCACGGGCTTTCCTACAGCCGTTTCATGGACGGGCTGAAGAAGGCCGGCGTGGCCATCGACCGGAAAGTGTTGGCCGAGCTGGCTGTCAACAACCCGGAAGCGTTTGCCCAGCTGGCTTCCGTCGCCCGGCAGGCGTAACCGAGTTACATTTCCATAGATTTCAGCCGGCCGGGAGCGCTTGTTCCCGGCCTTTTTTTATTTAGCGAGGAAACCATGCGCCACGATCTGCTGACATTGCTGGACGCGTTCCGGGAAGCCTGCGCTACCATCGGCGACGACCAGGCCCTCACCGCCCTCCGCGAAAAGTACCTCTCGCGCGAGAAGGGCATTGTGCCGCTGCAGTTGAAGAGAATCCGGGAAATCGACCCCGCGGAGCGGCCGGCTTTCGGCGTGGACGTCAACGCCCTCAAGCACGAGGTTGAAGAGGCCCTGGCGGGAATCGAGGCGCGTCTCCGGGAAGAGACGTTCCGGCGCAAGGCCGCCGAGGAAAGGGTGGACGTCACCCTGCCCGGCTTGCCGCCTCCCTGCGGGACGTTCCACCCCATCAAGAAGACCGAATCCGACATCGTGGAGATCTTCCGGGGGATGGGGTATTCCGTGGCGGAAGGCCCGGAGATCGAGACGGACTTCTACAACTTCGGCGCCCTGAACTTCCCGGACAACCACCCCGCCCGGGACGCCCAGGACACGTTTTTCGTCGGCAACGGCAGCTTCCTTTTGCGGACGCACACCTCGCCCGTGCAGGTGCGCACCATGCTGCAGGTGGCTCCGCCGCTCAAGCTCATCGCGCCCGGCAAGGTCTACCGCAACGACGCCCCCGACGCCACCCATTTCCCGATTTTCCACCAGGTGGAGGGGCTGGTCGTGGGCGAGGGCGTCTCCATGGCCCACTTGAAGGGAACGCTGGCGCGGTTCGCCGAGGAGTGCTTCTCCCCGGGCACCCGGGTGCGCCTGCGGCCGAGTTTCTTCCCCTTCGTCGAGCCCGGCGCCGAAGTGGACATCTCCTGCATCTTCTGCGGCGGTTCCGGCTGCCGCATCTGCAAGGGCAGCGGCTGGATCGAGATCCTGGGGGCCGGCATGGTGCACCCCAACGTGTTCGCCAACTGCGGGCTCGATCCCGAGAGGTGGACCGGGTTCGCCTTCGGCATGGGTATCGACCGGGTCGCCCTCCTGAAGTACGGCATCCCCGACATCCGGATGCTGTGGGAGAACGACGTCCGTTTCCTGTCCCAGTTCCGCGGTTGAGGAGCGACGATCATGAAAATCAGCTTGAATTGGCTCAAGGACTACATCGTTCTGGATGAAAAGCCCGAGACCGTGGCCCATGACCTGGCCATGCTCGGCCTGCCCGTGGAGACGCTGGAACGGGTGGCGGAAGACTGGGTCGTCGACGTCGACGTCACGGCCAACCGGCCCGATTGTTTGAACCACGTGGGGATGGCCCGCGAACTGTCCGCCCGTTACGGCGAACCGCTGCGCAAGCCGCTGGCGGGGGCCGGATCCCTCGGCCAGACGGGCGACGCGCCCGTTCCCATCACCATCGAGGACCCGGACCTGTGCGCTCGATACTGCGGCCTGGCCATCCTGGGCGTGCGCGTGGCCCCGTCGCCGGTCTGGCTCCAGGGGCGGCTGACCGCCATCGGGCAGCGTCCCATCAACAACGTGGTGGACGTCACCAACTACGTGCTCATGGAATTGGGGCACCCCCTGCACGCTTTCGACCTCCGCAAGCTGAAGGGCGGCGAAGTCCGCGTGCGGCGGGCCCGGCCGGGCGAAACCATCGTCACCCTGGACGGCGTCCGGCGCGAGCTCGCCCAGGACATGCTGCTCATCGCCGACGCCGCCGATCCGGTGGGCGTAGCGGGCGTAATGGGCGGGGAGAGCTCCGAGGTCGACGACAACACGGTGGACATCTTCCTGGAGAGCGCCTGGTTCGAACCCGCCTCCATCCGGAAGACGGCCCGCGCCATGGGGCTGAGCACCGAGGCTTCCTACCGCTTCGAACGGGGCGCCGACCCGGCGGTTCTGCCGGAGGCGCTGATCCGCGCGGCCCGGCTGATCATGTACCTGGCGGGCGGAAAGCCCGCTTCGGCCATGACCGACGTCTGCCCCCGGCCCTTCGAGCCGCAGCGCATCACCTTGCGCCGGCAGCGGCTGCACCTGCTGGGCGGCGTGCCGGTGGAAGACTCCTTCGTGCAGAGGCTCCTGGGCGACCTGGGCTTCGGCGTCGAGGCGGAGGCGACGGGCTGGACCCTGACCGCCCCTTCGCACCGCCCGGACATCACGCAGGAAACCGACGTCATCGAAGAGGTGGTCCGCTTCTACGGGTACGACCGCATCCCCTCCGTTTTGCCCCCCGTTGAAGGGAACCCGGTGGAGCGGAAGAACATCCGGGAGCGCGAGGCGGTTCGCCTCCGGCTCAAGTCCGCCGGATACCAGGAGATCACGACCTCCTCCTTCGTGCCGCCCGAGAAAGACGCCCGCTTCGACGTCTTCCGCGTCGGGGAGGCCGTCGCGCTCGACAACCCGGGGGACGACGCGGAAGGCTCGCTGCGCACCAACCTGACCTACCGCATGCTGGCGACGCTAAAGCTCAACCTGAACAATTTCAACAAGACGGTCAACCTGTTCGAAATCGCCTCGGTGTACGCCCGCACGGGCGAAGGCTGCCAGGAGAACCTGCGGCTTTCCCTGGGCGCTTTCGGCACCGGCCGCACTCCCCACTGGACGGCCCCGGAAGGCGCCCCCTATTCTTTCTTCCACCTGAAGGGCGCCGTGGAGTCGCTGCTCGAGCTTCTCGGCGTGACGGCGGCGCGCTTCGAGGCCCCCGGCGACGGGGAGATCCCTTTCCTCCAGCCGGGGAACGGCGCCCTGCTCCGCGTGCAGGGGGCGGTGGCCGGCTTCCTGGGGCGGCTGGACGACCGCACCGCCGCCGAATGGAAATTCCACCAGAACGTGTTCATCGCCGAGGTCGACCTCGGGCGGCTTTTCGCCGCCGCCCAGACGGACTTCGTGTTCCGGCCGGTGCCCCGTTTCCCCCCAGTTGGGCGCGACATGTCCTTTACCGTTGACAGGACAGTGCCTTTCAGTAAAATAAAAACTGTGGCAGAAAGTTTGAACATTGCCGAGCTTTCTCGATTCGAAGTAGTGGAAATATACAGAGGGAAGGAGATACCCCCGGAACGGCAGGCCATGATGGTCCGCCTGGTTTTTCAGAAACCGGATGGCACTTTGACGGACGCGGAAGCCGACGGTCTCCGGGAGCGCATCTCCGAAAAGCTTCGGAAAACGGTTGGCGCAGTGATGCGCTGATCGGCGGCGGGTGGCATGAACAGCATCGGCGCCGAAGGAAAGGAGCGACTGGCCCATCTCGAAGACAAG
Organism: uncultured Acidobacteriota bacterium; assembly: GCA_964436005.1. Taxonomy (GTDB): domain Bacteria; phylum Acidobacteriota; class JAAYUB01; order JAAYUB01; family JAAYUB01; genus JAGNHB01. The sequence continues at coordinate 15,670 of CAYTBK010000016.1, forward strand.
GTTTTTCGGGTGAGCGCGCTTTTCCATCATATCAGTAAGAAGAATCAGCAACTTGAGGAGGAGATCCGGCAGGAGAGCCGGAAGGCGCGAGAGTGGGAAGACAGGTGCAGGAAGCTCCAGGAAATTCTGGAGCAAGTGAAACGCGAAAGGGAAGCCGTTCTGGATGAACTGGCCTGTATCCGCGGGGAGCTGGCCGGACTCATGCGGTAATCCGGTGGATTAGAGGCGGAAGGGGCAGTGCAGATCACGATACTGAACAGGCAATATGCGATTCAAGGAGTCGACGACGAGGACTACATGCACGAGCTGGCTGCCTATGTCGAGGCCAAGATGCGAGATATTCAGCAGGCCGGAAAGGTCGTCGACACGCATCGGCTGTTCGTTCTGGCCGCCTTGCAGGTGGCGGACGACCTGTTTCAGCTGCGGAGTCGCTTCGAGGCAATGGATGGCCACGTCGGGCGAAAATGTATCGACATGATTCGGGTCCTGGACCAGTTGACCGAAGCGTTTCCTGTTTCTTGCGATCCTGCAACGTTCGTGGAGTGATTTCTTTGAGCCTACGTTTGCGAGAACGGGAACCCGCCGTTCGGCGCGGTGTGCAAGCCTTCTACGGGAAGGAAGCCTGAAGCAGCCGACAGGGATCCCCCCTGGTGACACCAGGCCAGACCGGACCGCTCCACGGCGTTGCGGGATCTTTCCTCCACCTTACCCCCCCATTCAGACATCCAACAAGTGCCGTGCCCTGTCGCCGCCTCGCGGCGGCCGGCGCCGGGTCCTCCAGGGAATCGGGACTGGCAGGTCTTTGAAATATACTGTTTAAGGAGAGTCATTATGGTCGTGCTGATGAGTACAGAACTCATTGTAGCCGTATTGATTGTATTGGCGGCCGGAGCCGGCTGCATCGGCGCCTACTATCTGGTCAAGGTCCGCATCATCGGCGAAATGGTGGTAAAAGCCAAACGGGAGGCGGAAGACCTGGAGGAAAAGGGCAGGCGGGATGCCGAGCAGCTCCGGCGGGAAAAGATCCACGAAGCCAAGGACGAGATATTCAAGCTCAAGGAAGATTTCGAGAAGGAAGCGAGAGAGAAGAGAAAGGAACTGAACGCGTTCGAGAACAATCTGATCGGGAGGGAAAAGAACATCACCCGGCGTGAAGACCAGCTGTCGAGGAAGGAGAAGGATCAAAGCAACAAGGAGAACCAGCTGATCTCGCGGGAAGTGAAAATCAAGGAGGAGGAGCTGGAAGTCAAGGACATCATCCGCCAGCAGAAGGAGAAGCTGGAAGAGGTGTCCGGGATGTCGCGCGACGAGGCGAAGCAGAACCTGCTGGACGCCATGCTCGACGACGCCCGCCGGGATGCCGTGAACCGCGTGAAGGAAGTGGAGGACGAAGCCAAGCTGCGGGCCAACACCTTGTCCCGCAAGATCCTGTCGTCCGCCATCCAGCGCTGCGCGGCCGATCACGTGGTGGAAACCACCGTGTCGGTGGTCGACCTGCCCAGCGACGAGATGAAGGGGCGGATCATCGGTCGGGAAGGGCGAAACATCCGCGCCCTGGAGATCGCCACCGGGATCGATCTGATCGTGGACGACACGCCCGAGGCGGTGATCCTCTCCGGCTACGATCCCTTCCGCCGGGAGATCGCGAAAATCGCCATCGAGCGCCTCATCACGGACGGGCGGATCCATCCGGCCCGGATCGAGGAGGTCGTGGAGAAGGTCAAAGCCGAGATGGAGCAGAAAATCCAGGAAATCGGCGAGCAGGCCGCCTTCGAGATGAACATCCACGATTTCAAGCCCGAGATCCTGAAACTGCTGGGGCGGCTTCAGTATCGCTCGAGTTACGGGCAGAACGTCCTGCTGCACAGCAAGGAAGTGGCCCACATGGCCGCCATCATGGCCCAGGAAATCGGCGCCAACGTGGTCGTGGCCCGGCGGGCGGCCCTCATCCACGACATCGGCAAGGCCGTGGACCGGGAGGTGGAGGGAACGCACACCCAGCTCGGGGCGGAACTGGCCCGCAAGCACGGGGAGCCTCCGGAAGTCATCCACTGCATCGAGGCGCACCACTTCGATGTCGACTTCCAGTCGGTGGAGGCGGTGCTGGTCCAGTCCGCCGACGCGATTTCGGCCGCTCGGCCCGGGGCGCGGCGGGAAATCCTGGAATCGTACATCAAGCGGCTGGAAAAGCTCGAAAACATCGCCGACTCCTTCACCGGCGTGGCCAAGTCCTACGCCCTCCAGGCCGGCCGGGAGATCCGCGTGATGGTGGAAAGCGAGAAGATCAGCGACGAGCAGGCGTTCTGGATGGCCAAGGACATGACCAAACGGATCGAGAACGAGCTGCAGTACCCCGGACAGATCAAGGTGACGGTGATCCGGGAGCGGCGTTTCATCGAATTCGCGAAATAGCATCGCGGGCACGCAGCCGGCCCGGGCCGACGCTGCCCGCCCGGAAGTGGAGGCGGAACCGGTGGGCTGACGGAGCCTGTTCCGCGAGAGGGGGGCCTGTGGACAGCTGGATTCTCCGCGGCATCTTTTGCCTGACCCTGGTGTATTCGTCGGCCGTCATCGAGCCGGCCGGCCAGAACGCCGGCTCGGCCGTCAACGGCGCTCTGGGCCTGCTGTTTGCCGTCTGCGCCATCGTGTTCGAGATGCGCATCCGCCGCCTGGGGCTGAAGACGCTGATCGGTGCGGTGGCCGGTTCCCTCCTGGGGATGCTGGGCGCGGTCCTCATCTCTTACATCCTGGGCCAGATGGACGCCATCGACCACCGGTCGCTGACGTTCCTCCAACTGGCCGTCATGCTGCTCATGTCCTACACCGGGCTGATGGTCGGTGCCGACAAGGGCAGCCTGCTCAACCTCAAGGCGCTGGACGGGCTGTTCTCGGCGGACCGCACGCCGGCCGGCACCAGCAAGATCCTCGACACTTCCGTGATCATCGACGGGCGGGTGGCCGACGTCTTCGAGACCGGCTTTCTGGAGGGCCCTTTCGTCATTCCCTTCTTCGTGCTGAACGAACTGCAGTTGGTGGCCGATTCGCCGGACCCGGTCCGGCGGGCCCGCGGCCGGCGCGGCCTGGACATCCTGCAACGGCTGCAGAAGATCGGGGGCGGGTCCGTCATATTCGTGCAGACCGACTATCCCGACATCCACGAGGTGGACCTCAAGCTGATGGAACTGGCCCGGGACACCAACGCCAAGATCATGACCAACGACTTCAACCTGAACAAGGTGGCGCAACTCCGCGGCATCGGCGTCCTGAACATCAACGACCTGGCCAACGCGCTGAAGCCGCTCGTGCCGCCGGGCGAGACGATGAAGGTGCTCGTCCTCCGGGAAGGCAAGGAAGAATCCCAGGGGGTCGCCTACCTGGACGACGGGACCATGGTGGTGGTGGAAGAGGGGCGGGGGCTCATCGGGAAGAACGTCGAAATCGTGGTCACCAGCCTGTTGCAGACCACCGCGGGCAAGATGATCTTCGGGCGGGTCAGCCGGATTCTCGGCACGGCCGTCAACCCCGAGATGAGACAGGCCGAGAACCAGAAGAAATCGATCTGAAATCGAAACGAAAGCCCCGTCCGGGGCGTATTCGATTGCGGGCGTACGGTTCCCGGGGGCGGCCGGAAGTTGGCTGCCGGAGCGGGGAGGCCGGGGCCGGAAAAGGAGGAAGCATGCTGCGGATCGGGATGGGAATTGACGTTCACCCCTTCAAGGAGGGGCGTGATCTGTGGATCGGTTGCGTGAAGATCCCCCACGAGCGGGGCCTGGAAGGGCACTCCGACGCCGACGTCCTCGTGCACGCCATCGTCGACGCCATCCTGGGGGCACTGGGCAAGCGCGATATCGGGTTCTTCTACCCGGCCGACAAGCCGGAGTGGAAGGGCTACCCCGGATCGCGTTTCCTGGAGGACATGCGCGTTTTCCTGGCCGCGGAAGGCTGGAGCATCGAGAACATCGATTCCGTCATCGTCGCCGAAGAACCACGGTTCGCCCCCTACATCCCGGCCATGGTCGCCCGCATGGCCCAAATCCTGGACATCGGCCCCGGCCGGTTCGGCGTGAAGGCCACCACCACGGAGAAGCTGGGGTTCACGGGCCGCGGCGAAGGCATCTGCGCCCAGGCGGTCGTGCTGCTGCGTTCATCCCGGCTGGACGAAAGCCACCTGTAGCCGGGGGCCGAGGCCGACCGGACGTTCCCCCGCCCATCCCCCCGTCCCGGGCTGCGCCCGGGTCGAGTACGGCGTTCTATGGAGTGAGGAAGCCCATGATGCGTGTTCGTTCCGTATGCAAGAAATTCCTGCTGGTCGGCCTGGCCGGCCTGATGACGGCCTGCCTGCAGGCGGTGGAAGTGTTTCCCCCCGCGGAGGTCCGCCCGGGCCTGCGGGGAGTCGGCCGGACATGCATCGCCGGGACCGAACTGACGGAATTCCCGTTCGAGGTCCTCGGGGTCGTCAAGAACGTGGTGCCTGGCCGGACCATGGCCATCGTGCGCCTCTCCGGACCGGTGGTGGAGAAAACGGGCGTGTTTTCCGGCATGAGCGGCTCGCCGCTCTACATCGACGGCAAGCTGCTGGGGGCCCTGGCCTATTCCTTCCCCTACAGCAAGGAGCCCATCGCCGGGGTGACCCTCTTCGCCGAGACCAGGGACATGGTGACAGGGGAAAGCGGGGCGGCGCGGGGCGCGGCGGTTCCGGCCCGCATCGAGCCGCCCACGGCGGACAACCTGCTCGGATTGCTGGCCCGAAACATGCCTGGGCATCCGGCGGGTTCTCCGGCGGCCCCCGCGGCGGATGCGCCGGCCGGCAGCTGGCCGGGCGCCGCTTTCCAGCCCATCCGGACGCCGCTGACCGTGTCCGGCGCCGGGGCGGCCGGTCTCGGCGCTTTTCGCGACGCCCTCGCCCCGCTCGGTTTCGAGGTGATGGCCGGGGGGGTGGAAGCCACGGGCGGCTCCGCCGGAACAGCCGGCCCCATCGTCCCGGGGTCCAGCGTTGCGGTGAGCATGATCCGGGGCGACGTGTCCATGGGCGCGGGCGGCACCGTCACCGAAGTGGACGGGAAGAAAGTCTACGCCTTCGGGCATCCCTTCGTCTCCTCGGGCAGCGCCGAGTATTCGCTGCACGCCTCCGAAGTCATCGCCGTCGTCCCCCTGCTCAGCACGTCGTTCAAGTTCTTCACCACGGGCGCCCCGGTGGGCGTGATCCGCCAGGACCGGGTGCTCGGGGTCTCCGGGGTGCTCGGGGAAACTCCGCGCATGATCCCGGTCACGCTGACCGTCAAGAACTCCCGCGACCGGAAGAAGAAGTACTCCTTCGAAGTGGCGCGGGACCGGCAGTTGACCCCGCTGCTGCTGAACCTGGCCCTGGGCAGCCTGCTCTCCACGGAGGAACGCCAGCTGGGCTGGGAAACCATCGCGGTCTCGGCGGAAATCCACATCGGCGGGGGGGACGTCATCCCCCTGCGGAACGTATACAGCCAGGCCAACATCGCCCCCGCCCTGGCCGCCGCCTACGTGGCGATCCCCGTGCAGTACCTCATGCTCTACGATTTTCCCGACATCGACATCGAGAGCGTCTCCGTGACGGCGGAAATGAACGAAACCCTCACCGCCACCCGGTTGGACGAGGTGTGGGTGTCCCGCACGGAGGTCCGGCCGGGCGACGATGTCGGTTTCACCGTAGGTCTGCTGCGCCCGGACGGCAGCGTTGCGCGGGAGTCCTTCTCCGTGAAGATTCCCGAGAACACTCCCCCCGGTCCGCTGCTGGCCTACATCGGGGACGGCACCAGCCTCACCCAGCTGGAGCAGCAGCTCGACCCGGCGCAGTTCGTCATCACGGCCTCCCGGCAACTGGTGAAGGTGCTCAAGCAGTTCCGGCAGGACGGGACGCTCTACCTCCGCCTGTACCGGAAGGACAGCGGGTTTCTGCTGAACGGGCGCGAGTACCCCTCGGCACCGTCCTCCGTACAGTCCATTTTCCGCGGAAGCACCGTGCGCGGCGGGCCTACGCCGGTCAGTTACGCCCCGTACATCGAGCGGACGCTGGGGGACCGGCCCTACCCGATTTCCGGCTTCCGAACCCTGGCCCTGTGGGTGGAACAGCAATGAAGGAGCATGGCATGAACCGCAGCAGAATCATTTTTTCCCTCCTGGTCGGCGGTCTGCTGGCCTCTTCCGCTTTCGCCGTCCGCCCCCGGACCTGGGTGGCCGACACCACCGAGGAGTTCCTCGACGGGCACTTCACCGGCATGTCGGTGACCATGGACGGCCGGCTGGTCCCCGGCCCGGCCCTGCGCCAGCTCTGGGACGCGGAGACGCCCTATGTCCTGTGTGCGGTTCCGGACGGGCAGGGCGGCGCCTACGTCGGTACCGGGCATGATGGGAAGGTCTTCCGCCTGGACAGCCAGGGCAAGGCCAGCATCGTGTTCGACGCGGAGGAACCCGACGTCTTCGCTCTGGCCGTGGGGCCCGGGAACGTGCTGTACGTTGCGGCCGGGTCCGGCGGGAAGGTCTACCGGGTGGAGGCGGGCGGCAAGGCCACGGCCCTCGACGGCCCCAAGGACAAGTACGTCTGGTCCCTGGCCGTGGACGCCAGGGGCGTGCTCTACGCCGGCACGGGCACGGACGGAAAGATCTACCGGTTCCGGGACGGCAAGGCGGAGCTTTTCTACGACAGCGAGGAAACCCACGTCATGGCCCTCCTGGCCGAGCCGGACGGCCGCCTGCTGGCCGGGACCGCGCCGGGGGGGCTCGTCCTGGCCATCGGACCGGACGGAAAGGGCCGCACACTTTTCGACGCGCCGCACGCCGAGATCCACCAGCTGCTGCGCGATCGCTACGGGAACGTGCTGGCGCTCGGCATCGGCGCGGAGATGGAAAACGAAGCTTCGGCCGCCGAAGCCGCCGTCGACCCGTTCGCCCAGGCCTTCGCCCAGACCCCCCGGAAAAGAAAGAAAGCCGGCGCCGACGACTATTCGGCTTTCGGTTACGGCACGGCCACCCGGCCAAGCCTGGGCGGCCTGTACCAGATCGCGGCCGACGGCAGCGCGCGCACCCTGTGGTCCTCCCCCGACTTCAAGGCCTACTCGGCGGCCCTCGACGAGGGCGGCGACATCTTCGTCGGCACCAGCGACCGCGGCCGCATCCTGCTGATCCGCGACGGCCGGCCGCAGTGCATCTACGCGGAAAGCGGCCAGGAACAGGTGACGGGATTGCTGAGCGATCCTGCCGGGATGTATGTTTTTACCAGCAATGCAGGCCGAGGCTTCCGGTTGCTTGCGCAGCCACCCGAGGCTTGCGAGTACACCACGGACGTCATCGACACCGACTGCCTCAGCCGATTGGGCAGCGTCAAGGGCCTTCTGCCAGCCAATGCGCCCAGGGGCCGGTTTTCCGTATTTGCTCGGACGGGGGGCTCGTCGCGGATCGACGGCACCTGGAGTCCCTGGTCGGCACCGGTGGACCTGAGCGTCCCGGCCGCTGTCGAGGTGCCGCCGGGGCGATTTTTCCAGCTGCGCCTCGTGCTCCAGCCGGCCGGCCAGTTGCCGGCGGCGGCTGCGGAAACCTGGGTGGAGGGCTTCGGCATCGTCTACCTCCAGCAGAACCAGGCGCCGCGCCTGACCTCGTTCTCGGTGAACCCGCCGGGCGTCCACTTCCAGGAATCGCCGTCGATGCCCAACAACACGGGCATACCCGAGTACGGCGACCGCTCCTCCTTCTCCTTCCCCGATGCGCTGCAGAACGGGGTGACCCGCCAGACGGCGGCCGCGTCCGCCGTCAAGGTTTTCCGGGCCGGCACGCTGTCCATGGGGTGGACGGCCTCCGACCCCAACGACGACCTTCTGGAGTACGCCGTGGCGGTTCGCCGGAGCGATGCGGCCCGCTGGGAAACCCTGCGCACGCACGTCCGGGACACCAGCCTGAACCTGGGAATCGACACGCTGGGGGAAGGGCGGTACGTTTTCCGGGTGACTGTTTCCGACGACCTTTCCAACCCGAAGGGCCCGCGCAGCGAGGACTCCATGGTCAGCCGGGTGGTCACCGTCGACTTCACGGCGCCCGTCATCCGGCTGCCCGGCCCGGATGCCCCCGGGGAAGCGGTCGTCGAGGACGCCCTCACCCCCCTCTACCTGGCCGAGCTCTCCTGCGACGGCGGGGTCTCCTGGACGGTGCTGCCCCCGGCGGACGGAATCTGCGACAGCCGGCGGGAGCATTTCCCGCTGCCGACCGGCGAAAAGGGATCGGAGGGGCGGTGGCGGATCGTCCGGGTGATGGACGCGGCGGGCAACGTGGCCGTGGCGACGCTGGACAGGTAGCCGCCCGCCCGGCCGCCGGGCGGGCCGACGGTTCCGGCCGGATCAGGAAAGCTTGTTCGCCTCATTCAGGAGGCTGGCGTTTTCGACGGCAGGAAAACCCGGCTGCGCCGCGCCGAAGCCGGCCTTGGCCAACAGGGCCTGCAGGGTTCGACGGGCCTCGTACAGCCGGGACTTGACGGTCTTGGACGGGATGTCCAGGATCTCGGCCATCTCCTCGTAGGAACAGTCCAGGAAGTGGCGCAAGATGATGGCCAAGCGCAAGTCCGGCTTCAGTTCGGGCAAGGCCCGGTGGAGCGCCGTATCCGTTTCGGCGCCCAGGCAGGACCCGTAGGGGGAGACCGCCTCGTCGGCCACGTCGGCGGGAGCGGACACCGATTCGCGGTTGCGCTTCCGCTTCCGCACCAGCTGAAGGGCTTCGTTCAGGGCGATTTTGTACAGCCAGGAGAAGAAGGGGCGGGTGTCGTCGAAGGTCGGCAGTTTTTCCCAGGCCCGGAAAAAGGTGGACTGCGCGGCGTCCTTGGCGTCTTCCTCGTTGCCGACGATGCGGAAGGCCGCGTTGTAGACCGGTGCGGTGTAGCGCCTCACGAGTTCGTCGAAAGCCTGGATCTCCCCCCCGCGAAAGCGGTGGACGATTTCGGCGTCCTGCTGCTGGTGGTTTTCCTCGATTCTCCGCAAGGCTTACCCCTTCCCTGGCGTGTCTTGTGAACTCCCCCAAAGTACACGCTTTTTCGTTTCGACACAAGCCTCAAACTGCATCATCCAATACGCGTTGCCACTTGTCGGAGGACAGGTAGTTCAGGATGGTTTCGACTTCGGCGATGAAGGCGGGCACCAGGGACGTGAGCACCGAATTGTCCTTCTCCCGCGCGGAAACCTCCAGGTCGTTGCCCAGCCGGATGATCCGGGCCGAAAAATAGCCGGCTACCCCCTTGATCTTGTGCACCTCGAAATAGACCTCTTCGAACCGGTGTTCCAGCAGGGCGGTCTTGAGAGGGGCCAGCCGCGGCGGGATCTGCACCAGGAAGCGACTGATCAGGGAGTTGAGCAGGCTGCGGCTGTCGCCGAGGTTTTCCAGGACCTGGCGGATGGAGACCGGGGCTTCCGCTTCGGTGTCCGGCCTGGTTTCCTCCTGGTTCTTGGCGTCGAGGAAGAACTTTTCCAGTATCGCGTGCAACTGGCGCGCGTGGAGTGGTTTGGAAAGGAAGGCGTCCATCCCCGCCGACAGGCACTGGGTTTCGTCGCTGCGCATGGCGTGGGCGGTCAGGGCGACGATGGGGACCCGCCGGATCCTCAGCCGGCGCTCGGACTCGCGGATGATGCGGGTGGCGGTGAGGCCGTCCATGACGGGCATCTGCACGTCCATCAGCACAATGTCGAATTTGCCGGAAAGAGCCTTCTCGACGGCCTCCTCGCCGCCGGTGACGACTTCCACCAGGTGCCCGGCCTGCCGGAGCATCATGGACACGGTGGCGATGTTGATCTCGTTGTCTTCGGCCAGGAGCACTTTCAACGGTCTGATTTTGCGTGAGATGGAACCGGAGAAAGGAACGGCCGGGTCGGTGGCGTGCCGGGATTTCCGCAGGGCCGTTTCGACGGCTTCCAACAGCTCGTCGGGCGTGAACGGCTTGATGATGGAGGCAGACACGCCCTGTTCGAGGCAGTTGGCCATGTGGATCCGGTTCCCGGCCTGGACCGTCATGACGATGGGGGCGCAAGGGGGCGGGGCGGAGAAGGCGATCCAGGTGGAGAGCGGGTTGTCGGCAGCAAACTGCAGTTCCGCGTCGATGAGGAACAGTTCGTAATTCTGCAGGGAATCGCCCAGGGAAAGAATCGTGCCGGCTTCCGCCACCTCGTCCACCTGGGCGCCGGCGTTCTCCAGCAGGGTGCGGAAATAGGCCCGGTTGACGCAGTTCTTCTCCGCGAGCAGGATGTGTTTCCCGCTAAAGGGGGTCGGAATCTCCGGGACGGCGTCCTCCTGCACCACCGGGTCCAGGGGCACCCGGATGTGGAAATCGGTTCCCGGCGCCGCCGGCCGAGGGGTCAGGACTTCGGTGGGACTCACCACTTCCGAGGACCCGCCCATGAGTTCGAGCAGCGTCTGGGTGATGGAGAGGCCGAGCCCCGTCCCTCCGAAGCGCCGCGACATGCTCGAATCCGACTGGGAAAACGGTTCGAAGATGTAGGCCGCCGCCTCGGGGGGAATCCCGATTCCGGTATCCGAAACCACGGTGTGCAGCATCTGCTTTCCGTCCTCGTCATTCACCACGTCCATCCGGAACACCACTTCGCCGCTTTCGGTGAACTTGACGGCGTTCCCGACGATGTTGACCAGGGCCTGGCGCAGGCGGAACGGGTCGCCGCGCAGGACTTCGGGAACCCGGGGTGAGATGTAGCAGGCCAGGTCCACCTTCTTTTCCGAGGCCTTGGCGGCGGCGGGCTTGAGAATGGCACCGGCGATGGTCCGGACCTCGAAGGGGACGGGTTCCAGCGTCAGCTTGCCGGCCTCGATCTTGGAGTAGTCGAGGATGTCGTTGACCACCACCAGCAGCGATTCGGTGGAGGAGAGGATGGTCTCCAGGCAGCGGCGCTGCTCGGGTTGCGGGGCCATGTCCAGGGCGATTTCGGCCATCCCGATGATGCCGGTGATGGGGGTCCGGATTTCGTGGCTGATGTTGGCCAGGAACTGGCTTTTCGCCCGGGTGAAGGTTTCCGCCCGGAGTTTTTCCTCTTCCAGTTCCCTCGCCCGGATTTCCAGCAGCTTGGCGTTGACCCGGGAACCCCAGTACTGGTTGTAGACGATGCTCGCCTCGATGCCGGTGACTACCAGGTAGGTCAGGAAGACGAGGCCCATGGCCGGCCCCTGGGGCGGTTGATGAAAGAAGCAGAGAACCGAGGCCGGGAGCAGGATGCTGCCCATGTACAGGAGGTTGCGATAGAGATGGGGGGACTGGACCAGAAGCGATCCGCTGCAGAGGCCGCCTCCGCAGGTGATGATGATATAGAAGTCGATGGTCATGCCGTAGGCGCATAGGGCGTAGACGGCCAGCAACCCCCAGAGGGCTCCGGACAGCAGGAAACAGGCGGCCCCCGCGAAGCGCGCGATGGAGGTCGGCTGCAGCGCTTGCCGGCTGCTGACGGCAAAGTGGATCCGAACCGCTCCGAGGACGATGTAGGCGAGGAGCAGCCCTGCGAAGAGGGCGCGGTCGCGCGCCCCGATTTCCGTGGCGAAAAGGAGGACCAGGGCGATGGCAATGTAAACAGCAGCCCCGGGGATGGTCCGTTTCCTGACGTCCAGCGCCGCTAGCAGCCGGATTTCGGCCCTGGCCTCCTCCGGGAGGATCGCTGTGGCGTCGGCGCCGAATTGTCGGAAAAACGGTGGAATTTTCATCTCGGCTACTCCCGGGGTTCGGCGGATGCGGTGGCGCCGGTGGGGCCGGCCGTCTCGTCCAGAAAGGCCCTGACCTGTTCCACGAAGGTGTCGGCCAGGTTGGTGTTGGAAATCCGGAGGGGTTTGCGGCCCTGCCGGAAAACCAGAGAGGCGCTTTTCCCGCAAGCCAGGCCGATGTCCGCGTCCGAGGCTTCGCCGGGCCCGTTCACCTCGCAGCCCATGATGGCGATCCGGATGGGGGCCGCGATGTCGGCCAGGGCCTGCTTGACCTGGGCGGCGATGGCCACCAGGTCGACCGTGGTGCGCCCGCAGGTGGGGCAGGAGACGAAACGGGGGCCGCGGCGCCGGACGCCGGCGGCCGCGAGGATGGTGAAGGCGGCGGCGATCTCCTGTTCGGGCGGGGCGGTCAGCGAGACGCGCACGGTGTCGCCGATGCCTTCCAGCAGCAGGGCGCCGATGCCCACGGCCGAGTAGATGGCGCCGGCGCAGGCGTCGCCGGCCTCGGTGATGCCGAGGTGCAGGGGGTAGGCGGTTTGCCGGGCCACGATCCGGCAGGCTTCGACGGTTTCCCTCACGTCGGAAGCCTTGATGGAGATCACGATGTCGGAGAAGCGGCAGGATTCGAGAATGGCGGCGTGGGCCAGGGCGCTTTCCGCCATGGCTTCGGGGGTGGCCCGGCCGTATCTGGCCAGCAACGCTTTGCCCAGCGACCCGGCGTTCACGCCGATGCGGATGGGCACCCCGCGGGAGGAGGCCTCGGCGGCGACGAGGCGTACCCGCTCCGCGCTGCCGATGTTGCCGGGGTTGAGCCGCAGCTTGGCCACACCGGCTTTCAGCGCGGCGAGGGCCAGCCGGTAGTCGAAGTGGATGTCCGCTACCACGGGCAGGGGGGAGCCGGAGCAGATGGCGCCGAGGGCGTCGGCCGCCTCGGCATCGGGAACGGCGACCCGGACCAGTTCGCAGCCGGCCTGGGCCAGGCGCCGGATCTGGTCCAGGGTGGCGGCGGCATCCCGGGTGTCGGTGTTGGTCATGGACTGCACCGCGACCGGCGCACCGCCGCCGAGGGGAAGCGCACCCGCCTGCACCCGCCGACTCTCTCTTCTCTTTGCGTTTTCCATTTCTTCCGCCGTCATTGGAGGACTGGTCGCGCCGGTGTCAATACAGGACGCCGGGATCGGTGCCGAGGAAGGCGCGGATCCCCAGCCTCTTGATCTTCTCGTTCAGGGTGGTGGCGTTCAGGCCGAGCAGTTGGGCGGCCCGCTTCTGGCTCCCGCCGGTCTTTTCCAGCGCCGACAGGATCAGGGACCGCTCGTAGTCGGACACGGCATCCTTCAGGTTGAGGCCGTCCGGTGGAAGCTCGGCCGGTTTGGCGGCGAGAGGCTGCCCCCTTGGGATCACCTCCGGCGGGAACAGGTCCGGGGTGATGCAGGTCTCGTCGCCGCAAAGGACGACGGCGCGTTCGAGGACGTTCTCCAGTTCGCGGACGTTCCCTGGCCAGTCGTGGTCCATGAGGATCTCCATGGCCGACTTGTCCAGGGAACAGCATTTCTTGCCGTTTTCCCGGCAATATTGCTGTATGAAATGTTCCACCAGGATGGGAATGTCGTCTCGCCGGTCCCGCAGGGGCGGCAAGGAAATCTTGATGACGTTCAGGCGGTAGAAAAGGTCCTCCCGGAAGCGGCCCTGGGACACCAGGTCCTTGAGGTCCTCGTTGGTGGCGGCCAGGATGCGGACATCCACCTTGAGGCTCTCCACATCGCCCAGCCGCCGGAATTCGCGCTCCTGGATCACACGGAGCAGCTTCGCCTGCAGTTCCATGCTGAGGTTGCCGATCTCGTCGAGGAAGAGGGTGCCCCCCTCCGCCGCTTCGAACAGGCCCTTCTTGGTGGCCACGGCGCCGGTGAAGGCGCCCTTGCGGTAGCCGAACAGCTCGCTCTCCAGCAGTTCGGCGGGGATGTTGCCGCAGTTGAGGGGGATGAAGGGATGTTCCGCGCGCAACGAGCAGTTGTGGATGGCCTTGGCGACCAGTTCCTTGCCCGTCCCGCTTTCGCCGGTGATGAGGACGGTGCTCTTCGTCGGCGCCACCTGCTGGATGAGGCGGAATATTTCCTTCATGGCGTGGGATTTCCCGATGATGGAATCGAAGGAGTAGTGGGCCTGGAAGCTCTGCCGGAGGTACAGGTTCTCCATCTCCAGGGCGCGCTTGTGCAGGCCGTTCTTGATGACAAGAAGCATCTTCTCGTTTTTGAAGGGCTTGGCTACGAAGTCATAGGCGCCGTCCTTCACGGACTGCACCGCGTGCTCCACCTTGCTGTCGGCGGTGATCATGATGACGACGGCGTGAGGGTCCAGCTGCCGGATTTCCTTAAGGATGGCGAAACCGTCCTTGCCTGGCAGCATGAGGTCGAGCAGGACCAGATCGTAGGGTTTCGAGGAAAAGAGTTCGAGGCCGGCGTCGCCGTCGAAGGCGGCGTCGAGCTCGTACTGTTCCTTCATGAGCAGCGTCGTGATGACGTCGTGCATGATCTCCTCGTCGTCGATGAGGAGGATGCGGCCTTTCGGCGCTGCCGGGGTGGGTGTTTCTTGGGGCATGAGTCGTCCTTGCTATGCCACGGTGGCCGAAGCCTTCTTGCCGTGGGGGAGTTTGATGGTGAAGCAGCTTCCGTCGCCCACGCGGCTGTCCACGTAGATCCGGCCGGCGTGCTCCTGGATGATGCCGTAGCTCACGGCCAACCCCAGCCCGGTCCCTTTTCCCGTGTCCTTGGTGGTGAAGAAGGGGTCGTAGATCCGGTTGATGATCTCCTTGGGGATGCCCCGGCCGGTGTCAATGATCTGGGCGTTGACGAACTTCTCGTCGGAGAAGGTCCGGACGGTGATCCGCCCCCCCGAGGAGACAGCGTCGCGGGCGTTCAGCAGGATGTTCACGAAGACCTGCATCAGCCTCCCCTCGTTGCCCTGGATAGCGGGCAGGTCGGGCTGGAAGTCCCGCTCCAGGACGGTGCGCTGCTTGCGGAACTGGTGCTCGATGAGGTTGAGCGCCTCCTCCAGCACGCGGTTGATCTCCACCTCCTTGCGCTCGTCGGTGTTCATCCGGGAGAAGTTCAGGAGGTTGCTGACGATGTCCGAAGCCCGGAAGCACTGTTTCTCGATCTTGCGCAGGACAGCGTGGTGCGGGTTCTCGGGGGAAATTTCGTTCATCAGCAACTGGGTGAAACTGCTGATCCCGGTCAGGGGGGTGTTCACCTCGTGCGCCACGCCGGCGGCGATCAGGCCGAGGGAGGACAGCTTCTCGGACTGCAGCAGCTGTTGTTCCAGCTGGACCTTGGCCGTGATGTCGTCGAAAACCATCAGGGTGCCGATGGGGATGCCGGCGTTGTCCAGGAACGGGCTGACGCTCAGGTTGATGAACCGGGGCTCGCCTTTCAGGCTTTCCAGGAACAGCTTGTAGATGTTGGCCGTTTCGAAGGAAGGCTCCAGGTTCGGGGTGCCCAGGGCGTTCAGGATGGACGTGTGGATGTCGGCCGGGAAGACGTCTTCGAACGGTTTGCCCTGGGCATCCTCGGCCGGCAGGCCGAACAGCTGTTCCATGCAGGGGTTCCAGGTGGTGATGGCCCCCGTCCGGTCCAGGGCGACGACCCCGACGCTGATGCCGGCGATGATGCTCTCGCTGTAGGCCTTCAGCGATTCGAGTTCACCCGCCTTGTTTTTCAGGCTCCAGTACAGGCGCGAGTTCTCCAGGGCGATGGCGGCGTAGCCCGAGATCATGCGCAGGAGTTCGAAGTCCTCCGAGGAGAGGAAGGCGTCCCAGCGGCTCTTGCCCAGCGCGATGGCGCCGATGATCTCGTTGCGGAACATCAGGGGCTGGAAATAGAAGAGCGAAAGGTTTTCGTAGAGCGTGCGCAGCCCGCCGATGCGCAGCGGGTTCTTGTCGCCGAAGGTGCGGTAGGGGAGCGGCAGGGTGTGCTCGTCGCGGATCAGAAAATCGTCGGGGATCTGGAAGTCGGCCCAGTCCTGGGGCAGGTTCGACAGGCCGATGTGGGCCACGAGGGTGTAGCGGTCCTCCAGGTTGCTGTTCCGGAGGAAGATGGCCATGGTCTCGACGTTCAGGGATTTGACCAGCCGGTCCATGACCGTGGAGGTGACGGTCTGGAGGTCGCTCTCGGCGCCCAGGCTCTGGCCGAACTCGATGATGGACTGCCGGTGCTTGTACTCTTCCTTGTAGAAGAACCGGTCGACTTCCTGCTGGACCTTGGCGCGGACGGGGGCGAACAGGAAGGCCGCGGCCAGCACGGAGAAGGGGATCGTCAGGGTGTGGGAACCCGGGAAGATGGCCTGGAAGACCAGGCCGCTCAGGGCGATGAGAAGGAAGTAGATGACCAGGATGGTCCCGCTGGCGATGAAGTAGGCGGCGCCCTGCTTGAGGATGATGTCCACGTCGGTGAGACGGAACTTCATGATGGCGTACGCGAAGGAAAGGGGCAGCAGGGCCAGCGAGAGGATGGAGGCCTGCATGGCCGACGTGAGTTCCAGGCCGAGGATGGTCGGCAGGGTGTACAGGAAGAGGAAGGGGAGGACCGAGAGGATGGTCCCCATGACGATCCACTTCATCTGCTGTTTCAACTCCGGTGTCTGCAGGGTGATCCGGTTGTGGAAGAGGACGAAGATGCTGATGACGAAATAGGCGATAAAGCAGGTGATGTGGATGTTGTCGAGCAGCTCCATGGTGTGCGGGCGGAGCAGCAGACCGAAGGGCTTCAGCTTGCCCGAGAACAGCAGCACCTCCAGGCTCAGCATGACGACGGCCGGTCCGTACAGGATGGCCAGCATCAGCCGCTTGCTGCGCATCCAGCTCTTCCGGACGGGGAAGTTGAGGCAGAAGTGGAGGAAGAGCGGGGGCAGGAGCAGCATGGACAGGACCGACAGCCAGTAGACCGTCTTGTCCAGGAAGGTCATGTAGTTCGTGTAGTTGTAAAGGTAGAAGGCAAATGAAAAAAGGCAGACGAGGTAGAAATGGATGCCGCCCCGGTTGCGCCAGGACCGGATGAGGACGACGGCGCCGATGAAAAGGTACAGGAACGCCAGGATGATCTGGAAGAAGTCCTTGATGTCCAGGATGGGCTTGCCGGCGATGGTGATGTTCTCGTTCTTGATCTCGTCGGTCCGGGGGCTCCAGAAACGGTAGACCGCCGTGTCGCCGGGGCGGAGTTCGAACAGGATGTTGAGGTATTCGTTGCGGTCCTTGATCTCCCGGCGGTTCACGGCGATCAGGCGGTCGCCGGGCTGGACGCGCTCGAGGCCGGACTCCTTGGCGACGCTCTTGACCACCATGTCCTTGTCCTGCTCGTCCCAGATGATGAGGTCGGTGGGATCGCTCCAGCGGATGCGGTCCACCAGGTTCAGCAGCCCGATGCCGAGCAGGAAAAGCCCAAGGGCGGCCAGCAGATAGATGGTGCCCTTGGGCGAATGGGCAAACCCGTATCCCTTGAGCGCCAGTCCGTGAAAAAACCGGGTGCCGCGCACTTTCCAGGGGTCCTTTTTGGCCGCGTTCTCCATCTCCTTCTCCGGAAGGCATTATACATGAAAAGCGCCGGCTGGGGCCGGCGCTTTTGATTACATTGTAACGAAAATCTTCAATTATAACTTCTCAGCGATGGCCCTGGCCATGTCGAGGGTCTTGGCGGCGCCGCCCATGTCGTAGGTGCGGACCTGTCCCTCGGCGATGACGGCGGCGGTGGCCTGTTCGATCCGGAGGCCCATTTCCGTTTCGCCCAGCCAGTCCAGCATCATCTTGGCGGCCAGGATGGTGGCGATGGGGTTGACCTTGTACTGGCCGGCGTATTTCGGGGCGGACCCGTGGGTCGGTTCGAAGACGGCGAGCTTGTCCCCGATGTTGCCGGAGCATCCGAAGCCGAGGCCGCCGACCATCTGGGCGCACAGGTCGGAGATGATGTCGCCGAAGAGGTTGGTGGAGACCAGCACGTCGTAGTTGAAGGGGTTCTTCAGCAGCCACATGCAGATGGCGTCGATGTTGGCGTCGTCCATGGCGATGCCGGGGAAATCCTTGGCGACTTCCTTGGCCAGTTCCAGGAAGAGACCGTCGGTGGCCCGCACCACGTTGGCCTTGTGGACGACGGTGACCTTCTTCCGCCCGAACTTCTGGGCGAATTCGAAGGCGGCCCGGATGATCCGCTCGGAACCCTTCTTCGTGTTGATCCGGCAGGAGACGGCATACTGGTCGCCGGCCAGTCCCTTGAAGGCGCCGAAGGGCTTGGAAATGCCGCTGAGCACGTCGGAAAGCTCTTTCGGCACGGGGTTGAACTCGACGCCGCAGTAGAGGTCTTCCGTGTTTTCGCGGAAGATGACGAGGTCGATGTCTTCCTTGTAGTTGAGGGGGTTTCCGGCATAGCCCTTGCAGGGGCGCAGGCACGTGTAGAGGTCGAACAGCTGCCGCATGCGCACGATCGGGGAGCGGTAGATCAGGCCCTTGCCCCGGAGTTCGGGGGCGAGCTCCGCTTCCGCCGCCTTCACCGGCTTGGACGTGATGGCGCCGAACATGGCCGCGTCCACGTTGCGCAGCAGGTCGAGGGTTCGCTCGGGCAGGGCGTCGCCTTCGCTGCACCAGAACTCCCAGCCGATGTCGCCGTGGATGTACTCGGCGTCCAGCTGGAGCTTGTCGAGGACGATCTTCGCCGCTTCGAGGACTTCGATCCCGATCCCGTCACCCGGTAACCATGCGATCTTGTACTTTGCCATAGAGGCCTCCTTTGAAATAATTATCCTGGAATAATACTGAAAACCGGTCGCTGCTCAGAGCAGCAGCTGGAAATTCGTGGTGTCGGCGTGGTGGAGGATGACCGCCTCGGGCGAGCGCTCCGCCGGGTCCGTTTCCTTCGCGTGCGAGGCCACCACGTGCACGACTTCCGCGGGCAGGCCCAGTTCGAAGCAGAGCGCCGCCCCCGAAACGGGGTGGCGCACCAGCCGGCCGATGGCGCTCTTCGAGAAGGCCCCGCCGGATTCCTTGAATTCGAGGAGTTTGCCCACGTCATGGAGAATGGCGCCGGACATGAGGATGTCCTTGTCGAGGGAGAGCCGCTTGCCGTACAGCTTGCCGAAGACGCCGGCCACTTCCGCGCAGATGCAGGCCACGCACCGCGTGTGTTCGAGGATGCTGACGGTCACGCCTTTCAGGGCGAGCGTGAAGGGAATGCGCGACAGGTCTTCGATGCTCCAACCGCCGCGCCGGAGGGCTTCCATCCAGACGTTGACCGTCTTTTCCCGGAGTTCGCGGTTGGCGATGAGGGCAAATTCCGGCAGGATGTGAACCAACTTTTCCCGGTCCGCCTCGGACGGGGCGGGCTGATCGGTTTTCATCGCTTTTTTCATTCCGTCCTCCTTAATTGCCGCCAGGAGAGCGGGACTTTCTTCCAGGCTGGGCAGGCTGCCCATCATACCATGGCTTGACGGGGCCCCGAAAGAGGTTTTCGCGGCGAGGCCCGGCGGCGCGAAAAGGAAAAGCCCCCCGCAAGCGAGGGGCTTTTCGGGCTTTCCGGCCGAATCGGGACTTTTACTGAAGTTGCACGTGGCTGCCCAGGGCGACCGGCACCGTCGAGTTCACCACCACGGCCTTGGCCGTTTTCTCGAACACGTCGATGATGACCAGTTCGCCGGTGACGATGCGGGGGACGTGACGGTCCTGCACTTCTTCCTTGGATTCTTCGGAAAAACGTTTGGCCACGCGTTCCTTGAAGCGGCGGGACCCGAAATCGGGGTAGTACTCGTTCCAGTTCTTGAATTTGTCGGCCTTGACGTAGATGTTCAGGTGGTCGCCGAGGGAGAGACTTTTGCTCTTGCCCAGATCGATGTACACCACGTTGCCGATTCCGGCGATGGGCAGATTGTCCTCGATGAAGACGATGTATCCCTTGGCCTTGTCGTTGTCCGTGGAGAACCGCTCGTACTTCTTGGCGTCTTTCAGGTCGCCAAGGAGGTCTTCGGACAGCGGCGTGAACTCCTTATTGTTCTTGTCGGTTTTCTTGTTGACCTTGTCGACCTTCTCGAAGGGGATGATCGCGTCGCCCACGAACATGGGGCGGGCCGACCAGTCGACGACCGCCACGGAGTGCTTTTCCCGGGCGATGACGACCTTCAGCGTGCCCATCTGCCGGAAGTAGTAGCCGACCTTGTAGTGCCGGTCGGGATGCTTGATCTCCCCGGCGGAACGGATGACGAGGAACCGGTCGCCGTTCTTGACGCCTTTTGCCGTTCCGCGGTTGATGTAGACGATGTTCCCGAGGCTCAGGTTGCGGGTGAAGGATTCGATTTCGGAGCCGGTGATGAAATCCGAAAACTTGGGGCAGGAATCATAGATCAATCCGGTGCCGTACAGCTCGCGGTCCGTTCCATAGAATGTTTCCACCTGCTGGACGGAAAGACGGAGTTCCTGCGCCTTCTCCTCTTCGATCTGCTGGGCCTTGAGCAGCGCCAGCGGTTCGCTGAAGGGCGTCTTCTTCTCGCAGGCTGGACCCTGGTCCATGGCCGGGGTGGGCGGGGCATTGTCCACCAGTTTTACGGCGCCCACCAGGAGCTTGTCCAGCGGCCAGATCCAGTGCGGGTTCTTGACGTGCTGGTTCTTCTCCCAGATCTGCGGCCAGAGCATGGTGCTTTTCAGCAGTTCGCCGGCGATCTTCGACAGCGTGTCGCCCTTGGCGACCGTGTAGACATCGGCGTCCGCCGGGAAGGCGGGGTTCGTGTTGGCGCTGAGGTGCCCGTCCGACTGCATGAAAGCCTTGGACCTCTTGCGGATGGAAGGGTATTTGGCCCAGTCGAAGCTGCCCGTGTCGCGGTGCCTGGAAACCTTGTGCGCCTTGGATGGCTTGGCCTTTTCCACGGACGGGGCAGATTGGTCGCCGCCGGCGGAGGGTTCCTGGGCCAGCACTCCTCCAGCCATCAGGGCCAACAGGCCGATGCTCGCCAAAAGCATGTAGATCTTTGATTTCATGACCACCTCAACAAAGCGGGATTCGCGGTTTTTTTGACCGTAACAAGAAATAAGCCGTTTGTCAATAAATATTTTCAGCCGGTTTGCGCAAAAAAAAGACCGGAGTTGCCTCCGGTCCCTTTTTCCCATGAAATCTGGGCGGTCGTTACTTGGCTTCCAGAACCTGGATCTTCACGCGGCGGTTTTCTTCGCGGCCCGCCTTGGTCTTGTTGTCGCCCACGGGGTTGGCCTTGCCGAGGCCGAGGTCGTACATGCGGTTCAGGTCGAGGCCCTTGCTGACGAGGTAGCGCATGACGGTCTTCACGCGCTTCTCGCTGAGGCCGAAGTTGTAGTTGTCGGTGCCGATGCCGTCCGTGTAGCCTTCCAGCGTCACGACGATGTTCTTGTTGTTGGAGGCCAGCCGGGCAACTTCGTCCAGCGTGGCGGGGTCGCTGTTCTTCAGCTCGGACTTGTTGAAGTCGAAATGCACCAGCTTGGTGTCGACCAGGACGAAGTTGTTGCGGTTGTCGAATTTCACGCGCAACTCGCTGACGTTCTGGTTGGCCGACTGGGCTTCCCGCTTGGCGTCCATGCCGATGGACTTGGCCTCTTCGGCCTTGGAGTCAGCGCGCTCAGCCTTGTCGTTGACCTGTTCGATCTTGGAGTTGAGCTGCTTGTTGAGGGTGGACAGTTCGTTGATCTGGCCCTGGAGTTTCTGGTCGCCGTTGTCGATCTTGTTTTCCATCTTCTTCTCGGAATCACCGAGTTCGTTGCGGACCCACTTCTTGGTGGCGCAGCCGGAAACCATGATCAGGGCCAACACGGCCAAGAGGGCGATCAGGAAAAAGCTTTTGCGATTCATCACAAACCTCCGTTATGTATTGATTTCGCTATCGAATCACCCGATAATGTTCGTGGGTTTGTTCTTCTGGCATATCCGGTTGCGAAGTATAGCATAACGCTGACAGGATGCAACGGAATTTTATTAGTGGCAAAAATACAGGGAATTCGCCGTGTCCGGCAGCGGTCGCCTGGCCCCAGGGCCGTCGGCTCCGCCCGCCGGAGCGCCCGGGTTTCGGCAGGTGAACGATGATGGACAGGCAAGGCGACCTCCCGACCGGCATCCTGGTGGTGGACAAACCGGACCGGATGACCTCGAACGCCGTTCTGACGTATTTGAAACGCCACGCTTCCGTCGGGAAAGTGGGGCACGCCGGCACCCTCGACCCCATGGCGACGGGCGTGCTCCCGGTGCTGTGCGGGCGGGCGACGCGCCTGTCCGGCTTCCTGCTGCAGAAGGAGAAGGAGTACGACGCCACCGTTCGGTTCGGCTGGGCCACCGACACCTGGGACGCCGAGGGCCGGCCGCTTTCCGACCCCGTGCCGGTGCTCCTGGACCCCGCCGAAGTGCGCGAGAGGGCGGAGAGCCTGGCCGGGAACCGCACCTTCCCCCTGCCGGCCTTCTCGGCGGCCAAGTGGCAGGGCAAACCGTCCTACTACTATGCGCGCAAGGGGCTGGAATGCCCCGGGAAGGAGCGCCCGATGGCGGTCTTCTCCGTTTCCGGGATCCGCTGGGAGCCGCCGCTGCTGCATTTCCACGTCCACTGCGGAGCCGGCACCTACATCCGCTCGCTGGCCTGGTGGCTGGGAGAGGCCTGCGGGACCGGCGCGCACCTGTGCGCCTTGCGCCGGACCCGCTGCGGCCCCTTCTCTCTGGCGCAGGCCGTGACCTGGCCGGAAATCGAGAAGGACCCCCTCTCCCTGCCGAGCCGGTTCTTCCCCCTGGAGCAGGTCCTGGCCGGCTGGCCGGAACGGGACTGCGAACCGGGCGAAGTCGTGCGGGTGGTTCACGGAAACCCCATCCCGGCCGGAGCGGGCCTGCAGGAGGAGGGGGTTCTCGTCAGCCTCTTCGCCCCCGGGCGGGTGCTGCTCGCCGTGGGCCGGACCCGAGGCGGGGCGGAGGGGCTGGTCATCCACCCCGAAACCGTCCTGGCTTCCCCGGACGGCTGAACCGGCTCCGCCCCGGCCCCTGGCGAGGGGCGGTTTCCTGCGAGGCCTGTTGCATTTTGGGGCGAGTGTGATTACAATCGGCCCGATTCTTTACCCTGTCCGTGCACTGTGGGCCGTTGGCGGCGGGGTGGCGGACCGTCAGCCCCGTCCGGGCGGCGTCCGCCCGGACGAAGGTCGAGAGCGAGGTGGCAATGGCGAACAAGCGGACGGCGGCAGGACTGGCGGCCATCAAGGCGAAAGGCGGCCGCGTCGCCGCCCTCACGGCGTACGATTTCCCCACCGGCCGACTGGCCGACCGGGCCGGCGTCGACGTCGTCCTGGTCGGGGATTCCCTCGGCATGGTCATCCACGGTGAGCCGGACACCCTGCGCGTCACCGTCGGCGACGTGGCCTACCACTGCCGGTGCGTGTCGCGGGCGGTGCGGAAGGCCTTGCTGGTGGCGGACATGCCCTTCGGTTCCTATCACGTTTCCCCGAGCCGGGCGGCGGCCAGCGCCATCCGCCTGGTGCGGGAAGGGCGGGCCGAGGCCGTCAAGATCGAGGGCGGGCGGGTGCGTCTGCCGGCCATTCGGGCCGTGCTGGACAGTGAAATCCCGGTCATGGGGCACCTGGGGCTCACCCCCCAGTCGGTGAACCGCTTCGGCGGCTACCGCGTCCAGGGCCGGGAAAGCGCGCAGATCGACGCGCTGGTGGCGGACGCGCTGGCCCTGGAGAAGGAAGGATGCTTCGCCATCGTGCTCGAGTGCATCCCCAGCGAGGTGGCCGCCGTGATCAGCGGCCAGCTCCGCATCCCCACCATCGGCATCGGGGCCGGGGCCGCCTGCGACGGGCAGGTGCTCGTCTTCCACGACATGCTCGGTCTGACGGCCGACATGGACTTCCGCTTCGTCCGGGTGTACGCCCAGCTGGGGGCCATCGCCGAGGAGGCCATCCGGCACTACGCGGCGGACGTGCGGTCGGGGGCTTTCCCCAACCCCGAAGAGGCCTTCCCCCTGGAACCTTCATCCCTTCCCTCATTGGAAAAATACAATGGAAGTCATCACAAAGATTAACCGAATGAAAGCCGTGATCCGCAAGGAACGGGCCCAGGGACGGCGCGTGGGCTTCGTCCCCACCATGGGCGCGCTGCATGAAGGCCACCTGTCCCTGGTGCGCCGGGCCGCCCGGGTGTGCGACATCGTCGTGGTTTCCGTCTTTGTGAACCCGGCCCAGTTCGGCCCCAAGGAAGACTTCGACAAGTATCCCCGGCACCTGGCGCACGACGTGGACCTGCTCACGAAATACGGCGTGGACTACGTTTTCGCGCCGACAGTGGACGACGTGTACCCCAAAGACTTCGAGACCTACGTCGAGGTGGAGGGCCTGTCCGGCAAGCTCTGCGGCGCCAGCCGGCCGGGGCACTTCCGGGGTGTGGCCACGGTGGTGGCGAAGCTGTTCGCCGTGGTCGACCCCCATGCCGCCTTTTTCGGCCAGAAAGACGCCCAGCAGGTCATCGTTCTCCGGAAGATGGTCCGCGACCTGGGTTTCGCCGTGGCCATCCACGTCTGCCCCATCGTCCGGGAAGCGGACGGCCTGGCCATGAGTTCCCGGAACGTCTATCTCTCCCCGGCGGAGCGGGCGGCCGCTCCGCTCCTGCACAAGTGCTTGTGCCGGGCCGCCTCCATGGTGATGGAGGGCGAGCGGCGCGCGGAGGCCATCCTGGCCGAGATGAAGCGCCAGATTGCCGCGGAGCCGCTGGCCCGGCTGGATTACGTGGAGATCGTGGACACCGTCTTCCTCGAGTCCCGGGAAACTCTCAAGGGCGAGATGCTGGTGGCCATCGCCGTCTATTTCGGCACGACGCGACTGATCGACAACCTCCTCCTCTGCGTCTGACCATGGAAACCGAAGACACCCTGTCCCGGGCGGAGGCGGGCGGCCCGGCGCCTTCCGGCGGCGGGGTCGTCTGCATCGCCGGGCGCGGCCGGGTGGGGCGCAGCCTGTTCCTGGCGGTGCAAAGCGCGGGCCACGAGGCGGAGCTGCTGAGGGGCCGGCCATCCCGGCCCGCCGCCCGGACGGCGGACGCGGACACCGTCCGGGCGCCCATCGGCACGCTCTTCCTCTGCGTCCCGGACGACGCGCTGCCGTCCTGCGCCGCCCGGCTGGCCAGGTCGTTGCGCGGCCGCCTGTCGGCGGGGAGCGTGGCCCTCCACACCTCCGGGGCCTGCGACGCCTCGGTGCTGGCCCCGCTGGCGGAATTGGGGTGCCGGACCGGGTCCTGGCACCCCCTGCAGACCTTCGCCCTTCCCGGGGCCGACGTCTTTCCCGGTATCCGGATCGCGGTGGAGGGGGCTCCGGAAGCCGTCGCCGCCGGGGAACGCCTGGCGCGGGACCTGGGCGCCGTCCCCTTCGCCGTGCCGGGCGAGCTCAAGGCCCTCTACCACGCCCTCTGCACCATGGCCTGCGGTCACCTCTCGGCCCTGCTGCTGCTCTGCCACGACGGGCTGGCGGCCTTCCCCGACGCGATCCGCCAGGACCTCTGGCCCAGCCTGCTCGGGCTGGCCCGTTCCGCCATCGACAACATGGCCCGCCTGCGGGACCCGCGCCAGGCGGTCACCGGGCCGGCGGCCCGCGGGGACCGGAAAACCGTCGCCCGCCACTGCGCCGCCATCCGGAGGCTGCCGGCCCTGGCCGGGGAAGTGTATGCCCTGCTAGACCAGGCCACCGTCCGTTCCCTGCAGGGCGCGCCCCGCCCCGACGCCGGAGAAATTCCCTCGGAAGTAAACACAGCACGAAGCGCACGAAATAGTGGAAAATGAACCGGTGGGAGTGGGGGAGACCCTGCTTGACGACGGATTTTCGGTTTGTCGGTGCTTGCTCATTTGCACAGACGCATATCCGCAAGGCTGGGATCAAACAGGATCAGTTCAGGTCTTTGCCGAAGGGTGGCCAGTCCTTTCAGGTAATCGTCCAACGAACGTTCGGCGATATCGGCCGATACGCCAAGACGGTCAACCACCATGGCGATGGGTTTCCAATCCAGCTTTCCCAAGTAAAAACATGTGATCAGTTTGACGATGACTTCTGACTCCTCTTCCGGTGTCAAACCATCTAAATCGAAGATTTCCAGAAAGTCGTCGCCCGGCCGCATGAATGTTACGAAGATGTCGGTGTCATCGCTCAACCAAGTCTGAATTCCGAAAGGCTTTGAATCGCTCATCGACAGACTCAATTCCTGATCCGAACATTCGCTTTTTTCCCCTTCGTCGTTCCAGTAATTAATTAAGTTGTATAAAGGATTTAAAAGCGATAACCCCGCTTGGGACGCAGCTTTGTGGAAGCAATCATAAATAATACCCTCTGGGCATCTCGTCCAAAAATAAACGCATTTCTCTTTCATGCGGTCCTCTCCAAGATGAGCATGATTTTGTCGTTCTCTTCAGGTCGCCCGTATGGCCGTTCGCAAAGGGAGTCGTTGTTCAAAATACCGGCAGGTTGTGCGTGCTTCCTCCGGGATGATGTCGCAGGGCCATTATGCCATGGACGGGATCGATGTCCGTTCCATGCTCTGTAAAGACTGTGCGTTTTCATCCCCATCAGATCAGGGCGCCCCGAAGGCGGCCAGGCGGGATTCGCCGCCGGCTCTTCGGCAGGGTTTCCGGCCAGGCGAGGGCGATTGCGCCCGGGCGGCGGGGGATCACCCCTTGCGCTCGGGGAACCTTCTGGTACAATGCCCCTTGCTTCGGAATCAGACGTGGAGTCACCCGATGGTCAAGCCAAAGTCGACTGCCAACCGCCACGCGCCCGTCAGGCCCCGCCCCCGGGCCGGGGAACTGCTGATCCGGGGCGCGCTGCTGGTCGACCCCGCGCTGGGCAAGCCGGTTTTCCGCAACATTTCCGTCCGGGACGGCCGCATCGCCGACCTGACCCGGCGTCAGACCACGGCGGGGCAGGTCCTGGACGCGGAGGGCTGCTGGGCCTGCCCGGGCTTCGTGGACATGCACGCCCACCTGCGCGAACCGGGCCAGACCCACAAGGAAACCATCGCCACGGGGCTGGCGGCGGCGGTGCGGGGCGGGTTCACGGCCGTGGCCGCCATGCCCAACACGACGCCGCCGGGCGACTCCCTCGAAACGCTGGCCTTTGTCCGGGAAGCCGCGGCCCGGGCGGCCCTGGCCGACCTGGTTCCCGTGTGCCGGATCACCCTGGCCGGCCGGGACCGGGAACTGGCGCCCCTGGCGGCGCTGGCGGCCGCCGGGTGCCGCGCCGTCTCCAACGACGGGGCCCCCGTCGAGGACGCCGACGTGATGGCCTGCGCCCTGCGGGAAGCGGCCCGGCACGGCCTCGCCGTCCTCGACCACTGCGAGGACCGGCACCTCGCCGCCGGAGGCGTGGCCCACCCGCACCCGAGGACGGAAGGGTGGGGGCTGGCGCCCCTGTGCCCGACGGCCGAGGAAGTGCACGTGGCCCGGGACGTGCTGCTCTCCGCCGCCAGCGGGTTGCCGGTGCACATCTGCCACCTTTCCACGGCGCGCGGGGCCGGCCTGGTCCGCTGGGCCAAGTCCCTGGGCGCGCCGGTGACGGCCGAGGCGTGCCCCCACCACTTCACGCTCAGCGTGGAAGACATGCCGGGCCCCGACCCGGACTGGAAGATGAGCCCCCCGCTCCGCTCGTGGTCGGACCGGGAAGCCCTGGTCGAGGCGCTGCGGGACGGGACCCTCGACGCCATCGCCACGGACCACGCCCCCCACGCCGTCGACGAGAAGGCCCTGGGCTTCGCCCGGGCGCCCTTCGGCATCGTCGGCCTCGAGACCGCCGTCCCGCTGGTCCTCGACCGGCTCCACGGCACGGGGATACTCAGCCCGGGCCGGATCGTGGAACTGCTGGCCGTCAACCCGGCCCGCATCCTGGGCCTGTCTCCGCGTTCCCTGGGCCGGGGCTGCGAGGCCAACGTCACCCTGGTCGCCCCCGAGAAGCCCTTCACGGTGGAGAAGGAGCGTTTCGCCAGCCTCTCCCGCAACACCCCCTTCCAGGGCATGTCGCTGCAAGGTGCTGTGGTGGATACACTTGTCAGGGGGAAGGTCGTTTTTCATGAATCCCGCTGAAACATCCCTGAATCCGGGGGCGTATATACCGTGACCGCAGGCGACCAGCACGAGCAAGAGTTGCACAT
>CAYTBK010000017.1:0-42882 GCA_964436005.1 uncultured Acidobacteriota bacterium
CAACATACTGCCCTTTCCGGATCGCCTTTGGACACGTGGCGCCGGATTAAGCCTGCGCCACCCGCATGGTCGTGGCGCGGGCTTTAGCCTGCGCAACGAAACCCCGAGCCTCACCTTCTGCTTGTTCCGCATCGCCTTTGGACACGTTGCGCAGGCTGAAGCCTGCGCCGCCCGCATGGTCGTGGCGCGGGCTTCAGCCTGCGCGAAGAAATCCCGAGCCTCGCCCTCTGCTTGTTCCGTATCGCCCTTGGTCGCATCGCGCAGGCGGAAGCCTGCGCCACGTGCCGCTTTCGGAACAGGTTTTCCTCCGTCCACAGCTTGCTAGGCATATGGCCCGCTGCGTCCGGGAGTGCCCAACCGCTGGTTCGGTTTGGGACTCAGGCCGGGTCGGGCCGGGGCTTTCTGGTCGGAAGCGAACGGATCATGGCTTCTTTCCCCGCCTGCTCCGATTTGTCGGGAATCAGCTTGAAGTACGAAAAACCAAAGCCGTGGAGCTTAGCCAGGTCGAAGTAGACCATCCCCAAATTCTTCCGTGGGATCGTGGTTTGGGAACAGTGCGATGTGCAGGGTTTCCCCTGGATAACCTGGGATATCCCGACATAGCAGGTGCGCGCCGGGCAATTGTAGGCGCAGTAAGCATTGCCGAACAGGATGAGGCGGTCCTTGTGCGGCAGGCTTTCCAGGAAGTCGTCGCAGTCGTTCTTGTTCATGGGCACAACCGCGGCATCGTACAAGTCAAGGGCCCGGACTAGTTTGTCCCTGTTGTCGAGATTCTTGACCAGGCTGGCGATGAGCCTGTATTCGGGGAAATCCAGGCGTAACTGCCTGGCCAGTTTGTCGGAGGCCACGGTGACGGAATTGCCGGGTCTGTGGTGCCGTTCCAGCAAGGCGAAGCTTTGACGGTAAACCGAGGGGTCGAAGAAATGGTTGGTCAGGGTCAGGGAAAGGCTCAGCTGCAACTTTTCCAGTTTCTCCAGATGGGCGTCGGTCAGGGCGTACCGTACATCGAAGGGCCGGCCCCCGTACAAACCGGAAGCGAAGCAGGTATTTCCGAACACGGTATGGATCTGGTCCGGATCGAGGTAAATATAGAAAATTTTAATGTAGGTTTCCAGGTCGATTTCCGAGCGGATGCTCCGGGTCGATACCGAAAACTTCAACGACGGATGACGTGCGCTTTTCGCAAAATTCGTGAAACTGGTGGTGTTCATGGGCTGTTCCTGTTCTTCGGGGCGGATGAGCACCCGTCTTCCACTCTTTCCAGCCGGGAGTAACCAAAATATTCCAACAGGCCGGGATACTTCGAAAAAATCTGATTGATCCAGCCGAGCTTCTCGCTGGTCAGGTTCGCGATCTGCTGCGCGTTCATGTTGCGCAACATTTCATGGTAGTCCTTCACCGGTATGCGTTGCTTGACGATCAGGTCCTGCAGTTCTGGCACCAGTGATTTCAGCAGGGACTCGACCTGCTCGGAATCGTCGCACATCTGCTCGTAGGTGAAAAAAACGCCCTTCCGGGAGTACGCTTCCCGGTTGCGGCGCTGGAACTCGAAACAGGTCATCAGGTGAAGGGCGGCCTCTTTGAACAGATCCTCCTCGCGGGGGATGGTGTGCTGAAATTCTTTCTTCCGCCAGCGGCGGCAACTGCCCTCCACCGCCGCATACGGGTTGCGGACCATGAAGATGAATTTTGAATTCCGGAAATGCCGGTCCAGTTGATCCACCAGCAGCAGGAACGGGGGCGATTTTTCCACAAAGACAGGTGCGTTCGGGTCGTGGCTGAATGCTTGGAAATACCATGCCTTGCGGCTTGTCTGCCAGTCGAAGGCGGCCGCATCGGTGAACCGGCCGAGCCATCTGGGGGTCGCCCACATTTTCCCCGCGCCGAGCCCCCGTGAGCTCGGCCCGACGAAACCGGGCGTATGCTGCCCTTCCCGCGCCAGGTTCCATGTTTTCCGGCAAGTGGAAAGAAGATTCTTCAGATACGTCGACCCGCTGTTGTTCGGGCAGATGACGAACAGGTGGGTTCCGATCAGCTCTTCCAGGTTGTGGCTCGCGCCGAAGTGCCGGGTCATGACGGCCGCCCTGTGGCCCAAAGGCCTGGCAGCCTGCTCTTGAAATGAAGTGCCTGCAGGCATTCCCAGTAGGCTTCCGTCCAGAAGGCGCAGGCTTTGACGAGCCCCGGATCGCTCGCGGCGGCCGGCAGGACTGTCCCCGCTTTCCACGGTTTGATCGGTCCATTGTAATGAAGCACTTTCGCCTCCGTAAATCCCGTTCCCTCTTTGGCCCGGATCTCCGCCTTCTGGCGGAGCAAATAATTGTAGTGGCTGCTGACCAGGGTTTGCTGGCCAGAAAAATAGAGATTGAAAACCGCCTGGTCGGTCATCCGGACCCTGAGCGGCTTCCATGTCTCGACGGCGAGCAGTCCCAGCAGCCCACCGTAGCTTTCGTCCGTCAGCAAACGGGCGTCCACCATCAAAAAACCCGTGTTGAAAGTGTTCCGCAGCACGTTCGCCCGGCGGCACTCGCCGCCACGCAGCTCCGCCAGGGAAAAGCCGTCGCGGCAGCCGTCAACGTAGTACAGCCCTTCGCCACAGCAGACGAGGCTTTCCCTCCGCTCGCACAAATCCTGCACGGAGGAGCGGAAGAGAATGTCCCCGTCGTAGAACAGTACCTTTTGATAGCCGCGCAGCCGGAACACCTCGAGGGCGTAGAAACGGGCTTCCATTTCGCGCAGGTCTGGCCGCAGGGAGAACAGCGGCCTCAAGTTCGCTTTCAGTTCCTGCGACACCGGGAAAAACTTCACTCTTTCCAGGATCGTCTCGAAATATTGGCGGGAGGCCGGGTCCAGGTCATCGTGAATGATCACGACGTCGCCGTGGAACCAGGGGTTGCGCTTCATGAAGGAGTGCAGCATCACCAGCGTGGCGGGGACGTACGCCTCTGTGGTGATGGTCGCCAGGGCCAGGCCGGCGGCGGACCGCATTGGTTGCCCGTTCGATTCGCTCAATTCAGCTCCAGTGGGTAATTGAACATGGCAAAGTCTTTGGCGTAATAGGTCCGCACCATCTCCAGCAACTCCGGGTCATAGCATTCCCGAAACGGCGGGTGCTTTGCCGGGTTGATGTGCTGCAGCCGCACTTTCGGCAACCCGAGCCGTAGGCATATCTGGTCGAAGCCCTCCTGCAGGGTCTCGTACCGGGCGATGAAATCCACCCGGATCCGCCCGCTTTCATCCGCGATGTACCGGTGCTGGGGCTGAAAGGGCAGGGGGGGGGCTTCCAGCAAGCGTTTCATCACCGAAAGCGGGTCGTGCCGCATGGTTTCGTTGCCCCGGTTGATGAAGTGGCAGTGGGACACAAAACGGTCATACGGGTTCCGCACCGTGCAGAACGAAAAAAACTGGTCCCACAGGCCCGGCACCAGGAAGGGGCGAATCTCCAGGAAGGATAAATGTCCATGCCGCAGCGCCGCCAGGGGGGCCACGGGGAAGGATTTTTTTTCGAGCAGGTGGCATTGCTCCCAGTCGCCGGGACCCAAATGCGGCCGCAGGGCCGCGCGGAACGAATGGGAGGCGGTTTTGGGGATGGCGACGAAGATGAATTTTTGTTGGTATGAAATGATCATGCCGACATTCTACCAGTCCAGAAACTGCAAAGCCGCCTGGAATTGTCCCTGGCCGGGATTTTGGGGGTCGAAGCCGGTCGTCAAGTCCCGAATCAGGCGGGGCATGTTCAGGTAGACCGAACGCGACGGTTCCGTGCTGCGGTGGGCCAAGGTTTGCCCGATCCGGGCCAGGGCGTCCGGGACGACGGCTTTGGCGCTGCGATATCGAACAGGATCGTGTTTGGATCGATTCCAGCGAATCTCGTCGGGCAGGATTCCGCTCAGGGCGTTCCGCATCAGCCAACGGCCCTGGCCGCTTCGCACATACTGTTCCGGAGGCAGGCCCAGGGCAAATTCCAGAATCCTGCGGTCCAGCAGCGGATAGCGGTACGCGATGCCGTGCCTGGCGCCGCTGGCGGCCCAGGCCTCCATGCGTTCGGGAAGGTGCCCCAGCCCGAGCAGCAGGTGCTGGGTCCGGTGCACTCCGAATTCGCGGAACGGTTTCATGCGCAATGGTTTCACTCTTCGGGCGAAATCGGGATGGACGTATTGACCGGGCCGGCCCGGCTGCTTCCCTTTCCGCAAGTTGGCGAGCCGTTTTCGCGATCCGAACGGCAGGAGAAGCGCCAGCAACTGTTGAGCCAGGAACGTGAGCCGATTGCCCGGGCATTCCTTCCACAAACGGCCCCACCGCCCCTGGCCGAGCAATTCCGTGTAGTAACCTCTTCCGTTGAAGGTGATTCCTTCGTCCCCGCCCCACCCGGATAGAAGGACCCGGACCCCCAGGGCGGCGGCTTTCTGCTGAATCTGCTCTTCGGCCAGGAGGGTCAGCGACGCCGGTTCGCGAGTGACGTCACGCTTCAGGATTCGGTAATAGTCTTCCGGCCGCACACGCACATAGTGAGGCGCCAGGCCTTCCTGGGCGGCGACTTTCTGGATGAGCAGCAGGTCGTCTTCGGGCAGGGCTTCGTTTTCAGGCGGGGGCTGCCAGCAAAAGACTTCCGGAGGAAGCTTCCCTTGCCGCCGCAACTCCCTGGCTGCCAGCACGGCGATGCTGGATGAGTCCAGACCGCCGCTCAGGTGGGCGCCCACCCGGTCGACGCCGCGCACGCAATCGGCCACGGCCCGTGTGAATATTTCCATAAAAGCCGCGACGTAATCCTCGTCGGACGGGAGGCGGATGGGCGGCGCCTGCTCGGGGAACCAGTTTTGTTTGAATGCGGACCGCTCGGGACGAACGGTCAGGCTGTGGCCGGGTCTGAGTTTCCGGACGCTCTGGAAAAAAGTCCGGTCCTCATGGCAAAAAGCCTTGTCCTGCAGGCGGGCCGCCAGGTAGGCTTCGTCCAGTTCGGCCGGGGCTTGCACGCCGGCCAGCACGCCCCGGATGTCGCTGGCGAAAACGAAACGTTCCGCTCTCAGGCAGTAATAGAAGGGCCTGGCGCCGGCGTGGTCCCTGGCGCAATAAAGCGATTTCTCGGCGGGGTTCCAGATGGCGAAAGCGAAGTCGCCCAGCAGGTGCCGCGGGCACTCGTCGCCCCAACGTTCGTAAGCCCTGAGGATCAGGGCGCTGTCGGGCGTTCCCGGCAGGTCTTCCGGACCGATTCCGAAAAGCTTCCCCAGTTCGCTCCGGTTGTCCAGCCAGGCGTCCGCCGCGATGACCAGGCCGGTCACGGCGTCGGGCCGCGGTTGCTTTTCGCCGGACAATGGCAGGGCTGCTGTCGTTTCCCGGAACCCCAGGCTGGCATCGCCGTCGGCCCACTGCCCCTCCCCTTCCGGCCCATAGTCCGTCAAGGCCCGGGACATGGCCCGCAAGGCTCCTTCCGTGCATCCCGCGAGGCGTTGAAAAAAACCGTATACCGCGCCCATGCTAACGGCGAACTCCACCCGCAACCCGGCAACGTTTATGCGTCCGGGTTGGGAATTTGATCCGGTTCACGCAGTTACCGGAGTGGTCAGGATGCGGGATGGTACCAGGTATTTTCAACAACAAATTGGGCGTCGCCTGATTGCGTCATCTCCGGCAGGGGCAAAATCTCGATGTCCGGGGTCTGCCAGGCCTCTTTGGACGTGCTTCCGGTTTCGTTCTCTCGCGTGTTCTGCATCATCGTACCCTCTGTTTTCTGGTCATGATCGGTTCGGCTCGGTGATTTTGACGACATTCTGCTGCAGCAACTTGTTCAGGTAGGCGAGCACTTCCTCCCGGCACTGTTGGGCGGGGACCTCGAAATTCGCCATCAGGCGGTCGCAGATGGAGATGACGGTAGTGGGCGCGCCCAGCATTCCCCAAATCCGCATCCCCATTCGGTTCAGGCAGTAGTACTGACCTTTCTCGATGTCCATCATGACGGTCACTTCGTCCAGGTCGCTGCTGATGACCGTGTCCGTTTTCTGGACCGTGTCCTCGATCGATATAAGACGGGAAACCATTGCCTGCTACCTCCCTTGTCCATCCTGGCCGGGCAGGTACCCGAGCCTCTCCATCGCCTGCCCATGGTCCCGGACGACTCGCCGCACCTGCTCTTCGCTCAGTTCGGAACGCCACGACCCAGCCGTGCCGCGGCGGAAAAAGCAGCGGGCCGAAGGCTGCTTTTCGCAGAAGCCTTGCCGGCGTTCCTGCTCGCTTAAACAGCCGAAATCCGAAAACTCGACGGCCCGCCGGACTCTGGCGCCGTCGACCTCCCAACCCAAAAACCGGAGCACGCCGGCAAGGGCCGAAACGGGACCGGCGACCAGTTCCTCGTAGCGCACCAAGTGCAGGTTCAAGCCGTGGTCATCCAGCCAACCGAGAACGTGCCGGCTCCAGGAAAGCAATTTCGTTGGCAGCTGATCATACAGTCGGTCGGGAGAAAGGTCAAGCCCGTGGGCATCCGATGCCATCATATCGATGATTTCGTCCACCGTCCGGTCGGCGTGATGGGCGTATGATGAGACGATGTCCAGGGGGTTGCGCACGATGTAGACGGCCCCCGCTATCGCGTCTTCGGGGAACAGCGGTTCCCCGGCGGCATTGCGGGTGTAGGCCCCGTGGACCTTGATCAGCAGCGGGGCGTCGCCGGTGGCGATTTCCCTGAGGAAGCGGGGGAAATAGTGTTCGATTTCGTCAACCCGCAGGTCGGACGATTCCAGGCAGACGGTTTCGTCGAAAACGTGGCGGTCCGTGGCGACGGGGGCGGCGTCCAGTTCGTTGATGCTGACGGGGGAGGCGGCGTTATGCCGGTAGTTGGTCAAAAGCGCCCGCAGCCAGGTGCTTCCGGATTTGGGATACGACGCCAACAGGAAGATTTTGCCCATGGAAACAGCCCCCGGTCGAGCCGGTGAGGAGGAGAACGATCAGAACGCCTTGGATGACGATTCGCTTCGGTTCCAGCCCGCCTCGACCCTCTCCGCAAGTTCAGACAGGGCAACGACGCCCGCGCGGCGAACGATGCACATGGTTTTCACTGATTTCACCAAGTCCGCCGCCATTTTGAAATGGTTGTCCCGAACACCCAGCCCCTGCATGATCCGTTTCCGGTAGGTGTACTTGCACAGCCAGGAAAACCGCTCCTCGTCCCGGATCGGCTGGATTTGCAAGTCGGGACGGTTGTGAGTGGTCAGCACGAAGATGGCGTGCACGGGAAGGGGCCGACGGCAAAAATTCCCGATCGGCAGAAGATATTTCTCCACGTCCTGGCGAACGGCCGTCATCTCCCCGGGTTGAATGCCCAGCATGGAAGCCGCGTCCGCCCAAAGGCGCACGCGCGGGAGGGCCGGCATCGATTGCACTCCTCCCTGGGGATCCCGGCCGATTCCGACGAGGTCGTCGCTGATCATCGCGTAGCCTCTCTGCACGAAGGCCGCCAGGAGAGTCGATTTTCCGCTGCCCGATTTTCCCAGGAACAGGACCGCACCTTGCCCTGTCTGAATGGCGCTGCCATGGAGCGCGACCAGCCCCCGCTGAAAAAGCAGGGCGCCCATGCCCGTGCCGAGCAGGAACAGGCGCACGTCCTCATCCCCGCTGTCCGGTTGCCTGTCGACAATGATTTCCCTGCCGCCCCGCACAAAATAGCTGGCAATTTCATGGACACGGAGGAGGAATTCCCCTGGCGCGGCCTCCCACGTGTGATTCCGGCAGGCCGGGCCGCTCAGCGAAACAGGCGCTTTGCCATAGCGGAAAAGCACGTCGGGCGTTTTCCCTTCGGCGGGCAGCAGCTCGGGCAAGGGGAACTGCGACTGGATGTTCAAGCCATGGGCGGTGTAGTTGTACGTCATGCTCGTGTTTCGTTGAAACTCCCAGGAAACCGCGCCGGCGCGCTGGGCGGCTTCGGCGGTTGTCTGCCGTTCATGGAAACCTATTACATCGGCACGCCAGTATAGCGGCACGACGGTGTCGGCCTCAAGCGTTTTCGTCGGGTCGGCAAAAGGAGTCTGGCCCGGTTCAGGCTTTGTGGCCGCCAGGCGTGCGGCTTTCAGGCGTGATTGCCCTGCTGGCACTGCCGGACGAAAGCGTAGACGAACGCGGCGATTTTGTCCTGCCGCGGGGCGCTCTTCACGCCTTGACGCTGCCTGCTTTCGCCTGTACAATAAAACAACGATTTTGCCACAATCAGGGAGGGCCCATGGCCAAACGCTTGAAGCACGACCTGCTGATCCTCGGCTCCGGACTGGCCGGGCTGCGGGCCGCCGTCGAAGCATCCATCCTCTCCGGCGGGGCGCTGGACATCGGGCTGGTCTCCAAGGTCCAGCTCATGCGCTCGCACTCCGTGGCCGCCGAGGGCGGCACGGCGGCGGTGCTGCGGCCCGAGGAGGGCGACTCCACCGAACTGCACGCCTGGGACACGGTGAAGGGCTCCGACTTCCTGGCCGACCAGGACGTGGTCTCCCGTTTCGTGGAGGCCATGCCGGCCGAAATCCTGCTGTTGGACAAGTGGGGCATCCCCTGGTCCCGGCGGGACAACGGGCGCATCGACATGCGGCCCTTCGGCGGGCACTCCTTCCCCCGGGCCGTCTACGCGGCGGACAAGACGGGCTTCTTCGAGATGCAGACCCTGTACGACACCCTGATGAAGTTCGCCAACGTGACGCGCTACGACGAGGTCTTCGTCACCTCCCTGCAGCTGAACCAGGGCGCCTTCGCCGGCCTGACGGCCATCGACATGGCTTCCGGCGATTTCCTCGCCCTGGGGGGCAAGGCCCTGATCGTGGCCACCGGCGGCTCGGGCCGGATGTTCGGCTTCACCACCTACGCCCACACCGTCACCGGGGACGGCATGGCCCTGGCCTTCGACGCCGGAATCCCTCTCAAGGACATGGAATTTTTGCAGTTCCACCCCACCGGGCTCATCCCCTCGGGCATCCTCATGACCGAGGCCTGCCGCGGGGAAGGGGGGTACCTCGTCAACAACCAGGGCGAGCGTTTCATGAAGGAGTACGCGCCCGGCAAGATGGAGCTGGCCCCGCGGGACCTGGTGTCGCGCTCCGAGACCCGGGAGATCGAGGCCGGCCGGGGGTTCCCCGGGCCGCGCGGCCTGGACTACGTCCACCTCGACCTCACGCACCTCGGCGACGCCAAGATCAAGGACCGCCTGCCCCTCATCCGGGAGATCTGCCTGAAGTTCATCGGCATCGAACCGGCCGAGAAACCCATCCCCATCCGCCCGGTGGCCCACTATTCCATGGGCGGCATCCACACCGACATCGACGGCCTGACGCCGGCGGAAGGCGTCTGGGCGGCCGGCGAGGCCGCCTGCGTCAGCCTGCACGGCGCCAACCGGCTGGGCGCCAACTCCACCGGCGAGTGCCTGGTCTTCGGCAAGATCGCCGGCGAGTGCGCCGCCCGGCGCTGTCGGGCCCTGGCCGCGGCCCCCGAGATTCCGGACGCTGCGCTGCAGGCCGAAGAGAAGCGGATCTTCGGCGAGCTGTTCCAGCGGGAAGGCCGCGAGAGCCACTACGCCATCCGGCAGGAACTGGCCGAGACCATGGACCGCTGCATGGGCGTGTTCCGCACCGGCGACGGCATGCAAGAAGCGCGCGACAAGGTGGCCGAACTGCGCCGGCGGGCGAAAGGCATCGGCCTGAAGGACAAGGGGCGGGTATACAACACCGACCTGGTCATGGCGCTGGAGCTCGAATTCCTGCTCACCTGCGCCATGTGTTCCGTGGCGGGGGCGCTGGCCCGGGAGGAGTCCCGCGGCGGGCACGCCCGGCGCGACTTCCCCGAACGCAACGACGAGGCGTTCTGCAAACACACCCTGGCCTGCAAGGAAGGCGAGGGCGTGCGGCTGGATTACCTTCCCGTCACCATCACCCACTGGAAGCCGGTGGAACGCAAATACTGAAGGCAGGAGGCAGCCATGGCCAAACCGAACGACCTGGGAATCAAGGGCTGGGCCTGGGCCGGCCGCTACGGGGTGCAGCGCTGGGCGTACACCGGGCAGCGGCTGAGCGGCCTGGCCATCCTTTTCTACCTGTCCCTCCACCTCTTCGTCACGGCGCAGAAGAACACCGGCGAGGAGTCGTGGAACCGGGCCATGGACCTCGTGAGCGCCCTGCACATCGGGGAGTACCTCCTCTTCCTGGCCATCGTCTTCCACGCCGCCAACGGGTTCCGCCTGTTCTGGGCCGAGATGGGCTTCGGCCTGGGCCAACCCATCAAGAACGTCTACCCCTACCAGACCTGCTTGGACCGGAACCGCGGCTTCTTCTGGGGGTGCATGGCGGTGGTGATCATCCTGGCGGTGGCCGGGACCTTCGACTTCTTCGAGCTCTTCGGCCTTCCGGGCCGCTAGCGGAGGTAGCATCATGCAGGAATCGAGACTCTGGTTCTGGCACGTCGTGTCGGGCATGTTCCTCCTGGCCCTGCTCGGGCTGCACACCGTCATCATGCACTTCGACACCATCCTGGCCTGGCTGGGCCTGTACTCGCCCGCGGCCTGGGAGGCCGCCTCGAAGCCGGCGGGCGCCTTGAACTACGCCCACGGCGTCATGCCCCGGATGCAGTCGCTGTCCATGACGGTGGTCTACGTGCTGCTGGCGATCTTCGGGCTGTACCACGGCTTCTACGGCCTCCGGTCCATCCTGTGGGAGCTGAAGGTCCCGCGGGCCGTCAAGCGGGTGGCCGGAACCGTCCTCGTGGTGGCCTGCCTCGGTCTGATGGCCTACGGGGTCATGACCGTCATCCAGGGGCACATCAACGCCAACGCCGCCCACTGCCCGGTTCGGCCCGCCGCCCCGGCGGTACGCTGAGAGGAGGACCGACATGGAACACCACAGCGCCCCCACCTTCCAGGACACCCAGGTCGTCGCCGAAGTGACGTTCCGCGTCCTGCGTTTCGACGGCTCCGCGCCCGACGCCCCCGCCCGATTCCAGGACTACCGGGTGCCGGTCATCCCCGGCATGACCGTGCTGGAAGGCCTGCTCCACATCAAGGCCGCCCTCGACCCCACCCTGTCCTGGCGGGCCTCCTGCCGCATGGGCGTCTGCGGCTCCTGCGGGATGTTCATCAACGGCTTCCCCCGGCTGGCCTGCCAGCAGCAGATCCTCAAGCTGCACGCGGAGGTGATCGAGCTGCGGCCGCTGCCCAACTATCCGCAGGTGAAAGACCTGGTGGCGGACTTCACCCGCCTCTTCGAGGCGCACCGGCGCCTGCGCCCGTACATCATCCGCAAGGGCGAGACGCCCGAGAAGATCGTCGGCGAATTCCGGCAGTCACCGGACGAACTTGTTTCCTATCTTCAATTTTCCTACTGCCTGAAATGCGGGCTGTGCATGTCGGCCTGCCCCACGGTGGGGAGCCTGCCGGAGTTCCCGGGGCCGCAGCCGCTGGCCCAGGCCCTGCGCTACAACCGCGACTCGCGGGACGAGGGGCTCGAGGCCCGGTCGGCCGAAGTGGACGTGCCCGACGGCATCTTCCGCTGCCACTTCGCCGGAGCCTGTTCGGAGGCCTGCCCCAAGGGGATCGACCCGGCTTTCGCCATCCAGCTGCTGAAGCGGGAAATCCTGCGGCATTCCGTCTTCGGGGGGAAGCCGAAGGCTTCGGCGGAGATCCTGCCCCCGCAGACCGAGGACGAGGCCGTCAAGAAGCCCGACATCACCCCGGCGCCGCCCCGCTCCGCCGGTTGACGGCGGGGCCGCTGCCCGTTCCCCGACTCTGTGGCCCATTCCCGGCGGCTTTTTGATGTTCCCCCCGCCAAGGTGTTGTAGACTGCCTGGGCAAGGCACGGCGCCGGGCCGAATCCTGTCCTTCTCGGGGAGTGTCGTATGCGGAATAAGAGCTTGCGCTGGACAGCCGGTTTTTGCCTCTTCATGGTTGCTTTGGGTTTCCTCGGCGCCCAGGGCGTGGCCCGGATCCCCTTTGCGGACGACGACACGCTGGAAGAAATCCGGGCCAAGATCGAAGCCAACGGCTACCACTTCACCGTGGCGCACAACCGCGTCTTCGACATGTCGCCCCGGGAACGGGCGGCTTTCCACAGCCGGCACCCCAGTCGCCTGCGGCACGGCCGGAACGGGGAAGACGTCGGCCCGCTGAAGGACGTCCTGGGCCGGGTCGCCCTGCCCACCCGTTTCGATTGGCGCAACGTCGGCGGACATTCGTACATCGGGCCGGTGCGCGACCAGGGGGGGTGCGGTTCCTGCTATGCCTTCGGGGCCTGCGCCGCCGCCGAGGGAACCTACAACTACGCGAACAACCTCGTCGACGCCGCCTGTGCCGACTTCTCGGAATCCTTCGTCATCTGGTGCCTGGGCAGCCTGGCGGAGTACAGCGCGCACTTCGGGGGCTGCAGCGGGGCCGACTTCGACTACATGGAGCTGCAGGCCCTGGTGGACCGGGGCGTCTGCTCCGAATCCGCCTTCCCCTACTCGGAGAGCGACCCCGGCGGGTGCACGCACTGGGACGACCCCCTGGTGCGTTTCGCCAACTGGTACCGGGTGCCCTGCGGCGACATCGACGCCATCAAGACGGCCATCATGACCTATGGCGTCGTGGACGCGGCCGTCACCGTCTCGTCGGCCTTCGACGCGTATTCCGGCGGGATCTACGAAGACTCCAGCACCGCCTGCTACAGCGACCCCTGCTATTACACCCCGACGAACCACGCCATCGCCCTGGTGGGCTGGGACGACGCCGAAGGGGTGTTCATCCTGCGGAACAGCTGGAACACCGGTTGGGGCGAGGGCGGCTACATGCGCATCTCCTACCACGCTGCCCGGGTGGCCTGCGAGGTCACCTACCTGGTGTACGAATCCTCCGGGTGCCTGGCGAGCCTGAGCCCGGCCGCGGAGTCCTTCGCCGCGTCCGGCGGGGCGGGGGCCTTCCGGATCGCCACGGGGGCGGATTGCTCCTGGAACGCCGCAAAGACGGTCTCCTGGATCACCCTCGGCGCGACTTCCTCCGGAACCGGCCCCGGCGAGGTGGGGTACACGGTCAAGCCGAATACCGGCCAGACTTCCCGGAAGGGGTACATACGGGTCACCACCGGCGACCAGACGGCGGAGTTCGAGGTGCGCCAGGCCGCGGAGAGTGCGGACGGACCGGTGATCACCGCCCAGATCGCCCCGGAATCGTACGACTTCGGGCAGAAAGCCACCCTCGCCGTCATTGCGGAGGGCGAAAACCCCCTGGAATACCAGTGGTACGAGGGGGAGGCCGGCAACACCGCCCGCCCGGTCGAGGGAGCGGTGGAAAGCCGTTTCACCTTCACCGTGACCAGGAGCACCGGCTACTGGGTCCGCGTGAAGAACGCCCAGGGCCAGGCCGACAGTGCCGCTTTCCCCATCGTCCCGTCCGGAAACCTCGTCGTCGGCCACCTGCCCAGCCTGTCGGGCTGGTGGAGCCGCATCATCCTGGTGAACACGGGCGGCAGCGAGGCCGATGTGCGGCTCGAGGCCATGGCGCCCGACGGAACGTGCCTGGAACAGAAGAGCTGGGGCCCCCTCCCCGCGGGGGCCAGGGCGGTCATCGACCCTGCCGCCCTGTTCCTGGAAGCCACGCTGCGGCAGAACGTGTGGGTCCGGGTCCGGAGCGCCGTTCGCCTCCAGGGGGCGGTGGAGTTCGGGACCGACGACGGCAAGGCCAGGATGCAGCTGACCCTGGACGACGCGCGGGGGGATACGGAACTGATCTACCCCCATGTGTACACTCGGCCGGGAGTGGCGGACTCCTTCTACACCGGCATCACGCTCGTCAACCTTTCCCCCGGCGCCGCCGAAGTCGTCGTCGATGCGTACTCCGAAAACTCGGGCCAGGTGACCTCCACTTCGTTGACCATTCCGGCCGGGGGGAAAGTGGCCGGCCTGCTGGAGGACTTCTTCCCCGGTTTCGCCGCCCCCGAGACCATCCGGTCGCTGCGGGTGCACTCCAGTGCCGCCGTGACGGGGTTCGCCAGCTTCGGGAAACTGGGAGACCACGGCCTCTCCGGGCTGAACGCCATCCCCCTGCAGCAACACGACTGGGGGGCGTCCACCGAAGGCTACACGCTGGTCTACGGCGACATTCCCGCCGACAGCGACTGGTTCACGGGCGTGACTTTCTCCAACGTTTCCGGGCGGACGTCCTACTTCGACCTGCGGGCCTGGAACGCCCAGGGGGAACTGGTGAAATCGAGGAGTCTCAGCCTGGCTCCCGCCCAGGAAAAGTCCGGGGAGGTCTGGGAGATTTTCGGGCGGAAGTACCCCACCGCCGCCTGGTTCCACCTCTCGACCCCGGAAAGGATGCTGGGGTTCGAAATCTTCGTTTCCCGCCAGGCGGCCTTCCGCCTGGACGGTTTCAACGCCTTTTCCACCGGCTTCCGCAAAGGGTGCTTTCCCATGACCTCGACCCCGCTGAACGAGGTGTCCCGACTGCGCGTCATCAACATCTCCAGCGCGTCGGCCGACATCGCCGTGAAGGCCTGGAACGATGCCGGGCAGCCGGTGGGCGGCACCAGCGCCACCCTCGCTTCGAAAGCGGTCCTGGACCTCGACCTGGGCGCGGCCCAGGGGCTCGGTCTGCCCCAGGCCACCTGGTTCACCGTGGAGAGCACCGGCGACTGCGTGGCCCATCTTTTCTCCCTGTCGCCCGACGGGCAGAGCCTCCTCTGCTGTCAGGCCCTGCCCGTGGAGTGAGCGATGAAGACGGAAGACGCCCTGCGGGAGATGGAGGAACTGCGCCGGGAGATCCGCCGGCACGAGCGCCTCTACTACGTGCTGGACCGGCCGGAGATTGCGGACGCGGAATTCGACCGGCTCATGGCCCGTCTGACCGAGCTGGAACAGGCCTTTCCGGAGAGCGTGCCGCCGGACTCGCCGACCTGTCGCGTGGGGGGGCAGCCCGCCGACGGCTTTCCCACCCGGGCGCATTCCATCCCCATGCTGAGCCTGGACAACACCTACGACGCCGCCGAGTTGCGCGAGTTCGACGCCCGGCTGCGGCGCCTGCTGCCGGGGGAACCGTTTTCCTACGTTGCCGAGCTGAAATACGACGGCCTCTCGCTGGCGCTGCGCTATCGCGGAGGTCAACTGGAGGCCGCGGTGACCCGGGGGGACGGGACGGTCGGCGAGGAAGTCACCTCGAGCGCGCGGACCATCCGTTCCGTGCCGCTGCGGGTGGAGGGCCTCGGACCCGGCGACGAAGCGGGCCCTCCGGCCCGGGGCGCGGCTTCGGCGCGCGACACCGCAGGCGGAGCGGGGCAATTGCGTCTGCCCGGCTTCGACCCGCTTCCCGCGCCCGCGGACGAAAGGCAGCCTTCGCCGCCGGAACTGGAGGTGCGCGGGGAAGTCGTCATGCCCGTACGAAGTTTCGAGAGGCTCAACGAGGCCAGAAAGGACAAGAGCGAACCTCCCTTCGCCAACCCGCGGAACGCCGCGGCGGGCAGCCTTCGGAACCTCGACCCCCGCGTGGCCGCTTCCCGGAAGCTGGATTTCTACGCCTGGTCCTTCGGTCCCGAGGAGGGGGCCTTTCCCCGCCACTCGGACGCGCTGCGGCGGCTGCAGGCGCTGGGGTTCAAGGTGGGGGAGCCCTGGGCCGTCTGTTCCGGCATCGACGAAGTGCTGGCCTTCATCGACCGGGTGGGTGGCCTGCGCGACTCGCTTCCCATGGAGATCGACGGGGTCGTCGTCAAGGTCGACGAAACCGCCGTCCAGGGCAAGCTGGGCTGGACTTCCCGCAGCCCCCGCTGGGCGGTGGCCTACAAGTTCCCGGCACGGCGCGCCGCCACCCGCGTGCGGGCGGTGACCGTGCAGGTCGGGCGGACCGGGGCGCTGACGCCGGTGGCCGAGTTCGACCCCGTCCTCCTGGACGGTTCGCTGGTCCAGAGAGCCACACTGCACAATTTCGACGAGGTGGAAAGGCTCGACGTGCGTCCCGGCGACTGGGTCTTCATCGAGAAGGGAGGCGACATCATCCCCAAGGTGATCCAGGTCATCCTCGAGAAGAGGGAAGGGGATCTGCCCCGGGTGGAGCCCCCGGCCCGGTGCCCGGTGTGCGGAGGCGGCGTTTACCGCGAACCCGAGGAGGCCGTGCTGCGCTGCCTGTCTGCGGACTGCCGGGCCAAGCTGCGGGCTTCGCTGCTGCACTGGGCCTCGCGGAAAGCCATGGATGTCCAGGGGTTGGGCGAAGCCCTGGTCGACCAGTTGCTGGACCGCGGGCTTGTCGGGTCCATCGCCGACCTGTACCGGCTCG
The DNA here is from genome assembly GCA_964436005.1 of uncultured Acidobacteriota bacterium. Classification (GTDB taxonomy): domain Bacteria; phylum Acidobacteriota; class JAAYUB01; order JAAYUB01; family JAAYUB01; genus JAGNHB01. The sequence goes on from CAYTBK010000017.1 coordinate 16,247, forward strand.
ACGTGGACGTGCTGGCCTCCCTGGAACGGATGGGGGCCAAAAGCGCCGCGAACCTGGTGTCGCAACTGGAAACGGGGCGTTCCCACCCGCTTCACCGCCTCCTGTTCGGCCTGGGGGTCCGCTTTGTGGGGCAGCGCACCGCCAAGGTGCTGGCCCGCCGGTTCGGCAGCCTCGACGCCATCGCCGCCGCTTCCCTGCCGGACCTGAGCGACACGCCGGAAGTCGGCCCGGCCATCGCCGGCAGCGTGCGGGCCTATTTCGACGAGCCGGCCAACCGGGCCATGGTGGAGCGTCTGCGCACGGCCGGCCTGCCTTTCCGGGAAGAAGCCGCCGGTGAGGCGTCCCTGGCCGGGGGAGGGGGAGAGCCCGATGAGACCGATCCGGCCAATGGCCTGGCCACGGAAGAAGAGGAAGGAGTCGATCGCCGCGTGCTTTCCACGGGAGCCGCCTCCGGCCCCGGGGGCTTCTTCGCCGGAAAGACGGTGGTGCTGACCGGAACGCTCGAGGCGCTGACCCGCGACGCGGCCACCGAGCGCATCGAGGCGCTGGGCGGGCGCTGCGCCGGCTCGGTCAGCCGGAAGACGGACCTGGTGGTGGCCGGGCGGGACGCCGGTTCCAAGCTGGCCAAGGCGGAGGCGCTGGGCGTCGCCGTCATGGGCGAGGCCGAGTTCCTGGCCGTTCTCCAGGAGGAAGGGGCCGGAGCCTGAATTCCATTTTCAGACAGGGGAGGGTGCGATGATTCGTCGAACGGGTGTGCGCGTGTTTTCTGCCCTGAGTGTCCTGGCCTTGCTGGCGGTTCTCCTGCCGGTTGGCCTGCCCGAGGCCTTCGGCCAGACCACCGGCGAGGCGGCGGCCCCGGCCCGCCGGCCCCTGTATCTTCCCCACATGTCCTGGAACGAGGTGGAGGAGTACCTGAAGACCTCGGACATGGTGATCATTCCCGTGGGTTCCCTGGAGCAGCACGGGAAACACCTGCCGCTGGACTCCGACATCGTCCAGGCCACCGAGATATGCCTGCGGATCGGCGCCCGGACCGGGGTGCTGGTCGCCCCCGTGGTTCTGGCCGGGGTGTCCGAGCACCACATGGCCTTCCCGGGGACCATCACCCTTTCGCCGGCCACCTTTGAGGCGGTGCTCTACGAGGCCAGCCAGAGCCTTATCCAGCACGGCTTCCGGCGTCTCATCTACTACTCGGGCCACGGAGGCAACGACCCTTCCGTGAGCCACGTGGCCTTCCGGATCAACCGGGACACGCCGGCCATGGCCATCGACCTGGCCCATGTCGAGTTTCCGGAACCGGACCCGAAGCTCATGGCCTTGAAATCCGACTCCCACGCCGGGGTGGAGGAGACCTCCATGATGCTTTTCCTCGCCGGCGGCCTGGTGCGGTTGGACAAGGCGGAAAACCCCGTGCTGACCTACCCCCCGCTGGCCCGGGAGATCATGGCCAAAGCGGAAGGGAGCGCCCAGGCCGCCCTGTTGAACACGCTCCTCTTCGAGCCGCTGCGGTCGGGAAAGCAGTCTTCGACGCGGGAGATGACCAACAACGGCGTGGTGACCGGCGACGACCTGAAAAATGTCAGCCTGGAAATCGGAAAACTCGCGGTGGAATACCGGGTGAACGGCACCGTGCGCTTCATCGAGGCCTGGCGCAAGGTGAAGCCCTGACGGCTCCTGGCAGGAAGGGGCGGGCGCGGCCGGACGCCGGGCCCGCCGAAACGGAACCGCGCCGGCGGGGCTAGTTTTCTGGCTCCAGGAAGACGGGCAACTCCTTCCCCAGGTCGAACAGGCGCGTGCCGTACCGGTTGTTGAGGACGACGGAAAGCGGCAGCGTGTCGGTGACCGATTCGGGCCCCCAGTATTGCCGCGGGCCGGTGGAGTGGAAGAAGTCTTCCGCCGCCCAGTATTTTCGGTAGTCTTTGAGGTGGAGGAAGGCCGGCCCTTCGAGTTCCACCAGCGCCTTTTTGATGACGAGTTTCTCCCGGGCGCCGCGCTGTTCCACGTTGATCAGGCCGGTCAGGGGGATAGCCACGGGCCGGCCGCCGCTGTCCAGTTCGGCCACGGAGGCCATGTAGCCGGTCTTGCCGGCCAGGATCAGGGAGCCGGCGCACAGGCCGAGATTGAAGGTGAAGGCCATGTCGAACTTGCTGGGTGCGCCGCACCGGCCCTCGTACCCCAGGAAATGGGCCAGCGGGGAAAAATGGAACTTGTGGAACGCCGCCTGCTCGTCGGCGGAAAACTTCTTGAACATCCAGTCGTAGTCTGCGGGGTTCTGCTGCATGTGCAGGATCTTTTCCGCGGTCAGCTGCATCAGCAGGCGCTCGGTCTGGATCTGGGAAACCGGCAGGTTGCCGTGGTCGTCGCGGTCGAGGAGGAGCATGTTCCGGAATTCCGCGGGCAACCTGTCCAGCATCTGCTGGTTGGTCGGCGCCAACCTGTCCCGGATGTAGCTTTTCTTGTCCCCGGGCGAAAGCGGTTCCAGTTCCTGTTTGCCGATGTCGATGACCCGGTTGAGCTCCCCGATGAGATTGCGGAAATCGGGGACGAACTCGATGAGGCCCTCGGGGATGATCACCACGCCGTGGCGGATGCCCCGGGCGGCCCGGCGGGCGATGGTGTAGGCGATCCCCTCCACCATCCTGTCGAGCGTGAGAGCCCGCTGGGCCACTTCCTCCGAGACGAAGGTAATGGACGGCCGGATCATCAGGGCGACTTCCAGGGCCACGTGCGAGGCGCTCCGCCCCATTATCTTGATGAAATGGTAATACTTGCGGGATGAGGGAGTGTCCTTGGCGATGTTGCCGACGATGGCCGCGTAGATCCGGGTGGCCGTGTCGAAGCCGAACGAGATGGGCAGGAGACCGGGCACCTGGAGGTCCCCGTCGATGGTCTTGGGTACGCCGATGACCTGTACGCCGCTTCCGTCGTCGTGCACGTCCTGGAAGAGGAACTCTGCCAGGAAGGCGGCGTTGGTGTTGGAGTCGTCGCCCCCGACCACGACGATGGCGTGGATGCCCTGCGACCGGCAGACTTCCCGGATGCAGTTGAACTGGCCGGCCTCCTCGATCTTGGTGCGGTCGCTGCCCAGGAAGTCGAAGCCCCCCGTGTTGAGGATGCCCCGGGCCTGCTGCTCGCCGATTTCGAAGGTGTCCCCCTTGATCAGCCCGCCGGGTCCCGCCTTCACGCCGAACAGCTTGTTCTCCGGCCCCAGCGCCCGGAAAAGGCCGGTGATGACGTTGTTGCCCCCGGCGGCCGGGCCCCCCGAAAAGAGGACCAGCACTTTTTTCCCCGTGGCCTTGGGCTGGCTGGCATCCATCTGCACGGCTTCGAGAACCCGGTTCCCGTGACAGGCGATGGATTGGGCGAACCGGGGAGAGATCCGCTCCGTGTCCGGGGTCTCCAGCACCTGGCCGGTCTCGTGGAAGGAGGCCGGAACGATGTTGCGGCTGTTCCGGAAGACCTGGCACACCGCCACCGGCATCTGCCGCAGGGAGCGCTCGAAGGGCGAAGAACCCTTCTCCCGCGCCATTTTTTCCAGGATCTCTTTTTTCATCGGGGTCCCTCCGGTTGATGAAGTCCAGGCATGGGGCAACGCAAGCAATGGGGTCGGTTTCGTTGAATTGTGGATGAATTCGGAGGCGTTATCAAGACAAAACAGGGAATCCGCCTCCATTTCCCGTCCGGGAAAGACTGGCGGGCGCATCAATGGCCCGAGGTGTTTTGCAAACTCTTGATTGTTGTTTCTTCCTCGGCTAAGATAGCGTTACTGGAAGTCGCTGGATCTGTTGGAACGGCGTTGCATCTCACTGATATGCGTCAGAAGGTAGGAATTTATCCGACGGCTGTGCGCGTTTCCGGGTTTTGATCGGCGGTGACCTTCGATTTCCGGAATGATCCTCCGCCCGGGCGGGAATGGGAAAAAATGATGCGGTTCGCTCGACAAAACGTCGCTGACGGCCTCTTTCCGGACGACGAGACCGGACGGGGCGTTTCGCCGTCTTTGCGGGGGGGGGCCTCCGCTTCCGTGCCTTTCGCCCGCTCCCGGGGCAAGAGCGGCCGGTCTTTTCTGTCGGCGGCATTCCTGCTGGTGTTGGTGCTTTTCTCGGCGGGCGAGGCCCTGGGCAAGACGCTGTTCGTCTTCTGGCCGACAACCATCCGGCCGAACATGCTGGAAAAGCGGCTGCAGGAATTCATGCCCGGTGTCCGGGTCGTCGTGTTCGGGCGTTACTACGATTTCATCGCCAAGGTCGCCGAGGAACGTCCCGACGCCATTCTGACCAACCCGTCCCTGGCCGGGCAGTTCAGCGGCTACGCCAGCGGCGTTCGCGGTTTGCTGAACGGCTCCACGGAGGCCGCCTGGGTGGTGCTCTCGCCCAACCGGGCGCTCGACTTGTCCCGCTCTTCCGCTCTCAGCATCGGGGCCATCGACATTCTCGGCCGGAAGGACATGAACCGTTTCGTCGAGGCCCTGCTGGAATTCCGGCCCGGCTTGAAACTGGTTTCCAAGGTGGAGGACCTCCTGCCTCTTCTCCTGCTGCAGATGGCCGACGGCATCCTGGTCCAGGAAAGCCTGGTGGCATATTTCCGAAGCGTTTCCAAGCTCGACCTGCGCGTGAACCGTTTCCAGTACGCCAATACGGGGCTCGCGGTGGTCGTGGTCAACCGCCGGGCGAAAGCTTCGGCCGAGATCCTGCAATCTTTCCGGAAGATGCCCAGGAATCTCTGCTTGTGCTTCGGGGTCGAACAATGGAAATGAAATTCTGGATCAGAATACTCCTGGCGGGAATCGCCGCGCTGTGGGCCGGCCTTTCCGTCGGAGTGTCCCCCGCCGCGCCCCCGGCTCCCGCGCCCGAGGGCAATGTACTCATCGTTCATTCGGGGGAAAGGCATTTCCTGCTGGCCATCGACGGACTGCGCGACGAACTGGGCAACGATTTCAAGATCCGTGAGATATCGCCCAAGAAAGAGATGACCGTACAGACGCTGGAGAGGGAGATCTCTTCGTTCGCCCCCCACGTGATCATCCTGCTGGACAACAAGGCCATATCCCTGTTCTGTGACTATCAGCAGCGGTTCCCGGAAAAAGGCGCCGCTGTCCCGGTCATCGCCATGCTGGCGGTCAACGTCGAGCACGCCGTCAAGAGCCTGAAAAACTCTTTGGGCATCGCCTTCGAGGTTCCGATCGTCACATCCATCGTACATTTCCGTTCTGTTTACAATCGTCCGGTCCGGCGGGTCGGCGTCGTGTACCGGGACTTCATGGAGGAGTTCATCCGGGACAACGAGGCCATTTGCCGCCGGGAGAACGTGGAAATCGTGCCGGTGCGGCTTCCCAACGAGGGCGTCGATTTCAAGAAGGAAACGCAGCAGGCCCTGGCCCGGTTGATGGACAAGGAAAAGGTGGACGTTCTCTGGCTCTCCAACGACAACGCGCTTCTCTCCGCGGACATCATCCAGAACGTCTGGCTGCCGATGGCGGCCAGCCACGACATCCCCCTGATCGTTTCCGTAGCGTCTTTCATCGACCCGAAGCTGAACTTCGGGACGTTTGCGGTGTTGCCCGACCTGACGGCCATGGGGCACCAGGCGGCGGAGATCGTTTTCACGCTCAAGGCGCAGCATTGGGAGGCGGGCCAATCCAGGACGATCCCGCCCGTCTCGGTGTACACGATCGTCGACTTCGAGCAGATCACCAAAAAGTTCGGGGTGCCGGAAGAAAAGCTGGACACGGTGGACAAAACGGTAAAATGATCTTCAAGAGCATCAATTCCAAGTTCGTCTCCCTCATTCGCTGGATGCTTGTCCTGAGCATGGCGGGCTTCCTCTTGACGGAGATCGGCCTGAACCTGGTGGACCTGCAATCCCGCCTGGAGCAGACCGAGGTGGACCTGACCCGGCAGCTCATCCGCAAGGGCAAGACGCTGGTCATCAACAACAGCCACGCATTGAAGGGGATGGCCGAGGAGCACTCTTTCATGGCGATCCGGGAACTCGTGCTGTCGACCGTCAAGGAGGACAGCGACCTCCGTTGCGGGATCTTCATGGACGCAGCGCGGCGACCGTGGGTGATCGCCACCCCCGCCGGGCTCAAGGAAGAGACGAAGGCGATGGACGACTTGCTCAGCCTCTGGGCTGGCAACTTGCGGGAATCCGATTACAGGGAAGTGGACCTGGGCGGGACGAAGATCATCGAAGTGGCCGCCCCCGTTTTCAGCAGTACCGACGAGAAGCTCGGCACCATCCGATACGACCTCTCGACGGCTTCGCTGCGGTCCGCCATCGAGCGCACCCGGTCCGAGCTGGTCCAGCGGTTCCTGTTCTACCCCTTCCTCCTCCTGGCCATCGGGCTGGCCATCTTTTTCGTGGGTTCCCGCATGGCCCGCTCCCGCGCCGGGACCATCACCAACCCGCTGAAGGCCCTCACCCGGGCCGCCGACGAGATGTCCGGCGGGAACTACCGTACGCCGGTGCGCATCGAGTCGGACGACGAGGTGGGCATCCTGGCCAGCGCCTTCGAGTCGATGCGGCAGAAGATCGGGGAATACACGGAGAGCCTGAAAAGAAAGGAAGAGGACTACCGGAACCTGTACGAAACGGCCTCGGTCGGCCTCTTCCGCACCCGCGTCGAGGACGGGCTCCTGCTGAAGGCCAACCACGCCGCCCTGGCCATGTTCGGCTACTCGTCCCAGGCCGAGGCCCTGGCGGACAACTTCCGGGTCGCCGACTGCTATCCCCTTGAAGAGCGCGATAAATATCTGACATTGCTGCGGAAAGACAAGTTTATTTTTCCCGTGGCCCTGCACCTTGTCTTCAAGGACGGGCGGGAGATCGATACCGAGCTTGCGGCCAGGCTGAACTCCGAGGAAGGGTACCTCGAGTGCTCCATCCGCGACGTCACCGAGCTGAAAAAGGCGGAGGCGGAACTCCGGAAAACGGAACAGCAGCTGATCCAGGCCCAGAAGATGGAAACCGTGGGCAACCTGGCTGGCGGCCTGGCCCACGATTTCAACAACATCCTCATGGGGATTTCCGGCTCTGTGTCCCTGATGGAATACAGCTTCGACAACGACGAGGCCGTCGACGTCGCGGAAATGAAGATGCACGTCGGCATGATCAAGACCGCTTCCGAGAGGGCGGCGGAGATGATCAAGCAGCTGCTGAGCCTCACCCGCAAGCACGGGCTGGCCCTGGCCCCCATGGATCTGAACCAGGCCATCAAGCATGTGGTGGCCATCTGCGGGTACAGCTTCGACAAGTCCATCGAAATCCAGGTCCGGTATTCCGACGATCTCGCCATCGTCAACGCGGATTCCACCCAGGTCGAGCAGGCTTTGCTCAATCTGTGCGTGAACGCCTGTCACGCCATGACCGTGATGCGGAAGGAAAACGAGCTGCAGGGGGGCGTTCTGTCCCTGTCGCTCGGCAAAATGAAGGCGGACGAACGCTTTTGCAAGATCCACTCCGACATCGAACCCGGCGACTACTGGGTCGTGGCGGTTTCGGACACGGGGGTGGGAATGAAAGCGGAAACGCTGGGCCGGATCTTCGACCCCTTCTTCACCACCAAGGATCGCTTCCAGGGGAGCGGCCTCGGGATGACCATGGTGTACAACATCGCCAAGTCCCACAAGGGCATGATCGACGTGTATTCGGAAGTCGGGGTGGGGACGACCTGCAAACTGTACATTCCCGCCATGTCGGCCGACACCCTGGTCACGCCTGTCGGCATCGAGAAGGAAACGGTCGTCAGGGGGAAGGGCACCGTCCTGATCGTCGACGACGAGGACGTGGTCAGGGTCTATGCCCAGGCGATGCTCGAGGAATGCGGATACCGCGTTCTGACGGCGGCGGACGGGAACGAGGCCCTCCTCGTGTTCCGGGAGAAGCGGGAAGAGATCGACAGTGTCCTCCTGGACATGAGCATGCCGCGGATGTCCGGGTTGGAGGTCTTCCAGGAACTGATCCAGATCGATCCCGACGTCAAGGTGCTCATGTCGTCCGGTTTCATCAACGACGAGCGGATGGGCTTCCTGATCGATGCCGGCGTGAAGGGGTTCCTGAACAAGCCCTACACGTTGACCATGCTGTCGAAGAAGATGTGGGAGGTCATCACCGGCGAGCCTGTCCCGGCCGACCCGGCTCCCTGATCCCTCCGCTCGGGCGGAGATTTTTCCCGGAGTGAAGAAGGCAGCTTGCCACCAGTGAGGAGGGGACGATGAGCGCAGCCAGTAATTGCCGGATTGAGGCGACATTATTACGTGCCGTCACGCTGGTTCTCCTGCCGATCCTGTACGCCTGCGGGCTCGCCTGCGCCGCCGAATCCAGCCAGGATGACGTTTTCAAAAACCTTTCCCTGGAAGACCTGATGAACATCAAGTTGTCCGTCGCCTCGAAGACGGCCATGTCCATCCGGGACGCCCCCGGCATCGTCACCGTGATCACCCGGGAGGAAATCCTGGCCGCCGGGGCCCGCGACCTGATCGACGTCCTCCGCCTGGTGCCCGGGTACGAGTTCGGCATCGACGTCCGGGGCGTGACGAGCATCGGCATCCGCGGACTCTGGGCGCACGAGGGGAAAGTCCTGCTGCTGTGGGACGGCCAGGTGATGAACGAGCTGCTTTTCCCCTCCGTCCAGGTGGGGAACCGCTTCCCGGTGGACCTGATCGAGCGGGTCGAAGTGATCCGCGGTCCCGGGTCGGCCGTGTACGGGGACGGGGCGGAACTGGGCGTGATCAACGTCGTTTCCCGGCCGGCGGCCGGTCCGGACGGTGTCGTGCTGGGCACGAACCTGGGCTGGATGTCCGACGGGAACGCCCTGCTCAGCGTCACCGCCGGTTTCGGCCGGAAGTTCGGCCCGCTGCGGCTCGACGTGTCGGTGCACGCCGGGCGGGCCGACCGCAGCGATCGCGTCATGACGGATTACCAGCCGGACAACGAGTACCACTCCTTCGAAATGTCGGGGCAGGAGAGACTCTTCCCGCTCTTCCTGAACGTGGGGCTGCAGTGGCGCGATTTCCAGGCGCGGCTGATCGTGGACCGCTATCACCTGGACGACCGCACGATGTACGGAGTCAACCTTCCGCCGCCGCCCGCCCGCGTCAACTTCGAGACCCTGGTCGCCGATGCCTCCTATGGCTTTCAACTGGGCAGCAAACTCAAGATAACGCCACGGTTCACTTACACCCGGAACGCGCCGTGGGAGTGCAAGGACCCGCGGTATGCCCCGCCCATCTACCTGGACAAGTGGTGCGAGCGGTACACCGCCTCCGCCACGGTCAACTACCGCTGCTCCGAAAAGCTGGACATCCTGTCCGGTTTCGAATTCTACCGGGACATCGGGCACGCCGGGCCGCAGACCTACTTCATGCGCGACCCGACGAAAAAGGAACTGTCCTACTACAACCTGGCGGCCTTCGCCCAGGGCGTCTGGCTCAACGACATCCTCAACGTCACGCTCGGCGCCCGCTTCGAGCGGAACAGCGAAGCCGGCAACTCGTTCGTGCCGCGGATCGCCGTTACCCGAATCTGGAACAAGTTCCATTTCAAGGCCCTCTACAGCCATGCCTTCCGTTCGCCGGGCATCGAGAACATCAGCCGGTATTCCAGCGAGCCCATCCGGCCGGAAAAACTGGTCGCCACCGAATTCGAGGTCGGCTACATGTTGAAGCCGACCATCATGCTGAGCGCCAACATCTTCTTCCTGCACATCAAGGACCCCATCGTGTTCTTCATCGACCCCGTCCTGAACCTGCCGGCCTACCACAATGCCACCCAGACCGGAACCCGGGGCATCGAGGCGCAGTTCCGCCTGCAGCGGGACCGCGTTTCCGCCACGCTGGCCTATTCCTACTACCGTGCCGTGGACAACGAAGTGCCGGACTACGTCGTGAACGAGGACTCCGGCATCCTGCTCGGCTTCCCCCACCACAAGGTTACCTGCAACGGCAGTTTCTCGCTGCTGCCGTTTCTGAGCCTCGACCCGACCTTCACCTACCTCAGCAAGCGCTACTACAGCGACCCCTTCGGCACCGTCAAGCAGCCGACGGAAGACCCGGTGTTCCTGCTGGACCTTTTCGCCACCTTCCGCTTCCAGCGCGCCAAGGGGCTGGTGCTGCAGGTGGGTGTCCACGACCTCCTCGACACGAAGTACTCCTTCATCCAGCCGTACAACGACGGCGGCAGCGCCCCGCTGCCGGGGCCCACCCGCGAATTGCAGGTCAAGGCCGTCTTCAGTTTCGATTGAAGTTGTATTCCAGCGCAAACCGGAACGAACGCCCGCCGTGCGGGTAGTCCTGGAGCAGTTTCCCGTTCGGCGAAGGCGACACGACCCCGGCGTCCAGGAGGTCGTGAACGGCGAACTTCAGCGTCAGCCAGGAGAAGGTGTAGTGCGAGGAGATGTCGACCACGGCGGTCGGCGCCAGCGACGGGCGCGGATCGCCCGGTTCCCGCAGCATCTTTCCCAGGCACTTGACGGAAAGCGTGGCGTTCCACCTGGGCAGCAGTTCGTGGGAAAGGACCAGGCCGGCGCCCAGGCGGGGCGTCCAGGGGATGTCGGCGTTCGTGTCCGCGTTTCGGGAGTGGTTCCAGAAGGCCGACAGCTTGAACCAGGTTTTCCCTTCCTGCAGGTTCCCGTCCAGTTCCACTTCGGCGCCGTCGACGCGGATCTTGCCGAGGTTGGTCTTGATGTATTTGTCGACGTCCCCGATGTGGGCGATCACCTTGGCGATCAAATCGCTGATTTCATTGTGGAAGAAGTTGCAGCGGAGCAGCAGTGACTTGCTGAGCTTGTAGCCGAACTCCCCTTCGAACGACTTCAGTTTCTCCGGCTTCAGGTCGGGGTTCCAGACCTGGTCTGGCGAATTGCCGAAGAGGTCCCAGAAGGAAGGGGCGTGAAACGCCTGGGAATAGATGAGCTTGAAGTGGCCGCGGGAGCCGAGGTCCCCCGTCAGGGCGCAACGGGGGTTGAAACTGCCGCCGTAGTAGGAGTGATAGTCGAAGCGGAAGCCCAGGACGACCTGCAACCACTTTTTAATGAAATAATTGTCCTGAACGTAAAGAGCGGTGTTGTTCTCGGTGGCGTTGCTGATCCAGGAGCCGGGGGTGGGGGTGAGAACGAAGGGGTCGACCAGGTTGTCGCTGGCCCGGGAGCCGGTCAGGCCGATCCGGTCGAAGGTGAAGCCGGCCAGCAGGCGGTGGCGCTTGGAAAAGTCGACGTTGAGGTTCCACTCGGTGCCCACGCGGTAGTCGCGGGCGTAGGCCGAGGTGAGGGTTCCGTTGGGCGGCGTGATGGGCGGCGTGGTGTACTCCCAGAAACAATCGTAGACGAAGGAGTCGCCGTACACCTTGCCGGACAGCTTCCACCGGTCGGCGAGGTCGAATTCCGCCCGCCCCTCGACGGCCGAGGTGGTGTACCGACGGTCGGTCCGGTCGTTCAGGATGTAGGCGATCCCGACGTAGGGGCCCAGTTTCTCCCGGTTGTACAGCGCCGAGAAGCCGAAGCGGCCCTTGCCCGCGTTCACGTACAGGTGCTCTCGGTCCTGCGGGAAGTTCGTTTCGCCGGCGGTCTTGCTCCGGTCGGTGAAGGGGACTTCTATCCCGTCGGAAGCAAAGCAGGTTCCCGCGGCCAGGATGTGCGAGGTCTCGGTCTCCTTGCGGCCGACGCCGGTCACCTGGCAGGCGCCCTCGGAGGCGGCCCGGCCGGACACCCGCGCGAAGGAGTTGGGGGAGCCCTTGAGGGTGATGATGTTGACCACGGCATAGAAGGCGTTGGCCCCGTAGATCGACGAACCGGGCCCCCGGATGACCTCGATCCTTTCGATCTCGTCCACCGGGATGGAGTTGATGATGTAGGTGACGGTCTGGAAGATGCGGTCGTTGAGGGGGTGGCCGTCGATCATCAGGAGGATGGTGTCGTGGACCGATGCGATGCCGCGCACCTGGAACATGGCCTCGCCCAGGTTGCGAATCTGGATATTGAAGTTCGGAATGGTGTTGAGGAGTTCGGAAAGGTTGGCCGGGTTGATGTCGTCGATCTCCTTCCGGGTCAGGACGCTGATGACCGAAGGCGCGCTGGCGGCCGATTCCCGGCTTTTGGAGGCGGTGACCACCTTGATGTTGAGGAGTTCTTCGATTTCCATTGCCTGGAGGGTTTTCAGCTTGTCTTCCTCTTGCCCCGCGCCGTGGAAGCAGAGCAGGCACGCCGTCAGGCAAAACATGGCCGTCGTATGGAAATAGCGTTTTTTCACTTTCCTCTCCCTTGGCGGTCGCCGGTTCGGAAAAAATGCCTTCAGGCCTGAACTGCCCAAGTTTTCCCGGAATCGAGCACCGAACGGATTTTGGTGGCCAGCAGCCTGGTGGACAACGGTTTGGGGGCGAACTCCCGGATGCCGATCTTCCGGGCTTCCTCCTCGACCGACGGGTCGCTGTACCCGGTGCAGAGGATGATGGGCAGATCGGCGCGGACCGATAGCATTTCCATGGCCAGTTTGTCGCCGGTCATCTCGGGCATGGTCAGGTCGGTGATGGCCAGGTCGAAAAAGTTCGGGTTCTCCCGGAAGACGCGCAGTGCCTCGTGGATGGAGGTGGCGGTGGTGACGGCGTAGCCCAGGTGCCGGAGGATGCAGCTTCCCGTTTCCGCCAGGATGACCTCGTCGTCGACGAACAGGATGCGTTCCGACCCGCGGGGAATGGCGGCCGACTCCTCGTCGGCGGGCTTTTCGTCCATATCGGTGCAGGGTAGGTAGATGTGGAACGTGCTGCCTTTGGCTTCTTCGCTCTCCACGAAGACCACGCCGTTCAGGCTGCTGACGATGCCGTGCACGACCGCCAGCCCCAGCCCCGTGCCTTTTCCCAGCGGCTTGGTCGTGAAGTAGGGCTCGAATATTTTCTCCTGGATTTCCTTGGGGATGCCGCTGCCGGTGTCGGTCACGCTCAAGTGCAGGCACGGGCCGGTCCGCCGGCCGTGCTCGGTGTCCTGGTAGTGGGCGGGCCACGATTTCGACTCGTCCAGGCAGATGGTCAGCACGCCGCCGGAGGACTTCATAGCCTGGGCGGCGTTGGTGCAGAGGTTCATGATGATCTGGTGGATCTGGCCGATGTCGGCGATGAGGAGGCTGGAGTGGTCGGGCAACCGCATCTGGATGTCGATGGTGGTGGGGATGGAGGCCCGGAGCAGGCGGAGCGCCTCCTTGATGACAGCCGTCAGGCTGACGAGCGTCATTTCCGGCTCGCGGCGGCGGCTGAAGGTCAGGATCTGGCGCACCAGCCCCGAGGCGCGCTCCCCGGCCTGGAGGATCTGCTCCAGGTGCTGGCGGACGACATGGTCGGGGGGCAGGGGGGAATAGAGGCCCATTTCCGCGTTCCCGATGATGGCGGAAAGGATGTTGTTGAAATCGTGGGCGATGCCGCTGGCCAGGGTCCCGATGGACTCCATCTTCTGCGACTGCACCAGGCTCGCCTTGAGCTGCTCCTCCATGGTCACGTCGCGCAGGATGGCGGCATAGCCCGTGACTTGCCCGGCCGGGTCGCGCAGGGGGCTGACGGTGGCGGTCCACTGGATGGTGCCCCCGGACTTGCCCCGGTCCGTCAGGTGCCCTCTCCAGATGCCTCCCTGGCGCAGCGTTTTCCAAAGGCTGCGATAGAAAGACTCCTCGGTGGGCTTTCCCTTGAGGATGCTCGGCACCTCGCCGATGATCTCGTCGGGCGGGTAGCCGGTGATCTGCCCGAACGCCGGGTTGACGTACTCCACCTTCCCTTCCTGGTCCGTGATGAGCACGGCTTCCGAGGCCTGGTGGATGGCGATGGACAGGCGGTTCCTCTCCGCCATTTCCTTCTCCAGGCGCAGCATCTTGTCTTCCAGTTTCTTGATCAGGCGGGCGTTGTACAGCTTGAGCACTTCCTTGTCGTCGTCCTCGGGCTTTTCCCCCTCCTCCTGGCGGTTTTTCGCCTGGAGAATCAGGGCCTGAACCTCCTGGACGAACAGCTCCGGCTCCATGGGCTTGCGCAGGAAGCGGTCGGCCCCGAGGCGGAGGGCGAACACCTCGTCCTCATCCTCCACGTAGGTGGCCGTATAGAAGATGAAAAGGATTCTTTTCAGCGCCTCCTCCTGGCGGACGGTCCGGCAGAGTTGGAAGCCGTCCATGACCGGCATCAGGATGTCGCTGATGACCATGTCGTAGGGGGCCGCATGGAGCTTGGCCAGGGCCTCCTGCCCGTTTGCGCCCGTTTCCACCTCGTGGCCCATGGCCCCCAGGAGGGTCGACAGGAAGTATCGGTTTTCCGACTGATCGTCCACTACCAATATTTTCATTTCCGTCACCTGCTCTTTCCTCGAGGAATTCTCGTCAACGGAGGCGGGAAGGGGATCGTCCCCCTCCTCACAGGAATCTTTCGATCTGGCTCATGAACCGGGTGGGGTCGATGGGTTTTTCGATGTACTCGGTGCACCCGGCGTCCAGCGTCTTCTCCCGGTCGCCCACCATGGCGAAGGACGTGATCGCCACGATCGGGATTCTGCTGGTCGCTTCGTTGGACCGTATCTGCCTCGTGGCCGCGTAGCCGTCCAGGACCGGCAGCTGGATGTCCATCAGGATCAGGTCGGGCAGCTCCTGCATCGCCAGCGTGACGCCCGTGGCGCCGTCGTTGGCTTCGAGAACCTGATGACCCATCTTCTGCAGAAGAAACCGCATCAGGTACATGTTCTTCTCGTTGTCTTCCACGACCAGGATCTTTTTCATCGCGTCGCTCCTTCTTGAAACCTGAGCGGAATGCTCATGGTGAACATGCTGCCCTCGCCGAGGCGGCTTTCGGCCTTCACTTCACCCTGCAGCATCTCCATCAGCTTGCTGCACAGGTAGAGCCCCAACCCCGTCCCTTCGTGACGTTTGGTGGAGGTCATGTCGATCTGCTGGAAAGGCTGGAACAGCTTCTCCATGTCTTCGGGCGCGATGCCGATGCCTGTGTCCCGCACCGAAAGGGAGATCCGCTGGTCCTCGCGCCGGTCGATCACGACCTTGACGCTGCCCTCGTCGGTGAACTTGACCGCGTTGGTGACCAGGTTCATCAGGATCTGCTTGACGCGGCGGCGGTCGTTGGTCACCAGGAGGCCGGGTTCGGAGTTGTGCACGAGGGCGAGCCCCTTCTTGTCCGCCTGCGGGTGCAGGGAGGAAACCACTTCCTCCACCACCTGGTGCAGGTCGAACTCTTCCATGACCAGTTGGACGCGGCCCGACTCGATCTTCGAGATGTCGAGGATGTCGTTGATCAGGCTGAGCAGGTGCTGCGCGCTGCTCTTGACCATGCCGAGCTGGGTTTTCTGCTCGGCGTTGAGCTCGCCCGTCAGCCCCATGAGCAGCAGGCCGGTGAACCCGATGATGGAATTGAGCGGCGTGCGCAGTTCGTGGCTCATGCTGGCCATGAACATGCTTTTCAGCCGATCGAGCTCCTGCAGGCGCGAGTTGGCCGAGGCCAGCTCCGCGGTCCGTTCGGCCACCTTGCTCTCCAGCCCGTCATAGGCCTTCTGCAGGGCGGATTCCGCCGCATCCCTTTCCTTGATGCGGGTTTGGATCTGCTGCAGGAGGTTGTTGAACCCCTCGCACAGGATGCCGATCTCGTCGTTGCGCCCTTTTTCCACGCGCACCGAGAAGTCCCCGCTCAGCGAGACGGCCCGCACCGTCTTGGCCAGCTGCAGAATCGGCGAGGCGATGGAGCGCTGGGTGAGCACCGCCAGGCCCAGGGAGAGGACCATCCCCAGGGCCAGGATCAGGCCGGCCATGATGCTGTTTTCCCAGAAGACGGGCTGGTACTGGGACATGCGGTAGCGTAGGTGCAGCACCCCCAGGGATTCCTTGTCCCGAACGATGCCGGAAGAATAGACGAAGAAAGGGTCTTGCGTTTCCGCGCGGTTCGGGTCGGTCGGGTAAGCGTACGACTCGAAGGATTTCTTGCTGTAGGAGGCGAATAGCTTCCCCTTGGCGTCGGTGATCCAGGCGTTGACGATGTCGCTTTCGGCTTCCAGCGTCCGCAGAACGTCCTCCGCGGCGGAGGGGTCGCCGAAGTCGATGGCGGAAATGCAATTGCCGCTGATCATCTTGGCCAGCGAAACCAGCCGGGCCTCCACGGAGCGACGGTAATCCTTCATCTGGTTGTAGATGAGGAAAATGCTGAACATCAACAGAACCAGGAAGGCGGTGAACAGCTGGATGGCGATCAGGCGGTTTCGAATGGATATCTGTTTCAGTCGGATCATGGGCGCCTCAATCCTTGCCGACGACTTTGGCCGCGAGCTTCAGCAGGTTGGAACTGGCCTGGATGCCGGCCGCCCGCAGTGACTGCATGTTGATTACGAACTGGATGCGCTCGTTCTGGTAGACGAAGTTGAGGCAGATGCCGTTGGGGATGCCCGTCGCCTGGTCGGAAATCGTGAAGACGCCGTTTGGCCCGATTTTGGCGATCACCTGGGACAACGCTTTCAGTTCCGGTGCGGAGATGAACAGGATGTCGCAGCGGCTGACTTCGGCGGGGTTGCGGAAGCCGATCACCGAGATGTTCCGGTTTTGGCCGGCCACTTTGCGCGACAGTTCCTGCAGCGATTTCAGCACGCCGCTCCGCCCGTACACGCCGATGCGGACCGGCGCCGTGCCGTTCAGGCCGGGCCATTGCAAATAATTGACAAATTTATAGATGAATACTGCCTTGACATCGTCGCCCGCGTAGAAACCGCTTTCCTCCGGCGTGCGCGAAATGCCCCAGGCCGACAAGGCGGCCAGGAGGGACACGAGCGTGAGGCTTGCTTTCGGGAGGCGACCAGAATGAGAGGAAGCTGACCTTGCGTCCATCGGGCCCTCGCCAGTGCGTTTGCTCCTCGGGGGGAGAAGGAAACCTCGAAACAACAAAAAGCCCTTTTGCCTAAATCAAAACGGAAGACCGGCCGATCATGACAGTTGCAATATTTCGCGAGCAGATTTCAGTTTACCTGCCAAACCCCGTCATGTCAAGGCGGCTTGACTTTCTTTCTTAGGGATGGTAAAGAAGTTCGCTTATTTTGACACCCGGTCCGGGGAGGATTATGACTACTGGAGAAAGTTCAAAGGAAACGGGAGCGAAACCGTGCCGCAGGGGCGATTCCGCCCTGCTGCTCTGCGCCATGGGGTGGGGAACGACCTTCCCCATCGGGAAAGCCGCGCTGCAGAATGCCTCCCCGATCCTCTTTAACGCGGTGCGCTTCTTCTCGGCCGGAATTTTCGCTCTCCCGCTCCTGCGGCGCCACGGGTTCGCCTCGCTGCGTCCCTGCCTGGGCTGGGGCGCTCTGCTGGGCCTGCTCGTGGCGGCTGCCTTCTCGCTGCAGAGTATCGGGCTGACGACCATCGGGGCCTCGCGGTCGGCGTTCCTGACGGCCTTCTACGTGCCCTTCACGCCCTTCATCGAGTGGGCGGTGACCCGCCGACGGCCCGGCGGGGCGGCCCTCTTCGGGGTGGCGCTGGCCTTCGCCGGCGGCGCCCTGATGACCGGCGTGGGGGTGGGGATCTCGCCGGCCTGGGGCGACATCGCCACCCTGCTGTGCGCCTTCCTTTTCTCCCTCCACATTGTGGTCCTGGGGCGGGCCTTGCGCCGGCACCCCTCGGAACCCCTGCTGGTGCTGCAGTTGCTGGTCTGCGGCCTGCTCTGCTTCGCCGGGGCGCCGCTCTTCGAGCGGGCGGCCATCGAATGGACGGGGCCTTTCGTGGCCCGACTGGCGTTCATGAGCCTCTTCGCCACGGTGCTCGTACTTTGGCTGCAGAATTATGGGCAGGCGAGAACGAGCCCGACCCGGGCCGCCGTGCTTTTCGCGACGGAGCCGGTCTGGGCCGCCCTGTTCGGGATCCTGCTGGGGGAGCGGCTGGGGGTTCTCGACCTGGCGGGCGGTGCGCTGGTTCTGGCCGGGATCCTGGTGGTCATTCTGCCGTCCGGAAAAACCGCTGCCGCCGCACCGGCTTCCTCAGTTGTCGAGCCATTCCACTTGTCCGGTCTCGATGCGGTAGCAGGCGCCGACGACGCGGACGCGGCCGGCCTGGAGAGCCTCTCCGACTGACCCCCCCATGGAGCGGATGGCTTCCGCCTGCATGGCGATGTTGCAGCGCATGGCGTTCTCCAGCGGGTCGCCGGGTTGCGCGCGGCCTTTTTCCACGGCGGGCTGCAGCAGGGCCAAAACGCTCCCCAGGTTCTCTTCCGGCTCTCCGGAATGGGTGTGGCTGGCTGCCGCCTGGATGGCGCCGCAGACCTCGTGGCCCAGGACGACGACCAGCGGGACGCCGAGGTGCCTGACGGCGTATTCCACCGCCGCCAGGGCGGTCCAGTCCGCGGTGTTGCCGACGTGGCGCACGATGAAGAGGTCGCCCAGGCCCTCGTCGAACAGCAGTTCCGGCGGGACCCGCGAGTCCGCGCAACCGAGGATCATGGCGTAGGGGTACTGGCTGTCGAGGAACAGCGGTCGCGCGGAGGGCGCCCGGTCGGGGTTCAGGCAGCGGTTTTCGAGAAAACGCTGGTTGCCGGCCTTCAGCCGCTCCAGGGCCTGGAAAGAGTCGAGACCCTGGCCGGGTTCGGAGAGGCCGATCCCTTCGGGGCCGGCGGATGGCGTCGCGGCGGTCGGGAAATTGATCTCGTTCATGATCCTTCTCCTTTGGGGCCGACTTCCTTTTACCAGAATCCCCGGTCCCGGGAAAGGGGAAATCGCGGCCGGGCGGGGCGGGCGAACTCCCGCCACGTTTTTGCATCCCTTTTCCGTTGGGGACACTCCAATAGCGGACGGTCAAATTTTGATCCAGGGGGTTCCCCATGCACATGTTCTGCTACCAGTGCCAGGAGACGGGCGAAAACAAGGGCTGCCAGTTTTTCGGGGCCTGCGGGAAAAGCGACGAAACCGCCAACCTGCAGGACCTGCTCATTCACACCCTCAAGGGAATCGCCCTGTGCGCGGTTCCGCTCCTGGAGGAAGGGGAGATCCCCCGGGACGAGGCCCTGTTCGTGGCGAACGGCCTTTTCTCCACCGTGACCAACACGAATTTCGACGCCGATCGCTTCCTGGCCATGATCCGGCAGGCCGTCGGCTTCCGCGACGCGCTGCGGGCGAAGAAGCCGGACGGCGCTCCTCCGGCCGGAGGGGAGGACATGGTGGGATGGGCGCCCGGCAGCGATGCGGACATCCGCCGCAAATCCCTGGACGTGGGGGTGCGCGACCTGAAGGACCCCGACATCCGCTCGCTGCGGGAGTTGTCCATCTACGGCATGAAGGGGGCGGCGGCCTACGCGGCCCACGCCGCGATGCTGGGGAAGGAGGACGGGGCCTTCTGGCGGTCCATGCTGCAGCTGCTGGCGAAACTGGCCGTGGAACGCGACGAGGGGGCCCTCCAGGCGCTGGCCGTGGAGACCGGCCGGTTGATGGTCGACGCCATGGCCATCCTGGACGAGGCCAACGTCGCCGCGTACGGGGAGCCTTCCCCCGTTCCCATCCCGCTCGGCGTGCGGGACCGGCCGGGCATCCTGATCACGGGGCACGACCTGAAGGATCTGGAGGAGCTGCTGGAACAGACCGCCGGCACCGGCGTCGACGTCTACACCCACTGCGAGATGTGGGAAGCCCACGCCTACCCGGCTTTCCGGAAATATCCCCACCTGGCGGGGAACTACGGGAACGCCTGGTGGATGCAGGACATAGAGTTCGCCAAGTTCAACGGGCCCATCCTGGTGACTTCCAACTGCATCACGCCGGTGCCGGACGCCTACCGCGACCGGATCTTCACCACCGGCCCGGCGGGCTATCCCGGCGTCCCCCATGTCCCGGACGCAAAACCCGGCCAGCCCAAGGACTTTTCGGCCCTCGTGGCCCGGGCCCGGGAGTGCCCGCCACCGGTGGAGCTGGAGAAGGGGAGCGTGGTCGGCGGCTTCTCCCACCACTTCGTGGCGAAGAACATCGACACCGTTCTGGAAGCCATCCGGACGGGGGCCATCAAGCGCTTTGTGGTCATGGGCGGCTGCGACGGCCGCGACCAGCGGCGGGCCCGTTTCACGGATTCCGCGCTCGCGCTTCCCCCCGAAAGCGTCGTCCTGTCCGCCGGTTGCGCCAAGTTCCGTTTCATCAAGCACCGCCGCGGAACCACCGGCGGGCTGCCCCTGGTGCTGGACGCCGGGCAGTGCAACGACTGCTATTCCCTGGTGCGCATCGCCCTCGCCCTGAAGGACGCCCTCGGCGTCGCCGACGTCAACGACCTGCCCCTGGACTTCGACCTGGCCTGGTACGACCAGAAGGCGGTGGGCGTGGTGCTGGCCCTGGCGGCCCTCGGCTTCCGCAACATCCGCATGGGGCCGTCGCTCCCGGCGTTCCTGCTCACGGCCGCCGGCCGACGTTTCATGGAGAAGTACGACATCCACGGGTGAGCGGGGGCGTGTCCGTTCTCCCGGGCCTGCCGGGCCCTGCCGGGCGGGGGGCCCGGCAGTTTTTCTTTGCGCGGAAAACGGTTCCGCGCTATTATCCGCGATTACATCTTGCGAGGAGTACAACATGGATTTCAAACAGCGTGTAGCCGAAGAACTGGAAAAGACCCGCGCCTTCCTGCAGGCCGACGGCGGAGACGTGGAACTCGTGGAAGTGAAGGACGACGGTTCGGTGTACGTGAAACTCAAGGGCGCCTGCGGGTGCTGCCCCATGGCCACCATGACGCTCAAGCGGGGCATCGAGGCCCGGCTCAAGGAGGCCGTCCCCGAAGTGAAATCCGTGGAGCAGGTCTGACCCCGTGCTGAAGGTCGAGCACCTGCGGAAGAGTTTCGGCGAACTGACGGCCGTGGACGGGCTCTCCCTGTCCGTCGGGCCCGGCGAGATCTACGGTCTGCTGGGCCCCAACGGGGCAGGGAAGACCACGTCCATCTCCATGGTCTGCGGCCTCGTCAGCCCGGACGCGGGCAAGGTCTGCATCAACGGGGTGGACCTGCGCAGCGACCTGGCCGGGGCCAGGGCCTTCCTGGGCTACGTGCCCCAGGACATCGCCCTGTACGAGGAACTTTCGGCCCGGGAGAACCTGATGTTCTGGGGAAGGCTCTACGGCCTTTCCGGCCGCGGGTTGACCTCGGCCCTGGACGGCGTGCTCGAGAAGGTCGGCCTGGCGGACCGGGCCAGGGAACCCGTGAAACGTTATTCCGGGGGCATGAAGCGGAGAATCAACCTGGCCGCCGCCCTGATGCACCGGCCCCGGCTCCTGCTGCTGGACGAGCCGACGGTGGGGATCGACCCCCAGGCCCGCCTGAACATCCTCGACATCGTCCGGGACGCCGCGGAAAAGGGCGCCGCCGTCCTCTACACCACCCACCTCCTCGAGGAGGCCGAAAAGCTCTGCCACCGCATCGGCATCATGGACCACGGCCGCCTGCTGGCCGAGGGGACCCTGGCCGAACTGGTGCGCATGGTGGGCGACGGCCGCCTGCTCTTCATGAAGGGGAGTTTCTCGTCCGCCCAGGTCGCCCGCCTGGCCGCCGGCTTTGCCGATTGCAGCGCGGTGTCGCTGGAGGACGGGAACTGCATCCTCCAGGTCAAGGGCAACGACCAGATGGCGGCCGTGATCAAGTCTTTCTTCGACGACGGGCTTTCCGTGGACGACATCGCCGTCAAGGACCCCAGCCTGGAAAGCCTGTTCCTCAAGCTGACCGGCAAGGAACTGCGGGACTGATCCGGGGCCCGGTTTTTCTGGAGCACTCATGCTGCGCCTTTTCAATTGTCTCGTCCTCAAAGACCTGCGGCGGCACCTGCGCCAGCCCGGGGCCGTGCTGATGCAGCTGGCGATCCCCCTCTTCATGTCGGCCATTTTCGGCCTCGTATTCCAGCCTTCGGGGAAAAGCGCACAACTCCGCTTCACCCTCCTGGTGGCCGACCTGGACGACAGCTTCGCCTCCCGCTTCGTCAAATCGGCCTTTTCCCAGGATGAACTCGGGAAGACGGTCAGCGTCCAGGAAACGACCCTGGACGAGGCGAACTACCTGATGAAAAAAGGCAAGGCCTCGGCCCTGCTCGTCATACCCAAGGGCTTCGGCGACAAGCTGGTCAAGGGCGAAGCCGTGGCTTTGCAAGTGGTGAAGAACCCGGCCGAAACCATCCTGCCCGGCATCGCCGTCGACATCGTCAAGTCCCTGGCCCTCATGGTCGATTACGGCAGCCGGCTCCTCCACGGGCCCCTCGGTTCCATCCAGGCGCTCCAGGGGACGGACCGCTTCCCGTCGGAGACGGAATGGACCGGCGTTTCCATGGGCATGCGCAGTGTGATGGAAAAAGTCCAGCACTACGTCATGCCTCCCGTCATCGGGGTCACGGCCAAGGACTTTGCGGACCCGCAAAAGGAAAAAGAGTCCCAGATCAATTTCTTCGCCCTGTTCTTCCCCGGCATGGCCATCATGGGGATGCTGTTCATCGCCGGGCAGGGCCTGCGGGACCTGGCCGAGGAGACTTCCTCCGGGCGCCTGCGCCGGATCTTCGCCGCCCCGGTGGGGGCGGGCACCGTGCTGGGCGCCAAGGTGGCCAACACCTTCGCCCTGACATTGCTCTCCTTCGGGGCCATGTCGCTCGTCGCCTCCCTGCTGTTCGGCATGCGCTCGGCGCGGCCCGACCTCTACTTCCTGGTCGGCGTGCTGACTTCCGCCGCCTGCACGGGCATCATGGCCCTGGTGTACTGCCTCTTCCCGGGCGGGGGGCGCTCCGAGGCCATGGCCTCGGTGGTGGTGGTGGTGATGTGCATGCTGGGCGGGAATTTCTTCCCCGTCGATTCGCTGCCCGAAGGTTTCGCCTACCTGGCCCGGGCCACGGCCAACTTCTGGAGCGCCGACGCCTTCCGCACGGCCACCGGCGGGGGGTTGGAAGCCCGGTTCCCCATCGGCCTCGACCTGGCCGTGCTGGCCGCCTATGCCGCCCTCACCCTATTCGGCGGGGTGGCGGCCCTCCGCCGGCGGGTGATGCGGGGGGTGGCGCAATGAGATTCGCCGGCCTGGTGCGTTCGGAAATCAAGGCCGTTTTCCGCTCCGGCGGGGCGGTCATGTGGTTCTTCGTGGTTCCCCTGCTGTTCGCCCTGTTCTTCGGCCTGGCCACCGGCGACCGGGGGAAGCCCGTCGCCACCGCCCTGAAGGTCATGGACAACGACCACGGTTTCCTGGCCCGGGAACTGACCAAGTCCCTGGCCAAGGAAGGATTTGAAATCGAGCTGCTTTCCCCCGGCCAGTGGAAGGAGGGGAAGTGGAAGCCCCGCGGCTTCGAAATCCCGGCCGGCTTCACCCGCGACGTGCTGGCGGGGAAGAAGGTGACCCTTTGCCTGGTGCGCGACAGCGAGGCCGACGCCCAGCGCTCTGCGGCGGCCGAGACGCGGTTGAACCAGGCCGTCTTCCGGATGCTGGGCAACCTGTGCCTGCTGGCCTTCGAGGGCAGCGACCAGCTCCCCGGCGCGCCGGCCGCCTACGAAAAGGTGGCCGCCCGCAAGCCCCTGGTGACGGTCGAGGAATCTTTCGCCGGGAAAATCAAGGTGTTCCCCACCGGCTTCAACCACACCATTCCCGCCATGGTGGTCCAGTTCGTGCTGATGTGCCTGGCGATCTACGGGACCTCCCTGTTCGTCAAGGAAAGGCAGAGCGGGATCCTCCGGCGCCTGTCGGCCGGCCCCATCACCCCGGCCGAGATCCTGCTGGTCAAGCTGGTCAGCCGGATCGGCATGGGGCTGCTCCAGGTCGTGGTCCTCTTCTCCGTCGGGCTGCTGGTCTTCCGTATCCAGCTCGTCCGCAGCGTGGGCGGGCTGGCCCTGCTGATGATCACCTATTCCGCGGCCGCCGCGGCCATCTCCCTGCTGTTGGCGGGCCTCCTGAAGACGCCGGGGCAGGCCAGCGGCGTGTCCGTCCTGGTGACCATGATCATGTGCGCCCTGGGCGGCTGCTGGTGGCCGCTGGAGGTGGTTTCCCCCACCATGCGGACCGTGGCCATGGCTTTCCCCACGGGATGGGCCATGGACGCCTTCAACCAGCTGTACTGCTTCGGGGCGGGCATCGCGGACATCGGCCTGCACCTGGCCGTGCTGGCGGGCATGGGCGTCGTCGCGCTGGGGGCGGCGTCCCGGCTGCTCGTCCGCGGGCTCCGGGCTTGACCGGACGGCGTCCGGATTTTCGATCCAAGTGCTTTTCTCTATTATAATTGGAGCCATGAAGCGATGAGAGGACGACGCAACTGGCCACTCTTGAGCAGGATGAGCCCGGTCACCCTGGCCGCCTCCAGTTTTGTCCTGCTGTCCCTGTTCGGCTCGTTGCTGCTGTGCCTGCCTTTCGCCCACGCCGAGCCGGGCATCACCTGGGTGGACTCCTTCTTCACGTCCACCAGCGCCGTTTGCGTCACCGGGTTGACGGTGGTGGACACCGGCACGGTGTTCACCCCCACCGGCCAGGTCTTCGTCATGCTCCTGATTCAGTTGGGCGGGCTGGGCATCATGACCTTGTCCATCGTCTTCCTCTCGCTTTCCGGTAGCCGGATCTCGCTTTCCGGGCGGACCGTCATCGAGCAGACCTTCCTGCCGCAGGCAGAGGCCCAGATCTACCCCATCGCCAAGACCATCGCCAGCGCCACCCTGATGATCGAAGGGACCGGCGCCCTTCTCCTGTACCTCTTCCGGCCCGAATACGGCATTTTCTCGGCCGTTTTCCACGCGGTGTCGGCCTTCTGCAACGCCGGGTTTGCGCTTTTCAAGGACAACCTGATGTCCCTGCGGGCCCACTGGGGCTACAACCTGGTGATCATGGGCCTGATCGTGCTGGGTGGGCTCGGGTTCTATGTGATGTTCGAAGTGAAGAACCGGCTGACGGGCCGGAGTCGGCGGTTTTCGCTGCACGCCCGCGTCGTCCTGATCACGACGGTCGCCCTCATCGTGGGGGGGGCGGTGATCATCTACCTCCTGGAACTGCGCAACCTCATCGAGGGGATGCCTTTCGGCGAACAGATGCTGGCTTCCCTGTTCCAGTCCGTGACCACCCGGACGGCCGGGTTCAACACCCTCGACCTCGCCCTGGCCGTGAAAGCCACCCTTTTCTTCATGATCCTGCTCATGTTCATCGGGGCTTCGCCGGGGTCGACGGGGGGCGGCATCAAGACCACCACCTTCGGGATCCTGGTGGCGGCGGCCTGGAGTTCGCTGCGCGGAAAACACGAGACGGAAGCCTTCCAGTCGACCATCCCGCACAAGACCGTCCTGCAGGCGCTCGCCCTGACGGTCATCTCCTCGCTGCTCATCGTCATGTGCACCATGGCCGTGGTGGTGGTGGAGTCGGCGGGCGTCCCCTTCCAGGAGCACCCGGTGCAATTCATCCAGTACATCTTCGAGGTCGTGTCGGCGTTCGGCACGGTAGGGTTGTCCACGGGGATCACGGCCGGCCTGGCGGACGCTTCGAAGCTCATCATCTGCGCCATGATGCTCGTCGGACGGGTGGGGCCGTTGACGCTGGCGTTCGTCCTGGGGCGGGAACGGCAGCGGGCCAGGTACCGCTACGCGGAAGGGAACATCATGGTGGGGTAGGACCGCCCCGACGGAGGAGGTTGAAATATGAAACGCTTTGCTGTCATCGGTTTGGGAACTTTCGGCATCAACGTGACCCGCAGCCTGTTCGAGAAGGGCAACGAAGTGATCGCCATCGACACCTCGGAGGCCCTGGTGCAGAAAGCGAAGGATTGGGCCACTGTCGCCGTGTGCGCGGATGGAACCGACCGCGAATTCCTGGAATCATTCGGTTTGCGGGACATCGACTGCGCCGTGGTCAGCGTGGGCGACCACATCGACTCCTCCATCCTGATCACGTTGCACCTTACGGAAATGGAAATCCCGCGCATCGTCGTGAAAGCGGTGAACGACAACCACGGCAAGATACTCAAAAAGATCGGCGCCACGGAGATCGTCTATCCGGAAAAGGAGATGGCCGTGCGGCTGGCGGACCGCATCTCCCACGCCAAAGTGCTCGACCAGATCCAGATGGAGGATGGCTTCTCCATCCTGGAAGTCCTGGTCCCCGAGGCTCTCCTGGGCATCGCCCTGAAAAACTCGAGGATCCGCCAGGATTTCGGGCTGAACGTCATCGCGGTGAAGGAGGCGGGGAAAGTGTCGGCCGGCCAGCGGGCCTTCTCCATGCCGAAACCGGACTACTCCCTGCACAGGGGGGATGTGCTCATTTTGTTCGGCGCGGACGAAAACATAGAAAACTTCAAGAAATCCGGGGCGTGACGCGGCCCGGCCGCCGATCGGGTGGAAAACAGGCAAATGCTGACGAAACACTTGAGTCTTTTTGCAGTTACCTTGACGTTGGTCGGACTCTTCCTCCTGGTGGGCCTGCTGGCTCTGCGCTGGCGGTTCCTGCGCCGGGCCCGGAACGTCGTCGGAATCCTCTGCATGGTCCAAGCGGGCCGGGACGTCATGGCAACCGGCTGGATCGGAAACCGGTTTTCCGCCCTGGACAGGATCCTGGACTTCCTGTTCCTTTTCCTGCTCGGCGCCCTTCTGATCACGCTCGTCAAGGACTTGCTGCTGCACTGGTTCTCCCGCCGGAAGATCAAGCTTTCCAAGCTGGTGCGGGACGTCACGACCTGGGTCCTGTACGTGGTGTGGATC
>CAYTBK010000018.1:0-36753 GCA_964436005.1 uncultured Acidobacteriota bacterium
AGTCCGAGGGCACGGCCATCGATTTCCAGGTGGGGGTCAACTCGTACCTCTACGGGACCCGCTTCATGACCTGGCTGGCTTCGGAATACGGCCCCGCCAAGCTGCTGGCCTGGGTCAACCGGACCCCGGACAGCCGGGCCTACTTCTCGTCGCAGTTCCGGAAGGTGTACGGCTTCTCCCTGACCGAGGGCTGGTCCCGCTGGGTGGAGGCGGAGCACCGCTGGCAGGCCGCCAACCTGGAGCGCATCCGCCGGTTCCCCGTCACCCGCGGCGAAAGCCTCACCCGCGAGCCGGTGGGCTCCGTCTCCCGCACCTGGCTCTCGGCCGACGGCAAGACGGCCTACGCGGGGGTCCGGACGCTGGGCCGCATGGCGGAGCTGGCGGCCATCCACCTGGACACCGGCGAGGTAGAGCACCTGCACGACGTCAAGGGCTCGGCCCTCTACTACGTCTGCTCGCTGGCCCTCTCGCCCGACGGCCGGCAGCTCTTCTACACCACCGACAACAACAAGTGGCGCGACCTGCACGTCTACGAGCTCGAAACCGGGAAAGACCGCATGCTGATCCGGGACTTCCGGGGCGGCGACCTGGTCTTCGACCGCACCGACGAGTCGCTGTGGGGCATCCGCAACGCCGAGGGCGTCAACGTGTTTGTAAGATTGCAGAAGCCCTACACCGCCTGGGTCGACCTGGCCGCGCTGCCCTACGGGCAGGTGCTGTCGGACATCGACATGTCGCCGGACGGCGCCAGCCTGACGGGCGCCCTGGGGGACGCCTCGGGCGCCATGAAGGTGGTGGCCTTCGACAAGGAGGCCCTCCGCAAGGGGAAGACGGAACACCGGGTGGTGCGCGACTTCGGCTTCAACACCCCCTGCAACTTCGTGTTTTCGCCAAACGGGAAACACCTGTACGGCTCCACCTACGAGACGGGGGTTTCCAACATCGTGCGGCTGGACTTCGCCACGGGCGAGGCCGAGGTGCTCAGCAACGCCGACACCGGCCTGTTCCGCCCGCTCCCGCTGCCCGGCGGTGGGCTGCTGGCCTACCGCTACTCCGCGGACGGCTTCACGCCGGTCCGCCTGACCGACCAGCCCCTGCAGGACGTGGAGGCCATCGCCTACCTGGGCCAGGAAGTGGTGAAGAAGTTCCCCGCGGTGAAGGGCTGGAAGCTCGGCTCGCCCACCGACAAGAGCGTCGAGGGGCGCATCACCCGCACGGGCGGCTACGGGACCATGCGCAACCTCTCCTGGCTCTCCCTCTACCCCATCGTGCAGGGCTACAAGAGCACGGCGGCGGGCGGTTTCCGCGCCGAGTTCCAGGACCACATCGGGCTGAGCGCCCTGGGCGTGGACGTCTCGGTGTCGCCTTCCAGCGGCGGCGACCGGAAGGAGTGCCTCCACCTCGGCTTCGACCTGCGGCACTGGATGTGGAAGGTCAGCGGCGGCTACAACACCGCCGACTTCTACGACCTCTTCGGGCCCACCAAGACCAGCCGCAAGGGCTACTGGGGGAAAGTGGAGCACCAGACCAACCTCCTGTTCGACGCCCCCCGGACCCTGGACTTCAACTGGGACGTCGGCTTCTACGGCGGGGCGGAGGAGTTCTACCAGGACATCCCGGTGACGCACCCCGACTTCCTCATCGGTCACGCCGCCCTGACCTACTCGCACCTGGACAAGTCCCTGGGCGCCGTGGACGACGAGAAGGGCTACCTGCTGAAGGCGGAGACCCGCAGCGTGGTGGCGGGCGACTCCTACTTCCAGGCGGTGTACGGCACCTTCCACTGGGGCTTCCTGACGCCGCTGCGCAACTCGCCGGTCTGGCTGCGGTTCGCCGGCGGGAAAACCTTCGGCGACTCGGCCGACTCCTTCGGCAACTTCTTCTTCGGCAGTTTCGGCAACAACTGGGTGGACCACGGGGACATCAGCCAGTACCGGAAGAACAACCGCTTCCCCGGGGTGGACATCAACTCCATCGGGGCGCCCTCCTACCTGCGGGCCATGGCCGAGTGGAACCTGCCCCCCCACCGCTTCGAGCGCGCGGGCCGGCCCTGGCTCTACTGCAACTGGGTCCGCCTGAGCCTGTTCGGGGCGGCGCTGGTGACGGGCGGGGGCGGGTGGGGGCCCGGCGAGAAGTGGTTCGACGCCGGGGCGCAGCTGGACTTCCGCATCGTGCTGTTCTCCCACCTGAACTCCACGCTGTCGGTGGGTTTCGCCGGCGCCCGGAACACGGACGGGCGGAAGTCCACGGAATTCATGATCTCACTGAAACTCTTGTAGGGCGGCATGTACATCTTTTTCGCCACCGCGGTCGCTTTCGTGCCGGTGTTCACCGTCCTGGGCGGGATGCGCATCTTCGACGGCTACAAGCTGGTCCGGCCCGTGCGCCTGGGGGCGGTGGTGGTGGCGGGCTGCCTGGCCGCCGCCTTCTGCTGGGCCGTCAACTGGTCCCTGACGGGGGAGTGGGCCCTGCGCGGGGTGTACGAGGCCTATGTCCTGCCCCTGGTCGAGGAGTGCGCCAAGGCGGCGCCGATCCTGTGGCTCGTCTACCGGCACAAGGTGGGCTTCACCCTGGACGCGGGCATCCTCGGCTTCGCCGCGGGCACCGGCTTCGCCCTGGTGGAGAACGTCTTCTACCTCTCCTTCGGCGCCGAGGCCGGGGCCGGGGCGTGGGCGATCCGGGGCTTCGGCACCGCCCTGATGCACGGCACCACCACCTTCGTGGTGGCCGTCCTGGCCAAGAGCCTCTCGGACGTCAAGCCCTCGCTGGGTCTGCTCGCCGCCGTGCCGGGGCTGCTCCTGGCCTGGGGCACGCACGCCTTCTACAACGCCATGCTGGTGAGCCCCACGGCCCTCACCGCCCTGCTCCTGTTCGGGCTGCCCGTCCTGGCCGGGCTCGTCTTCCTCCAGAGCGAGAGCACCATCGAGCGCTGGCTCGGCGCCGGCTTCGACCGCGACGTGGAGCGCTTGAAGGAGGTCACCTCGGCCACCTTCTCGGCCACCCCCTCGGGGGTGTACCTGAAGCAGGTCGCCGAAATCTTCCCGCCGGAGACGGTGGTGGACATCCACTGCTACGTGCGCCTGTGGCTGGAACTGGCCATCCGGGCCAAGGGGCGGATGCTCATGGCCGAGGCGGAGGTCCCCCTGCCGCCCGACCACGGGGCCGCGGAGATGCTCCGGGAGGTCCAGGCCCTGGAGCGGTCCATCGGCCGGGCCGGTTTGATCGCCGTTTCGCCCCTTCTGCCCCGCACCGCCCGCGACTACTGGCAGATCCAGCAGTTGACGGAAAAGGACCCCCGTCGCTAGGCCCCCGGCGGGCCTTTCCCCCCTTGCCGTTTCCCCCGGCACGAAGCCCGCGCAGGGCACGAAATGCGGATGGCCCAGAGCGACCCGGGAACTCGCGAATCACGAAGATGCCCCGACCGAGATTCTGCCTTCGGCGGATGCCGTAAATTGTAACCACTGATCTCACTGATGTTGGATTAGTGAGATCAGTGGCTGTCTTCCTGATCCGTCCCTGCCTTCGTGCCCTTCGCGCGCTTTGTGTTTATTCCATCGAGGGAAGCGTGCGCGGATTAAGTATTTGCATGGGTCGACATATGGCGAAATGACGAAATAAAAAGGCTGGACCGGTAGGGCAGTCAATGGGTGCGTCGCGGTTCGTCCGCCCATCCTGCCCATCCGGTCCATCCATGTTTCTTTCCCCCGATCAGAACTAGGCCGGTTTCACGGCCGAGACGGTGATGCTGGCCGCGGCGCCGTCCAGGGCCTTGGCCGAGCCCTTGGTGATGGGGTCGGTCTCGGCGTTCCCGGCGAAGTAGACCTTGTCCTTCAGGATCTCCACCTTCTCGAACCCCGCCTGCCGGATGGCGGAAAGGTAGTCCTCCCGCCGCAGGGCGCCGGAGATGCAGCCGGCGTACAGGTCCTCGCTGGCCAGGGCCCAGTCCGGCAGCTCGTATTCCAGCACGATGTCGCTGACCACCATCCGCCCGCCGGGCCGGAGGGTGCGGAAGACCTCCCGGAACACGCCGGGCTTGTCGGGCGAGAGGTTGACCACGCAGTTGGAGATGACCAGGTCCACCGCTTCGTCCTCCACCGGGAGCTGCTCGATGCGCCCTTCCCGGAACTCGACGTTGCGCAGTCCCGTGCGGGCCGCGAACTTCTCGGCGTTCCGGCGGGCCAGGGCGATCATTTCCGGCGTCATGTCCACCCCGATGGCCCGCCCGGCGGGACCGGTCTCCCGGGCGGCGGTGAAGACGTCCCTTCCGGCGCCGGACCCCAGGTCCAGCACCACGTCCCCGGGGCGGATGAGGGAGAAGGCCACGGGGGAGCCGCAGGAGAGGCCCAGGTCGGCCTCGGGCAGGGCCAGGTTCTCGTCCGGCACGCCGCCGGAGGAGCAGGGGGCGCAGCCGCAGCCGCAACCGGGCCTGGTTTCGCCGGCCGCGTTGGCCACGCCGGCGTAGGCTTTGCGGACCAGTTCGTGAATGCGTTCGGATTCGTTACCCATACATCACCTCGTTGGTAATATTTCGATGCCCGTGCACAGATTTCCGGGATCGCCGGCCCCCTGGCGCAATCCGCGCCGGATCCCGCCTCGGAAGCCGGCGGCCCGCCGTGGGCGAAGCCCCCGGTTTTCAGTCCATCCAGCCCGTGGCCCAACCGTCGGGCGGGCGGGCTTCCTCTTCTTCCGGTTCCGCCTCCGGTTCTGCCGGGCAGCAGGGCGCCAGGGCCGGGGCGGGCGCCTCGCGGACGGAGGAGAGCACCCACGCCAGCGCGCCCGCCGCCACGGGCGGGGCTTCGGGGCCGGCCAGCCGGTAGTGGACCCAGCGGCCGAGCTTGCGCGAGGCCACTAGCCCGGCCCGCTCCAGCACCGCCAGGTGCCGGGACACCGTGGAGGGCGCCAGCCCGAGGGCCGACACCACTTCGCAGACGCACATTTCGCCCCGCTGCAGGAGGACGAGGGCGCGGATCCGCTGCGCGTCCGCCAGGGCCTTGCAAACCGTCATGAATCCCCGCATGCCCACCTCTCAATACGATAAATGCACACATGACGAATTATGCAAATGTCATGAGGGGCAGGGCAAGACTTTTTTCAAGGGAGGGCGAAAAAAACCTTCGTAGGCGCCTTCCCCCGGTCCGTCGTAGGCGCCTTCCCCCGGTCCGTCGTAGGCGCCTTCCCCCGGTCCGTCGTAGGCGCCTTCCGCCGGAAGGCGCACCCGGGGGCAGGCTCTCGGGCGCCGGCCGCGCCGCGTCCGGCCCGACCCGCGCGGCGAGCGTTATGGGAACACGAGGCGCACGAAGATCACCAAGGGGAAGGGGGCCCGGGGCTCTGCGAAACGACATGTTGATATGGGACTTGATGCTCTACGGGCAAGGATGCAGGGAGGGGGGGGCCTGCGGGCAAAACGCAGGCGATGGACAACCATGCCCGGCGGGCCAAAGGCCCGGTCTTCCGTTTGTGCCCGTCGTGATCTTCGTATTGATAACAAACGCGAAGCACCGGCTGGAAACACCCGTTTCGGGCGTGGTCCGCCCCGGCGGGGCCCCGGTCGGAAAACCACTGATCTCACGAATCAAACATCTGTTAAATTGATAGTTAGCTCTTCACGACACAGGGAAAATCCATTTGTGGCTTTCGAGCCTTTTTGGTTTCGCCTTCCCCGATGCCGAAAGCAAACGGGGGGTCAGACCCGGCCGGAACGCCGCAGGACGCGGAGGAAGCCGGCCAGGCCGATGCGGCGCCCGGCCTGGACAGCCCGGCGTTTGGCCAGCTGGCGGGGCAGTCCCCGCAGGGCGTCGGCGTGGGCCCGCCAGAACGTGGCCCCCTCGCCGCGGCGGAGGTGGTACAGCGCGGTGCGCAGCGCCTCGAAGAGCAGCAGGGGGAGGCCGAGGAGCAGGTAGGGCAGCGGGCAGTCCCTGGCCAGCATCCAGATCCGGTTGCGCAGCATCAGCCGCGTCTTGGTCAGGCGGCGCTGCCGGTTGTCCGGCCGCGACTCGAAGCGGCGGATGCTGCCCCCCTCCCGGTGGCGGAGGGCGGCCCCGCCGCACAGCCGCCCGTGCCGGCCGGCCAGGAGGGCGCGGAAGAAGAAGTCCGTGTCCTCGTAGTACATGAAGAAGTCCTCGTCGAAGCCGCCGAGGTCCCGGAAGAAATCGCGCCGGACCACCACGGCCGTCCCCGAGGCGAGCCAGATGTCCGCGTCGGTG
The DNA here is from genome assembly GCA_964436005.1 of uncultured Acidobacteriota bacterium. GTDB lineage: Bacteria > Acidobacteriota > JAAYUB01 > JAAYUB01 > JAAYUB01 > JAGNHB01. Next base: position 6,204 of record CAYTBK010000018.1, read on the forward strand.
GCGGCGGCGCCCGGGTACGGGAGGCCTTCCCCCCGGTGGAGGGGCATGAGGCGCAGGTTGAGGCAGTCGCCGGCGCTGTCGAGGCGCGCTTGCCCGTCCCCGGCCCGGATCACGGCCGGGGCGGCGAAGGCGGCGGCCGGGTGGGCGGACAGGCACGCCAGGCAGGGGCCCAGCCAGTCGCGCTCCCACTCCGTGTCGTTGTTGAGGAAGGCGACGAAGGGGGCCCCGGCGGCGGCCGCGCCGGCGTTGCAGGCGGCGGCGAAGCCCCGGTTCTCGGGCAGGCGCAGCACGCGCAGCCCCGGGATCAGGCGCTCGGCCGCTTCCGCGGAACCGTCGTCCGAGGCGTTGTCCACCAGGATGATTTCGCGCCGCAGCGGGCAGCCGTCCCGGGCCAGGCTGTCCGCCAGGGCGGCCAGGAAGGGGCCCCCGTTCCAGTTCGGGACGACCACCGACACGTCGGGCCGGGGCGGGGTGGGCTCCGCGCGAATCCCGTCCCGGGGGGTTCTCTCCGCTGCCGTCGACTGGGGGGCAAGTTCCGTCATGGGCTTTCCTGGGGCCGCCTTCGGCCGGGCGTTCCACCGGCGCCCCGGCCTCGCGGCCGAACGGGCGGGCGGCAACGTACAATACCAGATCTCCGGCCGCTTGGGAACTTCGGAAACAGCCAGCCCGAGGGCGGGCGCCGGGTGGCCGCGGCGCGATTTCCGTTGCGGAAAACAGCGGATGGGCGATAATGGCGGCAGACCCAGTGCCGGAAAACAACAATCCAACGAGGAGGCTTGCCATGCCCTATCGCACGAATCGCGTTCTCTGCCTAATCCTGCTGGCGGTCGGCCTGACGCTGCTCGCGGGCTGCGGCTCCCGCCCCACCGAGGAGGACCGGGCCAAGGCGCTGGCCGCCGACCCCGCGGCCCACTTCCGGGAATTCGGGGAAAAGTACCTGGCCGAGTTGGGCCGGAAGGGCGGCTGGACGGCGGCGGGCGCGCCCGAGATGAAGGTGGGGCCCGCCACGAAGGAGGAGGCGGGCAACTACTACACGGAAGGCTCCCAGTTGGGCATGCTCAAGGTGAAGCTGGCCGACCGCGACAAGAAGGAGACGGCCTTCACCTTCGTCTTCGTCAGCGTGCCGCAGTACGGCACCTGGGAAATGGCCAAGGTGGGGGCGGTGGACCCCGCCAACGGCCAGACGGGCCCCTACGCCGGCAGCACGGACGACTTCTTCGCCGTGGCCGCCGACCTGTACAAGAACCAGAAATAGCGCCGCCGGCGGGCCGGTCACCACAAAGGCACAGAGCGCACCGAGAAATCAAACGTCGATAACCAGGATTCAGTGGATCGATCAATACGGTAAGGCTTTGAATTGTAGATGCCAAACGAATAACCGCGGAGGATCGCGGAGCATCGCAGAGAAAATCGAACTGTTGGCTATGCTGAGCGGAAGGAGTGAGTGGACTCGATTGGCCCCGATTCGCTTCTGTAAAACCAGGCAGGAGCGGAAAAGGGAAACCGCGAGGTCAAGCGAGAAAAACCCGCTTCCCCCCTCGGCGGTCCTCGGCGCAACTCAGCGGTTCCTCTACTTTGGTTTCGGGCCGTGGGCGCGGCCCGCGACGGGGGGATCGGCGGTTTCCCCGCGGCCTGCCGACGCGACCGGGTCGAACGGCGCCCCGCTGGCGCTCAGGCCCGGAGGAACCGGGCGGCCTGCAGCAGCGCCCAGCCCAGCCAGCCCGTGCCCAGGACGCCCCCGGCCAGGCGGGCGGCCAGGCGCAGCGCCGCCGGCGCCCAGGCCGGCCCGTGCCCCCGGCCGCGGCGCGTGCGCTTCCGCAGGACGGCGAGCGCTTCTTCCCGGAGCGCCCGGGTTTTTTCCGCGGGCAGGTCCGGCACCGGCAGTTCCGCCAGTTCGATCAGCCACGCTTCCTTGTTTTCCGCTGCATTCATGGTTCAGTCCTCCCCCATGAGGGCGGCAAGCTTCTGGCGGGCGCGCGCCAGGCGCTGGCGGGCGGCCTCGGGGGTCAGCCCGGCCACGGCGGCGGCCTCCGAGGGGGCCAGCCCGGCGACGCCCACCAGGAGGATCATTTCCCGGTAGATGGGCGGGAGCGAGGCGACGGAGCGCTCCAGGAGGCGTTTGCGCTCCCCCGCGGCCAAATCCTCCAGCGGCGAGCGGCCTGCTTTCTCCACCCACCCGATGGCGAAGGCCTCGTCCAGCCGGTGGGCGTCGTGCCGGCGGGCGCGGAGGTGGCTGAAGTAGAGGTTGCGCGCCACCCGGAACAGCCACGGGCCGAAGCGGGTGTCCTCCCGGAGGTCGACCGCGCGGTCGACGAGGCGGAGCCAGGTCTCCTGGAGCAGGTCCTCGGCCAGTTCGCGCCGCCCGCACATCCGCAGGAGGAAAGCGTACAGCCGGGGGCGGTAGGCGCCGAAGACCTCGTCGAAGGCCGCTTCGTCGCCCGCCTTGAGCCGCTGCAGAAGGTCGCTGTCCGCGAATTCGGCCATGGTTTCCGCCTGTCGGGAATATGCCCGTCACTATAACGCCGGGGGGCGGCCGGCGTGACAGGAGATCGCGCGGAGAAGAGCGGAATTCGCCCGCGGGGGACGGCCGGCGGGTTTTTCGGGAAAAGGCGTCACGAAAGCGGGCGCCGGGCGTTGTACCTGCAGAAATCAACGCTGGAGGCTACCATGGAAGTCGTTTTCAACGCCCTTTTCCACGTCCCGTTCATCCTGCTCCTGTGCGGGTTCACCCTGTACTTCGCCGTCTCCTTCGGCTGCCGTCCCACGGAGCGCAAGCTGTCCATCCTGCGCCCCCTGGCGGCGGCGGTGGTCTTCGCCCTGCTCAGCGCCCTGTGCGCCGGGCTCGGCTGCGCCTTCTTCAACGCCGCGCGGGCGGAGGCGGGTCCCGTGGGCGGGCCGGGCGTGGGGCACCTCTACGCCGGGCTCTGCGAGGCCATGGTGCCCGCGGTGGTGGGCTTCGCCGTGCTGGCCCTGGCCTGGGCCCTGGCGGCGGTGGGCTTCCGGCGCCAGACCGACTGAGCCGGCGGGCACGCACCACGGAGACACGGAGGCACAGAGAATTCCGACATCTGACGACCGGGAGGGAAGGGCAACCGGGCGGGCAAGCCTCAAAGACTCGCTTCTCTCCTCGGCGGGCCCCGGCGAACCGCTGCGGTTTCTTTTCTACGGCATCGGGTCGTGGGCCGGGCCGTCAGTGGGGGGACCGGCGGTTTCCCCCGCCGCTCCGCCTCCACCCTGTACATGCTTTATCTTTAATTCGTTGACAGTGAAAAGACGTTACATTATCTTTCCGTCTGGACTATTCAGAAGCACCTGCACTGGAACAGCGTGAAAGAGGGGCAAGACATGAGCCAGGGCGTCGAGCAGCAGGGGAGGGCGATCCCCTACCTTTCCGGGCCGGATGGCGTCGGCGAAACACCTTTCCCGGGCGGGCAGAAAGTCTTGCCGACCTGCGCGGCGGGTTCACTGTCCGGCTTTCTGGGAATCCTTTCCTGGCGGAGAGCTTGCCTTCTCTGGGCGGCTTTTCTGCTGAGTGTCGCACCTGCGGCGGCAGGCCTGAACCGATGGACGAGGTCCGGCCCCGGGGCGGGAACCATCTATTCCGTCGTATTGGACCCTTTTCACCCGGATACCGTTTACGCCGGCCATTCCTTGGGTGTGCACACGTCCGCAGACGGGGGGCGGACTTGGTCGGCGGCTTCGAGCGGTCTTCCGCTGGACATGAGTCCGTCTTCTCAGAACCTGGCTGCCGATCCGCACCACCGGGGCACTCTGTTTGCGAGTTGCGGAATCGAAGGAATCTACAAGAGCGTGGACGCCGGAGCGAATTGGCGCGTCGTCAATCCGTCCCTTTCCTGGGCGGTGATCGTTCTGGATCCCGTCCAACCGGACCTGGTTTATGCGGGTTCGTTCGGCGGCGTCTATCGGAGCGCGGACGGGGGCCGAGTCTGGAGACGGACGCCGGGAGGCTTGCCGGACGTTTACGTGAGTTGCCTGGTCGTCGATCCCCTGAAACCCGCCACGCTGTACGCCGGAACCAGGGATGGCCTCTACAAGACGGGGGACAGCGGAGGCCAGTGGAGCATGGTGCTCGCCGCGCCTAACGGCATCCAGGCCGTCGCCGTCGATCCGAAACAACCTTCCAGAATCTATGCCGGGACGGAATCCAGCCTGGTCGAGTCCACGGATGGCGGGCTGACCTGGCGGACCATCCTCGAGGGTGGCATCCGGCAGATCGTCGTCGATCCAAACAACCAGGGTCGGCTCTATGTGGTCGGGTCCAACTGGTTCTATCAGAGCCGGGATGGCGGCGAGAGCTGGGATTGCCTCGGCCCCGCCGGCGCGGACCGTTTCGTGTGCGCGGCCGCGGTGTCCCCGTTCTCTCCGGAAACGGTGTATGCGGCCGCTTTCGATGGCCTTCACCGAAGCCTGGATGCGGGCGCCAACTGGGAACGCCTGGGACTGTCCGCACCCACAGGCCCTGTCTTCATCGACAATTCGCAGCCCTCCCGGGTGTATGTGGGGTGCCGGGGCGGCGTCAGCTGCAGCCGCGACGGCGGTCGCTCGTGGACCTTCGGCAACATGGCCGGCGTCTCCATGGGCTGCTATGCGCTGGCGGGCGATCCGTCGAACCCCTCGCTCCTGTACGCGGCCGCCTCCGAGGGGCGGTTGTTCCGGAGCCTGGACGGTGGCCAGAGCTGGTCCATTCTCCACGTTTGGCCCTCCGCCGCCATCTCCGTCACCTCCATCGTGTCGGATGGGCAGGGGGCGCTCTACGTGGGGACCAACCCCTCCGGCGTTTTCCGGAGCCCGGACGGGGGGGAGACTTGGACGGCTATCGAATCCATGAACCAGTTCGGCCTGTTTACCAATGTGACTTGCCTGATGCTGGACAGGGAAGAACCGAACCGGTTGTATGCCGGAGTGGGGGACGCGGGCCTGTTCCGCTCGGTGAATGGAGGCGAAAGCTGGGAAAGCATCGGCGCCGAATGGGCGAAGGCCGGAGTGACGAGCGTCGTGCCGAACCCCCGGCAGCCCGCTACCCTGTTCGCCTGCGGCTGCGGGATCTGGAAGACGCTGGACGGAGGGGACACCTTCTCCAGCGTCTTCGTCGGCAGCGATTGCGGAAATAACTCGCTGGCCATCGACGGTCTCGACGAGAACACGGTGTATTCCTCAGACGGGAATGCCGTGTTTCGCAGCTGGAACGGCGGAGGCTCGTGGTTTCCGATCAACGGCGGTTTGCGCCAGATCCATTTGAAATTTCTGTCCGCCGGCACGGGCAGCCCCTCCCGGCTCTATATTCTGGAACAATATGGCGACCTGTTCTCCATCGACCTCGGAGACGGCGACCTGGATGGCGACAGCCAGGTCGATGAAGCAGACGAGGCGGTGCTGAAGGGTTTCCTGGCCGGTAACCTTGCCACCATCCCCCAGGGGGTGGAAGCGGCCGAACTGGCCGTCGCCGGCCCGCCCACGGCCTTGGACCTTCTGCTCATTCGCCTGAGGATCGAAAAGAAGCCGATTCGAGGCCATTGACCGGAACGGAGAGCGGCAGCAAGGCGAGTCGCCCCGGTCAGGATGCCCGGCGCTGAAACCGGAAACGGCGGCCTGAATCCAAGAGAGGGGGCGCTCCGGCGCCCACGAAGCCGCGAGGGCCGCGAAGGAAGGCCAGCGGCTTTTTGCTGCTCACCACGAAAAACGCGGAGCACCGCAGAGGTAAATTCAACCGTCGGCCGTGTCGGACCTGACGAGCGATTGCGCGAGACGGAAACACATCGGGCAAACGGGTCTGGGGAGAAAATTGTCACCGGGTGTTCGAGCCTCCCAAAACTTGCTTTCGCCCTCTGCGGCCCTCTCCGAAGCTCTGCGGTTTTTCCCTGTTGCGAGAGCGAAAGCACCTGCTCGCGGGACCGCCCCACCTTTCTGTGTCTCTATCCTTCCGTTCTGTATCTGGTGGTGTGCGCCGGAGTGCCCCTGAGGCAATCCAGATCACAGGGAAAATAGGGATGCACATGATCGACGGGATGGGGGAATGCGAATCCGGCAAGTCCCGGCAGACCTCTGCGGTTTCTCTTCTCCAGTATCGGGTCGGGGGCACGGCCCATGAGGGGGGCGGCTCCCCCCGGCGCCCCGCCGATAGCGTCCGGCCGCGCCAACCCCACCCGGCCCGTCCCGCCTTCATTCTGCCCATGCTTTTCTTTTCAATTCATGGTATTTTGCTGCGGCCCCGCCGGCGAAGCCGCTGGCGGCGGAGCGAGAATCTCGCCCCCCTCCGCGAGGGAGGGACCGGCCGAGGTCGAATTGACGATGAACAGTCTGCCATGCTCGCGGTTCGCTTTCACCGCCCGCCTCCTGAGACGGGCGGGCCTGGCCGTCGCCCTGGCCGTCGCGCTGCCCGCTCTTCCGGCGGCGGCCGCCACGGAGCGAGACGCTGCGGTGCTGGACCTTTCCGCCCGCGCGGACACCAGCAGCAGCCACGTCTATTCCGCCGAGTACGCCCTCCGGCAGGCCGGAATCCCTTTCCGCACCACGACGGACGTCGCCGAGGCCACGGCTTCGGCCGCCCTGGTGGTCGTCTCCTCGCGGCTCTCCGGCAGCACGCTCCAGGACGCCGAGCGGCAGCAGTTGGCGGATTTTGTCCGGCAGGGGGGCGTCCTCGTCCTAGCGCGGGTGGAGGACAGCCAGCTCTGGCCCCTGCTGGGCGTGTCGTCCGCCGTGTCCAGCAAGGACCGCTTCACCATGTTCTACCTCCCCGAGTCGGGGGCCGCCGAGCTGGCCTGGTGCGACGACCCCCGGGAAAGGGAGATGCCCCTTTCCCGGCCGGGGGTGGCCCTCTCTGCCGGCGTGGTGGCGTACACGCCCGGCACCGCCTCTGTCCTGGCGAGGTACGAGGACGGCTCGGCCGCCGTGACCCGCCAGGCCTACGGGCAGGGCATCGTCTACGCCCTGGGCGTTTCCTTCGCCGCGCAGGTGCAGACGAACCAGCTGAATGCGGACAACGAGCTCCAGCGCGACTACTCCAACGGCTTCGAGCCGGCCGGGGACACCTGCGGTTTCCTGCTGGGGGGCATCTACCGGAGCAACGTCCCGCATGCCGTCACCCTGCATGCCAGCCCGGGCGACAGCCGGGCGGCCCTGCTGATCACCCACGACGTGGACGCGTCGACCTCCTTCCAGATGATGGACCGTTTCGCCCGGCTGGAGGCCCGGCACGGCGTCCTCGCGTCGTATTTCATCACGGCCCGGTATTTTTCCGACGGCCTGCTGTCGGCTTTCTACACGACTTACCAGGACCAGCTACCCCTGGTGACCGCCTGGGGGCACCGTCTCGGCAGCCACTCGGTGGGGCATTTCCCGGATTTCGGCCAGGCCGCCGTGTTCCCCGCCGGAGAGCCCGGCAACACGAGGGAGACGTACCAGCCCCGCAACGCGGGCGGCGGGGCGGCGACGGCGGGCGGGACCGTCTACGGCGAGCTGGAGGTGTCCCGCGACATCCTGCAGGCCGACCAGGGGGCGACAATCCACGCCTTCCGGAGCGGGCACCTCCTCTTCCACAAGGCCCAGCCGGCCGTCCTGCAGGCGCTTGGATACCGCTTCGACAGCAGCCTGCCGGCCAACGACCTCCGGGTGAACTTCCCCTTCCGCTGCCGGGAGAACTGGTCCTCCGCCGGCGCCCTCACCCGTGTCTGGATGATCCCCATGACCCTCTCCGACGTGTTCGGCGACGACCCCGTCTCCCTGGCCAACTACCGGGAGAAGGAGGCCCTGTGGGAGGATGTCGTCCTTCGGAACGCCGCCAACGGGGCCTCCACGGTCCTGCTCATCCACCCCAACCGCGATTTCAAGGTGGAGGCCGAGGCGGACCTGCTGCGGCGGCTGCCCCTGGACGTTCGCCCGATGCCCCTGGAGCAGTTCGGCGATTTCTGGGAGGAGCGCGACGCCGTGCGCTTCGGCAGCTCCCTGGACGGCGGCGCCCTGACCATCCGGGTGCAGGAGCGGCCGCCGGACGGTTGGGTCGGCTGGGTCGTGGCCGGCGGGCAGGACCTGGATTCCATCGCCCTCCAGCTCGACGACGGGTCGCCCTTGCCGTTCGAACTCCTCCCCTGGACCGGCCGGGACGTTCTGGTGGTGCAGCGGCGTTTCGCGGCGATCCGGCTGCTGGCCCCGGCCGGCGAGGAGTGCTGGGCCGCCGGCGAGACGCACCGGCTGGCCTGGGAATGGACCGGGGAAATCCCTGCCGTGGACGTCGAGTTCTCCCTCGACGGGGGCGCGGCCTGGCAAACGGCCGCTCCGGGCGTGCCCAACACGGGGGAGTACGCCTGGACGGTGCCCGGCCTGGGCAATGCGGCCGTCGTTTTCCGCGTCCGGGGCGCCGACGGGTCCGGAGCGCTCGACCGCCCCGTCGACGTCGTGGCCCTCCGGGGCGATCTGAACCTGGACGGGCGGCGGGACGCCGGGGACCTCGCCGCGCTGGCCTCCTTCCTGTCCGGCTCCCTCCGTTGGGGCGGCCCGGCGCTCGGCGCCCCCCGGGGGAGCGCCGACTGGGACGGGTCCGGGACCGTCACGGCCCTGGATTTCCTGGAACAGGCCCGGGCCGGCGCGGCCGCCGGCCGGTGAGGCCGCGTGCCTGTCCCGAGCCGTTCCCCGGTTTGACGATACGATTGTCCCCCACTGCGCCGAACAGACCGGCGCTGAAACCGGAAACGGCGGCCTGAATCCAAGAGAGGGGGCGCCCGGCGCCCACTTTTCCAGGAGAGAGGGCCATGAAGACGGAACTGGAGATCTTGCAGGAGAAAGCCGCCGCCGGAGACGCGCCGGCGCAGTACGAGCTGGGCTGCCGCCACCACGAGGGGCGCGGCGTGCCCCGCGACGCGGCGGAGGCCTTCCGCCTCTACGCCCTGGCCGCGGCCCAGGGCCACAACAGCGGCCTCTGCGACACCGGCTGGTGCTACCGGCACGGCGAGGGCGTGGCGCGCGACTACGGCCGGGCCGTCCCCTACTACCGCCAGGCGGCGGAGCAGGGCTGCCCCACGGGCGCCTACTGGCTGGCCTACGCCTACCAGCACGGGGAAGGGGTGGAGATGGACCTGGACCAGGCCCGGCACTGGTACGCCGTCTCCGCCGGCCGGGGGGACGCCGACGCGGCCGAGGCCCTGGCGGCCCTCTGAACGCGCGGGGGCAGCGAAACGCTCCCCCGGTTCCGGAGAAGGAGCAGGGCCGGTGGAAGGGGGCCCGGCCTTTTCCGCCCATGGGGATCTTCAAACACGAAGGGCGCAAAGCGCACGAATTCCAATGTCCTCTGCAGGCCTCTGCGGCCCTCTGTGGTTTTCTTCTGTCGTGAGAGAGCAATCTCCCGTTCGCGGGAACCGATCCCACCCCTTCCGTGCCTTCGTGTTTCCGTGGTGAAACTGCGCCCATTCGGGTTGCCGCTGCGGCTACACTTTATTTTGTTTGTCGGCCGGGGGGAGTCTGCTATCATTCTTCCGAGTCACGAAAATCCAAATAGGAGAGGTGCGCGATGAAGACGGTCGCTGCGAAACTGCTTGCCTGTGCTGTCCTCCTCCTTCTCGGCGCCGGGCTTTCCCTGGCCCAGAACGAACAGCTCGACTTCAGCCTCGTCAACAGGACGGGCGTCGACATCTACGAACTCAACGTCTCGCCGGCCAAGAGCAACGACTGGGGCCCCGACATCCTCGGGCGGGACGTCCTGGAGAACGGGCAGACCTGCGACATCAGCTTCGACCCCACCGAGGAGGCCGAGCTGTGGGACCTCCGGATCACCGACGACGAGGGCACCAGCGTGGTCTGGGAGCGGCTGGACCTGGCGGCCATCCACACCCTGACCCTGAAGATCGTGGGCGGCAAGGCCATCGCCGAGACCAACTAGCGCCTGGACCCTCCGAAGTTTCTTCCCATTCGGGAAACCGCGGAGAGCGCCAAGAGCCGCCGGGACGGCGGTGAACCGGTCGCCGCAAGGGAGGGGGCCTCGGGGGCCCCCCGCGACCCTCGGCGGTTCCCCGGCGGCGGTCGTCCCCGGCCGGGGTCCGGCGCGCTCCCCCGGCTGCCGGAGTCCGCTTCCCTTCGTTTTTCTTGACGACGGCGCCGCCAGCGGCTATTTTTCCCGACATGACCTGGAAACCCCGCAGATGTTCCCTTTTCGTCACCCTGGCGGCGGTCCTGCTGGCGGTCCACCTGCGGGCCGAGGACGGGCCGGCGTCGAAAATCCTGTTGCCGCCGGCGGGCTCCCTGTACCACGGGGTCTATCCCGGCGGCGTCACCGGCGAGGAGGACGACCTCCTTCCGGCCGATCTGGCCGGCTACGAGGCGGCGGCCGGGAAGACGGCGGCCTGGGTCTACTTCTCCCACAACTGGTTCCACGGGCGGGCGTTCCCCCTCGCCACGGCCCGCTGGATCCGCCAGGCCGGCTCCGTCCCCTACCTCCGCCTGATGCTGCGCAGCAGCTGCGAGCAGGACCAGGCGGAGCCGATCTACACGTTGGACCGGATCATATCCGGCGACTTCGACGCCGACCTGCGCGCGTGGGCCCGGGCGGCCCGGGATTTCCGCTCCGCGCTCCTGGCCGAGTACGGGACCGAGATGAACGGGAGCTGGTTTTCCTGGAACGGGCAATGGAACGGCGGGGGCCAGACCGGCGGCTACGGCGATCCCGCCCGGCCCGACGGCCCAGAACGGTTCGTGGACGCCTTCCGTCACATCGTCGGCCTGTGCCGCGAGGAGGGGGCCCTCAACATCACCTGGGTCTTCCACGTGAACGGCAACGACTGGCCGGACGAGGACTGGAACCGGTTGGAACGCTACTACCCGGGGGACGAGTGGGTGGACTGGCTGGGAGTCAGCATCTACGGCGCCCAGACTCCCCAGGACGAAGGGTGGCCGGCTTTCCGCGACACCATGGACGCCGTCTATCCTCGCCTGCGCGCCCTGGCGCCGGGCAAGCCCGTCATCGTGGCGGAGTTCGGCGCCACCTCCGGGAACCCCCTGGGCCAGCCGGGCCCGTGGGCGGGGGCGGCCCTGGCCGACCTGTCCTCCTTCCGCTGGGGTGCCGTGATCGGGTTTTCCTGGTGGAACGAGCGCTGGGAAAACGACGACATCCCGTCCCACGACACCGACATGCGCATTCAGGACGACCCGGGACTGTCGGCGGCCTTCCTGGCCTGGGCGGGGGGCGGGGCGGACGTGCTGGGCCGGGCCCGGAGCACCGGCGACCTGGATTTCAACGGGCACGCGGATGCAGCGGACCTGGTCCGGATCGCCTCTTTCCTGGCCGCTTCGGCGTCGGCGGGGGAGGGGTTCCCCCGGGTGGCCGACCTGGACGGGGACGGGCGGGTCGGCCTCCTGGACCTGGTCCACCTCGCCGTCGTCGCCGCGGCCGGCCGGCCCTGACCGGGGCGGCGCAACCCGGCCGCCGACGGAACGATTGTCCAATCTAAATGAAGGAGTGCAACGTGACGGAAAACAAGCAGGGCAACGAGACGGCTTCCGCCCCCACCGGGATGGAGAGCATCCAGAACATCTTCCGCATCGGGCACGGGCCCTCCAGCAGCCACACCATGGGGCCGCGGGCCGCGGCGGAAACCTTCCTGGGCCGCTTCGGGGAAGCCGCCCGGTACAAGGTCACCCTCTTCGGCAGCCTCGCCGCCACCGGCAAGGGGCACCTCACCGACCAGGCCCTGCTGGAGGTGTTTCACGGCCGGGAGCTGAAGCTGGCCTGGAAGCCCGGCGTCTTGCTGCCCCGCCACCCGAACGCGCTGACCTTCGAGGCCTACGACGCGGGCGGGGCCCGGCTGGGCGAATGGACCGCCTACAGCGTCGGGGGCGGGGCGGTGGTGGACGACCACAGCCTCACCGAGAGCGCCCTGGTCTACCCCTTCCAGACGTTCCACGAAATCCTGAAGTGGTGCCACCGGCTCGGCCGCTCCTTCTGGGAGTGCGTCCAGGAGCACGAGGGCCGGGAGGTCTGGGACCACCTCGGCCTTGTCTGGCAGACCATGCAGGAAGCCGTCGCCCGGGGGCTGGAGAACGAGGGCGTGCTGCCCGGGCGGCTGAACCTGCCGCGCAAGGCGTCCAGCTACCACGTGAAGGCCTCGGGCTTCACCGGCTCGCTGCGGAACCGGGCGCTGCTGTACGCCTACGCCCTGGCGGTGAGCGAGGAGAACGCCTCGGGGGGCAAGATCGTCACCGCGCCCACCTGCGGGTCCTGCGGCGTGCTCCCGGCGGTGCTGCACTACCTGGCCACCGAGCACGGCTTCGGCGAGGCCAAGATCCTGCGGGCCCTGGCCACGGCCGGGCTCATCGGCACCATCGTCAAGCGGAACGCCTCCATCTCCGGGGCGGAGGTCGGCTGCCAGGGCGAGATCGGCGTGGCCTGCGCCATGGCCTCCGCCGCCACCGCCCAGCTCTTCGGCGGGACCGTCTTCCAGGTCGAGTACGCCGCGGAGATGGGGCTGGAGCACCACCTGGGCCTCACCTGCGACCCCGTGGCCGGGCTCGTGCAGATCCCCTGCATCGAGCGGAACGCCTTCGCCGCCGCCCGGGCCCTGGACAACAACACCTTCGCCATCCTCTCCGACGGCCGGCACCGCATCAGCTTCGACGAGGTGGTGGAGACCATGAAGCGCACCGGCAAGGACATCCCCAGCCTCTACCGCGAGACCTCCACGGGCGGCCTGGCCCTGTTCGACGGCCTGGTGGACGACTGAATCGCCCCGCGTGGCGGGGCTCGGAATCCGGATGGTCGACCGGACTTTTGCCGAACTCCGGACCCCACCCGCGGGGGGGCGGCGGGCGCCCTCCCCGATTCAATATCTTGGCCTGCCATCCAATATCTTGGATTAATTTTCCGGGGCCCGTTTCGCCCGCTGCATAATTGGTGGCGGGCAAAGACTTTGACAATATGGTAACATCAACGCTAGATGGCACTTGATTTGCTAAGAAAGGCGGTTATCGTGTCGTTATCGACTTACTATCTTTACAGGAGGTTCCATGAATAACTGGTTGAAGCGCTTTACGGTATTGGCCGTCATCGCGCTGGCTTCCGCGTTCATGTGCGCGGCGGACCAGGTCGTCGAGGGTATCGTGAAAGATGCCCAGGGCGGGCTTCTTCCCGGTGTCAGCGTCACTTTGACGAACGTCGACACGGGGCTCACCCGAAACGTGCTTTCCGACGAAAACGGCCGTTACTACTTCACCGCCATCCGGCCCGGCAACTATGAGATCAAAGCCGAGCTGGACCAGTTCGCTCCGTTCAAGATGACGGACGTGAAGATCAGCATCGGCGACTCGCTGAAGTACGACCTCATGCTCCAGGTCGCGGGCCAGACCGATCAGATCACCATCACCGCCTCCGCCGAACAGGTGGAGACCACGAGCTCCCAGCTCGACACCGTCATCGATTCCAAGCGTGTCGCGGACCTTCCCCTGAACGGCCGCAACCCCCTCGACCTGATGGCCCTCGCCCCCGGCGTTTCCGCCACGGGCAACTTCGGCCTTTCCGCCAACGGCGCCCGCGGCCGCGGCAACAACTTCCAGCTTGACGGCGTGGACAACAACGACAACACCATCGGCGGCGCTCTCGTCGAGCAGAACGTCGACGCCACCGAGGAATTCCGCATGGTCACCGCCACCCCCTCCGCCGAATACGGCCGCGCCGGTGGCGCCGTCATCGACGTGGTGGTCAAGTCCGGTACCAACGAGTATCACGGCAACGTGTTCTGGTTCAACCGGCAGGACAAGTTCGACGCCGCTTCCTGGCGCGAGAACTACTACGACCTCCCCAAGGGCAACTACCGCTACAACCAGTACGGTCTGAGCGTCGGCGGCCCGATCATCAAGGACAAGCTGTTCTTCTTCTTCAACACCCAGTTCCTGCGCAACCGCGACACGGCCTCCTCCACGGCCGAGGTCCCGACCGCGGAATACCGCGCCCTGATCACCAACCCGACCATCGCGGGCATCTTCAACACCTACTACCCGCTGCCCAACTCCGACCAGGCGGGCACCTCCCCGGCTTCCGGCATCTACGCCTGGGGCTCCGCCAACAAGACCAACGCCGAGCAGTACACCCTGAAGATCGACTACGCGCTCAGCTCCAATCACACGATCTCCGGGCGCTACTTCTACAACCCGGAGAAGGACACCTACTCCGCCGCCCTGCCGGGCCCCGACAACATCGGCGGCTATCCCCCGCAGAACCTCAAGAACAAATCCCTGGCGTTCGACTGGACCTGGATCGTCAACCCGAACCTGGTCAACAATGTCAAGTTCGCTTACAACGACCGCCATTTCGACATGACCGTCCCTGACGCGTTGCTGGCCTACAACCTGAACTTCACCAGCACCACCTCGGGCGACGTGCACAACTTCACGGACTTCGCCAGCGGCCTGAACAGCTCTCAGTACCGCGACAACGGCACCTACCAGATCAAGGACACCATGACCTGGAACCTGGGTTCCCACTCCCTGAAGTTCGGCATCGACTTCCGCTTCTCCTACAACAACGGCGCCGCCAACTTCGGCGAGATCCCGGTCATGAACTTCGCCCGGAGCTACTACTCCGGCAACTTCCTGAGCAACGTCGCCAGCGGCTTCGTCGACAACCTGGGCCAGACCGTCTACTCCGACGGCGTCAACTACGAGGTTGGCCTCGGCGACTACCGCGAGTGGCGCACCCGCGAGTACGACTTCTTCATCCAGGACGACTGGAAGATCCTGCCCAACCTGACCCTGAACCTCGGCCTCCGCTACGAAGGCAAGCCGACCCCGAAGGAAGCCCAGCACATGTACGGGAACTTCGGGTCCTACGACGCCTACGCCAACGGCTACCGCATGGTCAACTCCAGCAACTTCTTCGACCCGGCCAACTACACTGACGGCTACACCTGGGCCGACTACCTCTACTCCTGGGACCCCTCCATGGTCAACTGGATCGGCACCGGAGCCACGGTTGAACTCGACAAGAAGATCTACAAGGACCACTGGAGCAACTGGGCTCCCCGCATCGGCTTCTCCTGGGACCCCTGGGGCAACGGGAAGACCGCTGTGCGCGGCGGCTACGGCATCTCCTTCGACCGCATGTTCGACAACCTGCTGATCTGGACCACCTCCAACTCCCCGTACGCCTACTCCACCACCCTGCGTGGCCGGAACAACGGCGGCACGGGCATCTTCCCCGACGGCGTGAACTGGTACGGGCACGGCACCCCGCTGCCCGTCGTCAGCCTCAAGCCCGAGGTCAACGAATTCCAGGAATTCCCCACCATCTTCGACGACGATCTCCAGCAGCCCTACATCTCCACCTGGAACTTCGGCATCCAGCGCGAACTGTGGCCCGGCAACATCCTGGAAGTCACCTACGTCGGCTCCAAGGGCACGCACCTCCTGACCCGCTGCGACCCGATCCAGGTCCAGCTGAGCCAGGCGTTCAAGGACGAGGCGGAGAGCTACGGCCTCTACAACTTCGGCGCCCTGAACTACGAGCAGCTGTACCTCGACTACCTCGTGACCAACAACACCCAGTTCAACGACATCAACTACATGGACGCCCATGGCTGGTCCGGCTACAACGCCCTGCAGGTGTCTTTCAGCCACCGCTACCAGGACGGCCTGCAGTTCCAGATCAACTACACCTACGGCAAATCCTTCGACAACGCCTCGGAAACCGTCATCAGCGGCAACACCCAGGGCCAGACCGTCTACTCGAAGGACTTCTATGACATGGGCTACGACAAGGGCTTCTCCCTGTTCGACGTTCGCCACAACTTCAACGCCAGCTTCATCTGGGAACTGCCCTTCGGCCCCGGCAAGTGGGTCGGCGGCAAGACGGAAGGAATCGTGGCCCAGCTGATCGGCGGCTGGCAGGTGAACGGCATCATCACCGCCAACTCCGGCGCTCCTCTTGATTACACCGTCCTGTACGACGCCATCGGCTCCGGCATCGCCGGCCGCCCCGACGTCCGCTCCATGACCTTCTCCACCAGCGGCAACCTGGTCGGCCCGACCCAGGCGAACTTCGTCTGGACCGGCAACTCCAGCGTCGACATCCCCTACTACGGCTTCAACCACCCCAAGGGCGACTACTATCGCGGCACTTTCCGCGGCCCGCGGTTCTGGAACGTCGACATGTCCCTCTTCAAGGAAATCAAGCTGCCGTGGTTCACTTCCGAAGGTTCCAAACTCCAGCTCCGCCTGGAGGCCTTCAACCTGTTCAACACCGTCAACTACACCAACCCCAACCGCAGCCTGCGCTACAGCACGGGCGTCAACGCCATGGGGTATACCTACAATGCCTACTCCAACCGGGAAATCCAGCTCGGCGTCAAGTTCATCTTCTAGGCATTGTCTTTGACCGCTACGGGAAAGGCCTCCGCAAGGAGGCCTTTTTCTTTGTAATCAAGGTGGATTGGGCTATAATCCGCGTTTTCGGCCGCCGAAGGAAACAACGCATCGGAAACGACGGGCCCCATGAACGACTGGCTTTGCAACTACCGGAAAATATTGCTGATGGGAGCTTTCCTGACGGCCCTGGCCCTCCGGCTGGCCAGCCTGCCGCAGGCGGGCCTGGCGGAGGACGAGGTCAACAAGGTCAACGCCGTCGATTCCTACCGGCAAGGCGACTTCACCGCCAACGCCGACCACCCCATGCTCATGAAGAGCCTGGCCCTGCTGTCCCGGTGGGGCGCGGACGGCTGGAACCGCGGCCCGGCCGCCTGGTGGGGCTGGGCCGCCGTGCCGGTGGAAACGGCCGTCCGGCTGCCCAACGCAATTTTCGGCGCGCTCACCGTCTGGGCCCTCTACCTCGTCGCCAACTCCTTCTTCGGCTGGCGGGTGGGGGTGATCTCGGCCTGGCTGTGGGCCACGGGGGTCAACGCCATCTTCATCAACCGGGTGGCCAAGGAAGACACGCTGATGGTCTTCTTCATCCTCCTCGGTATCTTCTTCCACCGCCAGATGAAGACGGCGCCGGACCAGGACGGGCGCTCCAAGACGGTCTTCCACCTGGCCTCCGCCGCCTGCTTCGGCGCCATGCTGGCTTCGAAGTACTTCCCGCATTTCATCGGCCTGAATTTCCTCTATTTCTACTGGCACCGGAAGATTCAGCCCGCCGGCTACCCGCCGGATGCCTACGGCGGGAAGGAGCTGCTGCGTTACTTCCTGGTGCTGGGACTGGTGTTCCTGCTGCTGAACCCGATGATCCTGTCGCCCGCCGTGCTGCAGTACCTCGCCCACTACACGGGGCAGGGGACGGTGACGCACCACGGCTACTGCATGATGGATACGCTGTATTATAACAACGTGGATAAAACGCCCTTCGCCGGCACGCCGTGGTATTTCTACCTGCTGTACCTGGGGGTCAAGGTTCCGCCCGTTGTGCTGGCCTGCGCCGCCGCCGGCCTGCTGTACTGCCTGCGCCGGTGGCGTGACGCGGGCCCCTTCCTGGTGCTGTTCTCCCTGGTGTTCTGGCTGGCGCCCTATTCCTTTGTGGGGGTGAAGTTCACCCGCTACACCCTGAGCCTGATGCCCTTCGTCTACCTGGCCGCGGCCTGCGGGCTCAGCTGCTTGTGGGATCTGGTGGAGGAAGCCTTTGGACGCAGCCGGTTGGGCGGGGCCTTGCCTTCGGCCGCGGCGGTGCTGGTGCTCGGAGCCACCACGGTCACCGCCGTGACGACCCTGCCGTACCCCTCGCTCTACGTCAACGCTTTCGGCGGCGGCGCGGCCCGGGTGGGGTACTACTTCCCGCACGACGACTATTATGACCTGAAACTCCGCGAAGCCATCCGGAAGGCCGCCGCCATGGCGCCCGCGGGCACGGCGGCCTTCGCCGGGGAAACGCCGGCGGTGTTCGGGCTCTACCTGCGGCGGGCCGGGCGGACGGACGTCGCCGTGGCCAACCTGTCCGACTCCCGCGGGCCGGCCGGCGACGCGCCGCGGGACGTGTACGTGTTCCTCCAGCCGGGGCGGCGCTACTTCGAGAATGTGGCCTACTACGAGGCCTTGTGGGAAAACCAGGGGAAACGGCTTTTCGAGGTCGAGGTGGAAGGGAAGCCGGCCATCCGGGTGTGCCGGGTCACCCGGGAAGAGTATGCTGCCATCGGGGCGGGGAGGGGAACCGGTGAAACGGCTCATCGTTAACGCCGACGATTTCGGGTACAACGCCGGCGTCAACCGGGGAATCGCCCGGGCCGCCCGTGCCGGCGCCCTCTCCAGCACGACCCTGATGGCCCCCGCGGCGGAGTTCGAGGCAGCGGCCGCCATGGCCGCCGACCTGGGCGGGGCCGGCGTGGGCTGCCACCTCTGCCTGGTGGGGACGCCGCCCGTGTCGCCGCCCGGGTCCATACCTTCCCTGGTGGGGCGGGACGGGAAGCTTTTGCCGTCGTTGGACGCCTTCGGCGCCCGCTACGCCCGGGGGGGCATCGCCGCCGCGGACGTGCGCCGGGAGGTCGGGGCGCAGCTCGAGAAGCTGCTCCGCGCCGGCGTGACGCCCACCCACGTGGACGCCCACAAGCATTCCTTCGTCCTGCCCGGGATCCACGCGGCCGTGTGCGCGGCCTGCCGCGAGTACGGCATCCGGGCCATGCGCAACCCCTTCGACGTCGACCCCTGCCGCCCCTCGCTGGCCGGGGCGGGCGGGGGGCTCCGGTTCACCCGCCAGTGGCTCGTCGGGCGCGCCGTAAGGGTGTTCCGGGCGGGCTTCCGGCGGCGCTGCCGGGCGGCGGGGATCCGCGTGCCCGAACGGTTCTTCGGCGTCGCCTTCACCGGGATGTGGAGCGAGCGTTACGTGGAACACGTCTTTTCCGCCCTCCCCGAGGGGACAAGCGAACTGATGGTCCACCCGGCGGAGATGGACGAAAGCATGCGGGCCTGCTCTTCCCGGCTCCGGGAATCGCGGGGCGTCGAATTCGAATTGCTGCTCGGTGCCGTGAAAACATTGCTGGACGGCCGGGGGGTCGAACTGGTCAGTTTCGCTACCCTCGCCGCCATGGGAGAATGACATGCTGACTCAGGAAAAGATCTCGATCGTGGTTCCTTTCCACAACGAGGAAAAGAACGTGCCGACCCTGTACCAGGAGATCCTGGACGCCATGAAGGACGTGACGCCGGAGTACGAGATGATCTTCGTCGACGACAAGAGCACCGACGGCACCTTCAAGATCCTGGACGGCCTGGCCCGGCAGGATCCGCGGGTCGTCGTCGTCAAGCTGCGCCGCAACCACGGGCAGACCGGCGCCCTGGCCGCCGGCTTCGACCAGGCCACCGGCGACGTGGTCATCCCCATGGACGGCGACCTGCAGCACGACCCCGCCGACATCCCCGACATGATCCGGTGCATGGTGGAGGGGAAGTACGACATCGTCAGCGGCTGGCGGAAGGAGCGCAAGGACCCCTTCCTCTCCCGCAAGCTGCCCTCCCGGATCGCCAACTGGCTCATGGCCAAGCTCTCCGGCCTCCACATCCACGACTTCGGGACCACCTTCAAGGCCTACCGGCGCGACATCCTCTCCCAGGTGGACCTGTACGGCGACATGCACCGCTTCATCCCCGCGCTGGCCCTGTCGCAAGGGGCCCGGGTGGTGGAGATCCCCATCAACAACCGGAAACGGGTGCACGGGAAGTCCCACTACAACATCATGCGCACCTTCCGGGTGATGTTCGACCTGCTGACGATCCGCTTCATCCTGAAATACATCCAGCGGCCCATCCACTTTTTCGGGATCCCGGGCGTGCTGTGCTTCCTCTCCGGGGCCGGCATCGGCTTTTTCCTGCTCCTGAAAAAGATCCTCCAGGGCGGGTCCGTCTTCGCCAACCACGCCGCCCTGCTCCTGCTGGGGGCCATGCTCGTGCTCTCCGGGGTCTTCCTCGTCTGCATCGGCCTGCTGGGGGAACTGCTGACCCGGATCTACTTCGAGCACGGGACCAAGACGATCTACTCCATCGACCGGGTCATCCGGCACCCCGCCCCGGTCCGGGCGGGTGACCGGGACGAAGGGAACGGCGGGCAGTACTGATTTTTTTCGTGGTGCCTTCAACACCGTTTCGTGGCATCATAGGCGGGCCGCCTGGCGGCGAATATGCGGACTCCGGGCCTGCCGAATGGCTTGGTTGCCGACGAGAAGGGAGGAGGGTATGCAGACTGGCGTTTCGAATCCGGAACAGACTTCTACCCCCATGGACCCCGAGCAGTTCGCGGCCAACCTGGACCGCTTCCTGATCGCCGGGGTCAAGAACGAGGCCACCACCATCTATCTTTTTCCCGGGACCACCATCACCTACCGGGTGGGGGCGAAACTCATGCGGGGTTCCCAGCCAGTCCTGACCCCGGCCCTGACCCGGGCCGCGGCGGCGGTCATGCTGCCGGTCGTTCTCCTCCCGGAGAACACCCCCGAGGCCCGCCGCACGTACCTCGACAAAGTCCAGAGCTCGAATTTCTCCTACTCCATCCAGGGCATCAGCCGCTTCCGGGTCCACCTGTTCCGCCAGCGCGGCTCCCTGGCCCTGTGCGTGCGCATCATCCCGCAGGAGATTCCGGACCTGACGCGATTCGGCCTGTCGGAGGACTTCTTCGCCCACCTGAAGGAACCCAAGGGCGGCCTCTTCGTCATCCAGGGGAAGGCCCGGTCGGGGAAAAGCTCGGTGGCCGCCGCGGTGGTGGACTACATCAACCGCACGGCCAGCCGGATGATCCTGGTCCTGGAACCCACCATCCAGTTCAGCCACAAGAACAACTACTCCATGATCACCCAGCGCGAAGTCGGCACCGACACGCCGACCATGTCGGTGGGCATCGAGGACGCCCAGCGGGAGGACCAGGACCTGCTCGTGGTGGACGAGATAGCCGACGCCGAGGCGTTCGAGAAGGCCATGGAATCGGTGTCCAAGGGCATCATGGTCTTCCTCGTCGTCCCGACGCCCGAAATCGAGAAGACCGTCACCTATTTCCTGAACCTGAAGCCCTCTTCCCGCCAGATGGAACTGCTCAACGACCTCATGACGAGCTGGAAGGGGCTGCTGTCGACCACCCTCGTCCCGGCCCCGGACGGGCGGCGCGTGCTGGAAGTTCGCTACGTGCCGGGCAACATCCTCAACGGGGTTCTGCTCTCCAAGCGGACCGACATGGAACAGCGGAGCTCGCAGATGTCCGACCTCAAGGACATCGAGAGCGCTTCTTCCGTGGACCAGAGCTGGTTCGACAACGATTAGCGCCCGTTTTGACGGCGGGTCCGGCGGGCGGGTCGGGTTCGTTCTCCTTCCCGGCACGGGGAAGGCCGTACGGCTCGCCCATTCACTCCAGGGGGCGGTACGACAGGGCCTCCTTCAGCGTGAAGAGGTCGCTGCCCTGCGGGACGTTGCGGACCTTCGTCACCAGGGTCTTCTCATCGACCAGTTCCAGGAACGGGATGGCGATGATGTCGAAGTTGTCGGAAACGCTGACCATGTGGCCGAATTTACTCTCCGTGAACAGCTTGATGGCCCCGTAGCCCAGCATGCTGCCCAGCACCACGTCGAAGCTGACCGGCTGGGCCGAGCGGGTTTCGTAGCCGATTTGCTTGTCATTGATTTTCTTTGATTTGCCTGTTTTTTTCTTGTAGATCTGCTTGGTTTTTTCCGACAGGAGCTTGGCGATCTCCGCCCGGCCGTAGATGACGTTCCCGTGCTTGTCCACCTCGTGGGGGCGGTACTGTTCCGGCAGCTTCTCCACCAGCCCCTCCGCCACGCAGATGACGCCGTAGTGCTTGTTCTCCCGCTCCCGCTTGATGATGAGGTCGACGAAGCTCTCGCAGAGGGCCTCGATGTCCATGTTCTGGTTCTCGAAGTCCTCGCTGGCCACCATGCGGACCGCTTCCCCGGCGATCCCGGCGGCGTAGGTCAGCCAACCCGACTTGCGCCCCATGATCTCGATGATGAAATAGGCGTCCGTGGACTCGGCGTCGGCCCGCAGGTTGAGGATGGAATTCTTGGTGACCTCCACGGCGGTCCAGTAGCCGAAGGTCCAGGGGATGCCGAAGTAGTCGTTGTCGATGGTCTTCGGGACGTGGATGACGGGAAGCCCCATCATGTTCAGGAAGTTGGCGATCTTCAGGGTGTCGTCGCCGCCGATGGTCACCAGGGCCCCGACGTTCAGGTGCTCGAAGGCGTCGAGGATGTTCTGCAGCGGTTTGGTCTTCTTGGCGTCCTTGAGGTCGTCGGGGCTGGCGATCTCCTTGCCCGGGTTGGCGCGGGAAGTTCGCAGGAACACCCCCCGTTCGTTCCGGATACGGCTGACGGAGGCGTCGAAGGTGATGTAGTGGACCTTTTCGAGAAGCGAGTAGGGGTTGTACTTCTCGAATTTTTCGAGGTGCTCGAAGCCGTTGTAGAAGCCGATGACGGAAACGCCCGAATTGATGAAACCGAGGGCGGCCGAGGAGATGACGGTGTTGGCGGCGGAAGCCGGGCCACCGGAGAAAACCATGCCGACTTTCCGACCGTTCTTGTATCCATGGAACATCGTGAACCTCCCCATTGTCCGTTTCGCGTTTCTCTGTCAGAATTGTAGTGAAAGCCGATTCGAAAGGCAAGGGCGCAGGCGACATTAAAATAATTTGCTCGCCGCCGTTTCCCGAAGTAGAATGCAGCCAAAGTGCGATCGCTCGTGGAGGAGAAGATGAATTCAAAGGGATTTGGAAAATTCGGGTGCATCCTTGCCCTCGCGGCGGTGGGTTGCGGAGCCTATGTGGCTATCTGCGCAGGACCTACCTATTTCGGCGTCATCGGGTTCAAGGACGATATCGAGCCGGAGGTGCAGCGCCTGCTCACCTTCAACGCCCCGGAGCGGGAGATCAAGGCCGCCATCATCAAGCTGGCCAACAAGAAATTCCAGTCCTCGGACAATCCGAACCCTGTCCTGGAGAACCGCATCCAGATCTCCCGGGACAAGGTCACCATCGATTTCGACGTCACCTACAACCTCGGATTCACGAAGACCCAGAAGTCCCACCACGTCGAGGTGGGGGTCCTCCGCTTCTGAAAACGACCGGACCATCATGCAGAAAATCGGCAAATACGAAATACAGGCGGTGCTGGGGGAAGGGGCCATGGGGAAGGTCTACCGCGCCTTCGACCCCTTCCTGAAGAGGCAGGTCGCCCTGAAGACCATCACCGGCGACTTCAACACCAACCCGGAACTCCTCAAGCGGTTCTACCGGGAAGCCCAGTCGGCCGGCGGCCTGGCGCACTTCAACATCGTCACCATCTACGACCTGGGGGAGGCCGACGGCACTCCGTACATCGCCATGGAATTCCTGGAAGGTGCCGACCTCCAGTCCTACATCTTCCACAACCGCATCCAGACGGTCAACGACGCCCTGCGCATCCTGAAGCAGATCTGCGAGGGCCTCGCCTTCGCCCACGAGCGGGGGATCGTCCACCGGGACGTCAAGCCGGCCAACATCTTCATCCTCAAAGACGGCACCGTGAAGATCGTGGACTTCGGCATCGCCATGGTCGGCGCTTCCACCATGACCCGGACCGGAATGGTCATGGGAACGGTGTCCTACATGTCCCCGGAGCAGGTCCAGGGGAAAAACCTGGACGGGCGTTCGGACCAGTTCTCGGTGGGCATCATCGTCTACGAGGTGCTCACCCGCCAGAAGCCCTTCACCGGCGAGAGCATACCGGAGATTTTCTACAAATTGATGCACGGGGACCCCGAGCCCGTGACGCAATTCTATCCCCACTGTCCGCCCGCCCTGGAGGCGATCTGCCGCCGCTGCCTGCAGAAGGACCGCGACAAGCGGTACGCCAACCTGGGCGAGGCGGCCGCGGAGATCGACTCGATTCTCGTTTCGCTGAAGCGGCCCTTCACCTTCCAGGAGGAAATCCGGTTGGAGGGCGGCACCGTCTCCAGCCTGTCCCAGGCCGCCGTGAACGAGGTGAAGAACTACGCCGACGCGGGGGACTTGAACCAGGCCAACACGCTGCTGCACAACCTGATCGTCCGTTTCGGGGGGAAGGACCCGGCCACGGACCGCTGCCTGGAGGAGCTGCGCAAGCACGTCCAGGCCCGGCTGGTGGCGCCGGCGATCCGCAAGCGGCTGGAGAACGCCGAGGCCATGGCCCGCTCCGGGAAGTTCGACATGGCCGAGAGCATGCTCTCCCAGCTCGAAGCGGAGCACTCCGGCGCCCCCGGCATCACCGAAACGCGGAAAATCGTGCAGGACCTGAAGAAGTCCGGGGAAAAACTGGATTTCATCCGCTCGCAGATCGCCATGGCCAAGGTCTTCCTGGACGCCGGCAACTTCGACCGGGCCCTGTCCACCATGGACAAAGCCCTACAGCAGTACCCGGAGGAATCGAGCCTCCTGGGCTTCTACAAGCGGATCCTGGACCAGCGGGACGAGGCGCAGAAGCGGGAGTTCATCAAGAACACCTGCGCCGACGTGTCCCGCATCCTGCGGGAAGGCCACCTGGAACCCGCCATGCAGCGCACGGAGCAGGCCCTCGAGCGGTTCCCCTCGGAGGAAGTCCTGCAGAACCTGTACCGAAAGCTGGTGGCCATGAAGCGCCAGGTCCGCCGCTGAACCCGCCGGTATCCCTCCGTGCAGCTTCTCCTCGTCTACAACCCCCGGGCCGGGGGGCGGAAAGCCGCGGCGGCGGCCGGGGAGGTCGCCCGCCTGCTGGCCGACGGCGGCTGGTCGGTGCGGACGGAGTCAACCCGCGGGCCGGGGTCGGCCGCCGAAATCGTCCGGGAGCGCCGGGCGGGTCTGGACGGCGTGTGGTGCCTGGGCGGGGACGGTACCGTCAACGAGCTCCTGCCCGCCCTGGTGGGGTCCGGCCTCCCCCTCGGCGTCCTGCCCGGCGGCACGGCCAACGTGGTCGCCCGGGAGCTGGGCCTGCCGAAAAACGTCCTGGCCGCGGCCAGCCGCCTGCGGCAGGGCGACGTTCGCCCCGTCACCACCGGCTGCGCCAACGGGCGGCCGTTCCTCGCCATGGCCGGGGCGGGCTTCGACGCGGCCGTGACGGCCGCCGTCTCGGCCCGGCTGAAGCGGTGGGCCGGGCGGAGCGCCTTCGCGGTCGCCGCCCTGCGCACCTGGGCGGCCTACCCTTACCCCCCGGTGACCTTCCGGACTCCCGCCGGAAACCTGGCGGGGACTTTCGGCGTGGCCGCCAACACCTGCCGCTACGGCGGCGGCTGGCCCATGGCCCCCGCCGCCTCGCTCGCCGACCCCCGGCTCGACCTGGTGGTCTTCCGGGGCGCTTCCCGGCTCCGCTACCTGCAGTATCTGGCCCGCCTTCCTTTCGGGCGGCACATCCGCGGCGCCGACGTGCGCCTGGTGCGGGCGGACCGGTTCACCCTGGCGGCGAGCCGCCCGTTCCCCTTCCAGGTGGACGGCGAATACGCCGGGCAGGTCAGCGGGCTGGAGATCGTCGCCCGGCCGGCGTCCCTGTCCCTGTGGTTCCCGGCGGACTGAGCGGCGTTTCGCCCCGGCCGGCCCTGTTCGCGGCCTTCATGTCCTCGCGCCGGCAAACACGAGAAGAAACGCGGTCTGGCGATCCCTGCTCGGCTGGAGGTCCCCCGTGTTCTCAGTGCCTCCGTGAGAGGTCTGGCCGGCCGTTGATGCACCCGGGATTCCAATAGGGAGGTCGTCATGGATGAAACTGCCCGAAAAGCCTGCGTGGTGCTCTGCACCTTCCCGGACGCCGAAACGGCCGGGGCCGCCGCCGAAGCGCTGGTGTCCGAGAACCTGGCCGCCTGCGCCGCCCTGGTCGAGGGCATCCTGTCCGTCTACCGGTGGGAGGGGCGCCTGTGCCGCGAACGGGAGACGCAGCTGGTGGTCAAGACCTTCGCCGACGCCTGGCCGTCCCTGCAGGAGCGGCTTCGCTCCCTGCACCCCTACCGGGTGCCGGAGATGCTGCTCCTGCCGGTGCAGGACGGGTGGCCGGACTACCTGGCGTGGATGGGCGAAAACGTCAGCACTGGAAGACCGGGAGCTCGATGAAGAGGGCCTGGGCGCCCTCGTCCTCGTCGAAGAAGATCTTCGCCTTCATCGTTTCGGCCAGCAGCGGGATGGTCGTCCCGGCCAGGGCGAGCAGAGGGGCGGTGGACGCCTGCCCGGGCTCGATGTGCGCCTGCCGACCCAGCGCGGCCGGGTCGGGGCGGCCGGCGTCGTCCCATAGGCTCAGGCGGAAGGCCTGGCCGGACGAGCGGTGGCGGATGTGGATGGCTCCGCCCCCCAGGCTGGCCATGAGGCGGTCCCGGCAGTCGATGAACAGGGGCAGCAGCAGGGCTTCAAAGAGGGTCGCGTTGCCGGAGACGAGGGCGGTGCCTTCCGTCACGATGTCGATCTTCACGCCGCGCCGGGAGAAATGGTAGTCCAGCAGACCCGCGATGAGGGGCGCGCAGTTGTGGGCCTCGAAGACGCTGCGGGCCCCAGTGTCGCCCCGGGTGAAGTCGAGCATGCGGCGGATGCGGGTGATGAGGCGGCCGACCCCGTCCTCCATGGCGCTCACCGATTTCTGGGCCGCCTCGAGGTCCTTGGCCCAGGAGGCCATCTGCAAATACCCCGACAGGCCCGTCAGGATGTTGTTGAATTCGTGGATCATCAGGTCGCTCATGAGAGAATTGCAGACCTTGTGGTACACGGACAGGGCCAGTTCCACGGATTCGGCGGATCGGGGGGCGGCAGCCGCGGGAAAACCGGTCGTCATGGTTTCACCCTTGAAAAATAGTGTCGAGTTGCCAAGAAGCCGTTGGCGACAAATGCAAACCGATTATATAATGAATTGGCACAAAGCGGAATTCTTATGTTGCTGGGGGGCTTATGAGCCAGGGGCGCAGCGGTCGGGGCAAACGCATCCTCGTCGTCGACGACGAGGACATCGTCCGTGAACTGGTGGTGGAATTCCTGGAGTCGCTGGAGTACGAGGTGGATGCGGCCCGCAACGGCCAGGAGGCCCTGCAGCGTCTGGAAGCGGGCGGAGCGCCTTTCGACGCGGTGCTGCTCGACGCCATGATGCCCGTGCTGGGGGGCATCGAGGCCCTCAAGGCCATGCGGGCGCGGAATCTCACCATGCCGGTCATCCTGGCCAGCGCCTTCTCGAAGGAAGAAGGCATCCGGGAAGCCCTCGAAACCCCGGGCGTGGGCTTCATCCAGAAACCCTACCACCTGTCGGAGCTCGTCAAGGCCCTGGGTGCCCTGCTGCCGTCCGCAGACTGACTCCCGCGCGGGCTTTCCGGCCGCCGGCGAACAGCCCGCGCAGGGAATTCGCGGCCCTCTCGCCCGCGGGAGCCTCGCCACCGCCCAACAAAACAATGAACGGTTAGAATGCCGCGCTCAGGCGCGGCCGCTCCCGTGCGGTCCTGTCCCTGGCGCACCCGCGGTCTTGTGCCTTGTCGCCCCGCCCGGCCGGCTCCGCGCGAATGGCAAAAATATTTGCGCAACAAAAATTTTATCTTACAGATATAAAATTTGTTGTGATTTGTCTCGGCCGGATTGACCGAGAATGGCGTGCATTCGCCACCTCCGGCCGCGTTATTCCCACCGAAGAGACATTCGACGACCGGCCAGGCCGCGGGGGGCGCCGCGGGCGGGGCGCCCGGGAGGGGCCGCGCCCGGCGTCCCGGCGGCGGGGGCGGCCAAGGGGAGGTGGCCCGTGTTAAGCAAGGTGATCAGCGCGGCCCTGTTCGGCCTGGACGCCTACCTGGTCAGCGTGGAGGTGGACCAGTCGCCTTCGCTGCGCAACCAGAAGCTCCTCACCGTGGGGCTGCCCGACGCGGCGGTGAAGGAGAGCCGGGAGCGGGTCCTCTCGGCGGTGAAGAACTCGCGCTTCATGACGCCCGAGGACAACATCACCATCAACCTGGCCCCGGCCGACCTGCGCAAGGAGGGCTCCGGCTTCGACCTGCCCATCGCCGTGGGCATCATCGGGGTGATGGCCGACCTGAAGCGCCCCGAGGCCCTGGGCGAGGTGATGATTCTCGGAGAGCTCTCCCTGGACGGGCGGCTGCGGCCCGTCCGCGGCGCCCTGTCCATGGCCGTGGCGGCGCGGGACGCCGGCCTCCCGGCCCTGATCCTGCCGCGGCAGAACGCCAACGAGGCGGCTGTAGTGGAATCCGTGGCCGTGTACGGCCTGGACTCGCTGCGGGAGGTGGTGGAATTCCTCAACGGCGTGCCCGGGGAGCGGGCTGTGGTGGACTGTCGCCGGCTGCTGGAGGAGAGCAGCCGCTATCGCACGGACTTCTCCGACGTCCGAGGCCAGGCCCTCTCCAAGCGGGCCCTGGAAGTGGCTTCCGCCGGCGGGCACAACGTCCTCATGGTGGGGCCCCCGGGCTCGGGGAAGACCATGCTCGCCCGGCGGTTGCCCACCATCCTGCCCCCCATGACCTTCGAGGAGGCCATCGAGACCACGCGCATCCACTCCGTGGCGGGGATCCTGCGGCGGGAGGAGGGCCTGGTGGGTCGGCGGCCCTTCCGGGCGCCCCACCACACCATCTCCCACGCCGGCCTCATCGGCGGGGGCATGATCCCCCGGCCCGGCGAGGTCAGCCTGGCCCACAACGGCGTCCTGTTCCTGGACGAGCTGCCGGAGTTCCAGCGGCGGGTCCTGGAAGTGCTGCGCCAGCCCATGGAGGACGAGGCCGTCACCATCGCCCGGGCCGCCATGAGCCTGACGTTCCCCGCCCGCTTCACCCTGGTGGCGGCCATGAACCCCTGTCCCTGCGGGTATTACGGCACCGACCGGTGCCGCTGCGCCCTGCCGGCGGTCCACCAGTACATGCAGCGGATCTCCGGCCCGCTCATGGACCGCTTCGACATCCAGGTGCA
This sequence comes from uncultured Acidobacteriota bacterium, assembly GCA_964436005.1. Classification (GTDB taxonomy): domain Bacteria; phylum Acidobacteriota; class JAAYUB01; order JAAYUB01; family JAAYUB01; genus JAGNHB01. Next base: position 35,021 of record CAYTBK010000018.1, read on the forward strand.
GGTGCCCGCCGTCTCCTGCCGAGACCTGCGCCGCCGCGGGGCGGGGGAGCCCTCCGCGGCCATCCGGGAGCGGGTCTGCCGGGCCCGGGAGCGCCAGTTGCGCCGCTTCGCCGGCGAGGGCGTCTTCTGCAACGCCCGGATGAGCTCCCCCATGATCCGGCGGTATTGCGCCCTCGACGAGGGCGGGGAGGCGGTCCTGGAAAAAGCCGTGCAGGAGATGGGGTTCTCGGCGCGCGCCCACGACCGCATCCTGAAGGTGGCCCGCACGGTGGCCGACCTGGCCGGGGCGGAGGACCTCACGTCCGAGCACGTCTCCGAGGCGGTGCAATACCGCAGCCTGGACCGGACCCTGGACGGCGAGGTGCTGCTCACCCGCAGCACCCTCGGTTTCGAGAACTGAAACACGAAGAAATGAACACGAATGGCACGAAGGGCACGAACGGGAAGGATAGATGGGAAGGGCGGGACTGAGCCCAACATCTTTTCCATTGCGCTTTGGAAGATAAGGGAACCGGGGCCGGGTTCGGTTGCCGGTCCGGGGGGGCGCGAGCGGGCCGGGAGAGGCGGAGGGAACAGGAACATCGGCGGAATGGCGAGGCGCTGACGAGGTCGTGGCCCGGTCGGCCAGGCGGTCGCGGAGGCGCAAGGGCTTTCCCTCATCCCCGGTCGCCCTTCGTGCCTCTGGTGATATTCGTGTTTCCCTCTTCGGCAACCCATCGAGGACGGCATCCAGCGGTTCATCTGGTAGACATGAAGAAATAAACACGAATGGCACGAAGGGCACGAACGGGAAGGATAGATGGGAAGGGAGGGACTGGGCCCAACATCTTTCCATTGCGCTTTGGAAGATAAGGGAACCGGGGCCGGGTTCGGTCGCCGGTCCGGGGGAGCGCGAACGGGCCAGGAGAGGCGGGGGGAACAGGAACATCGGCGGAATGGCGAGGCGCTGACGAGGTCGTGGCCCGGTCGGCCAGGCGGTCGCGGAGGCGCAAGGGCTTTCCCTCATCCCCGGTCGCCCTTCGTGCCTCTGGTGGCCTTCGTGTTCAAATTCCCCTTTGGAGGAAGCAATGGCATACGGCGAAAACACTTCCGTGGAAATTGAACAGGCGGCCATGCACGTGGTCGACGCGTCGTACCGGGTTCACCGGGAGCTCGGGCCGGGTCTGTTGGAGACGGTGTACGAGACGTGCCTGGCGTACGAGCTGCGGAAACGCGGCTTGCGCCTGGAGCGGCAGTTCGCGGTGCCCGTCCTCTACGACGGCCAGCGCCTGGACAGCGCCCTGCGCCTGGACCTGCTCGTCGCGGACAGCGTCATCGTCGAAGTGAAGGCGGTGGAGAGGATGAACCCCCTGTTCGAGGCGCAGGTCCTGACCTATCTGCGGTTGACGGGCAAGCGGCTGGCGCTGCTGATCAATTTCAACGTGCAGCTCATCAAGGACGGCATCCAGCGGTTCATCCGGTAAACATGAAGAAATTAACACGAATGGCACGAAGGGCACGAACGAGGGCATGGGAAATATGGCCGGGGGAACAGGGCCGGGGGAACAGGGCGACAGGGCCCCGATGAAAAAGCCCCAGCATGGACGGAGCAGCGAGCGATCTTTTCGCGGATGGTGCCTGAGTTGCCCGCCGGCGGGGCCGTGGTTTCCCCCCATCCATCACTCGCCCTTCGTGCCCTTGGTGATATTCGTGTTTCCCTCTTCGGCAACCCATCGAGGACGGCATCCAGCGGT
>CAYTBK010000018.1:36853-42390 GCA_964436005.1 uncultured Acidobacteriota bacterium
TGGTGATATTCGTGTTTCCCTCTTCGGCAACCCATCGAGGACGGCATCCAGCGGTTCATCTGGTAGACATGAAGAAATAAACACGAATGGCACGAAGGGCACGAACGGGAAGGATAGATGGGAAGGGAGGGACTGGGCCCAACATCTTTCCATTGCGCTTTGGAAGATAAGGGAACCGGGGCCGGGTTCGGTCGCCGGTCCGGGGGAGCGCGAACGGGCCAGGAGAGGCGGGGGGAACAGGAACATCGGCGGAATGGCGAGGCGCTGACGAGGTCGTGGCCCGGTCGGCCAGACGGTCGCGGAGGCGCAAGGGCTTTCCCTCATCCCCGGTCGCCCTTCGTGCCCCTGGTGATCTTCGTGTTTAACAAGGAAGGCCCAGATGGTGAAGAATGGGGTGGATAAGCGGACTTCGGGGCCGGGCGGGGCGGGGCACCGGGAGCGGCTGCGGCGCCGCTTCGAAGGCGGCGGGCCGGCGGCGCTGGGCGACGGGGAGTTGCTGGAACTGCTGCTGACGTTCGCCATCGCCCGCAAGGACGTCCGGCCCGCGGCCGGGGCCCTGCTGCAGCGCTTCGGCTCCCTGGCCGGCGTGCTGGCCGCCGCGCGGGAGCGGCTGGCGGAAGCGCCCGGCCTGGGCGGGACGTCCGCCCTGCTGCTGGGCGTGGTGCGCGCCGTGGCGGCCCGCGCCCTGGAGGGGCGGCTGCGGCGCCGGCGGCGCATCGCCTCCCCCGAGGACGTGGTGGAGTACCTCTGCTGGGAGGTGGGCCACCTGGACCGGGAACGGGTCCTCCTGCTGTGCCTGGACGCCGGCGGCCGGCTGGTGGAGTGCGCCGTCCTGGCCCAGGGGACGGTGACCCAGGCGCCGGTGTACCCCCGGGAAGTGGCCCGGGTGGCCCTGGCGGCCGGGGCGGCGGCGGTGCTGCTCGTCCACAACCACCCCGGCGGCCAGTGCGCCCCGTCCGAAACCGACCGCGCGCTGACCCGGGAACTGCGCGAGACCCTCGCCAAGCTCGACATCCGGCTGCACGACCACCTGGTGGTGGCGGAGAACACGGCCTACAGCATCGCCTCGGAAAAAGCCTACCCCTGCCGCCCGCTGTGCTTCGGCGACGACGCGAAAAGTGACACGCCTTCCGCGCCTCCCACCCGCCTCTGATCCAACTCCATCAATGACAGGATTTGTCGCTTGTGAAAAAGTGGCACCGACAATGCTTCCATAGGATTTGATTTCTGCGGAGGAGGTGCCGGATGAAAACAGGCGTGCGGGCAGCGAGGGTGAACAGGAAGGGCATGTCGATGATCACCGCGGTGATCGCCATGATCATCCTGGCGTTGGCCATGCTCGGGGTGGCCGACGTGTTCCTGCGCTCCCTCAAGAACAACGGGACCGCGGCCGGGGTGACGGGACTCTCCCAACTGGCGGGGCGGGTCACCGAGACGGTGATGCTGCTTCCGCCCAAGAGCACCCTGCTGGTCAACGGCACGAACATCGACCCCGCCGCGAACCTGGGCATGGGCGCCGACCAGTACAACACGAGCCTGTACGTCGCCAACGCCGCCGTGGCCGACACGACCATCACCAACCCCGGCGGCACGCAGACCCTGGTGCGCATCACCGTCACGACCAAGTACAAGGAGGCGTACGCCAAAACCATGGGCGTCGACCCCAACGTGGCCGGGGTCAACATCGTCACCTACCGATACCGCAACAACTAGGAGGCCGGAATGAGAATACCTGACAAAACGAAAGCGGTTCCCGGTCCCCGCCGGCGGCGGTCCGACCGCGGGTTCTCCCTGGTCGAGGCGCTGGTCACGGTGGTGCTGGTCTCCATCATCATCGGGGCGGCCACGGCGGCCTTCGTGCAGAACCAGCGCATCACCACCTCCGAGATCATGCGGGCCAACCTGCGCTCCAACCTGCGCTTCGCCGTCAACGTCATGGCCGGCGACCTGCGGCCCGTGGGCTCCTACAGCAAGTGGACCACCATCACGGGGAACGGCGGCGCCTTCGCCTTCGCCCCCGTCGAGTGCACCAACACCAACTTCACGCAGTGGGGCTCCGCCACCAACTTCGGCCAGTACCAGGGCTACGACGGCAGCCTGCCCGACCGCATCCGCATCGCCGAGCCGGACATCATCAACGACGCCCGGCTCTACGCCGACTACAACCAACCCCAGTCCACGATCAAGTCCATCAAGGTGACGGGGAACCAGTTTGCCGAGCAGGACCTGCTCATCATCACCGACGCCAACCTGGTCGGCAACGTCTTCGACCCCGGCGTGACCACCCACACCTCCCTCTTCGTGCCCGTTGAAATCCAGAAACCGACCTCGAGTAACGCGTTCACCGCGATCGCTATCAACCAAGGAGCGAATGATGGCGGAATAAACGGTCCACAGGGGCTTCCCTACGACTACCCCACCGGGTCGGCCATCTACAAGATCCGCATCTGGGAGTACTACGTCGACCAGAGCAACCCGTCCATCCCCCGCCTCTACCGGCGGGAGGTCAAGGTCGGCGCCACGTCCCCGGAACTGGTGGCCGAATACGTGGAGGACCTCCAGGTCGCCCTCTGGCTGGACCTCAACTCCAACGGCGCCATCGACGCCGGCGAGTGGAAGAACTCCGACTTCGCCGCCCTGACGGCCACCCCCGCCCAGCTCCGGCTGCTGCGCGCCATGCGCGTCACCCTGATCGGGCGCACGCCCACCGTGGTCGACCAGAGCATGGCCGGAAAACAGCAGGGCTCGGGAGACGTCTACTACCAGCGGCCCGCCGCCGAGGACCGGGCGGCCGGCGCCTCCGTCGGCACCGCCCCCGGCCAGGCCTACTACCGGGAGGTCTACCAGGAGGTCATCTACCTCCGGAACCTCCAGCCGCCGATCTGACGGGGCCCGTGTGCCCCGGCCCGTCCGCGGGCGTGACTCCAGACCGCATCCGAAACGAACAGGGAGGACTCTCATGCGCAAGATACCGTTTCCGCCCAACGAGCGCGGCATCGCCATGATCATCGTGCTGCTCATCGTCATGGGCCTCGCGCTGCTGGCTTCGGGCGTCGTGCTCATCACCACCACCGAGGTGTTCGTCACCCGCAACGAGGCTTTCGGCAAGGAGGCCCTCTACGCCGCCGAAGCCGGGCTCAAGCACGCCGAGATGCTGATGCAGAGCCTGAATTCCCGCGACCAGATCACCATGATGTACCAGAAGTCGGGCGCCCAGACCGGGGTTCCCTCGTACCGCGGCGCGCTCATCGGGTACAAGTTCCTGGACATGAACCAGTCGTCGCAACCCTGGGTGACGGGCCAGCTGGACGCCGGCCACCGCTACGAGCTCTACGTGACCAACAACGACCCCACCGAGAAGGACACCAGCGGCAAGCCCATCGAGGCGGACGGCGTCTTCTACGTCCGCTGCATCGGCTACGCCAACTTCGGCGGCGGCGGCGTCGCCTCGGGCCAGGCCTCCGCCACCGCCGCGGCCGCCCTGCCCGCCGCGCGGCGCATGCTGGAGGAGGAGATCCTGCTCAAGGCGCCCCTGATGGAGGCCAGCCCCGACGCCTTCGGCGGCGGGCCGGGCAACACCAGCATCCAGCGGACTTATTGAAGCCGGGAAGGAGGATTACAATGAAATCGAAAGCAACGCGATACGTTCCGGGCATCCTGGTTCTCCTGGCCCTGGCCGGCCCGCTGCTCGCCCAGCAGGGGCAGAACCAGCCCATCTACGACCCCAACGACCCCATCGGCCGGGTGCTGCCCCCCAACATCCACTTCCTCGTCGACGTGTCCGGCAGCATGTCCTGCCAGCCCAACGGGTGGAGCAGCGGCCAGTGCTCGGACTACGACCTGCTGGGGTGGGCCCCCGACTCCAAGATCCGCCTGACCAAGAACGCCATGACCAGCCTGCTCAGCCGCAACACCCTGGGGGCCCGCTGGTCCTTGTGGCAGTACATCACCTATACGAACGGGACGCGCATCTCCTGGGACAGCCAGTATGATCCAGACGACCCCAATTACCGGGCCCCGGGTGCCCCCACCGGGCTGTCCTACTGGGAACAGATCGGATACCGGTGGTACCTGCGCGACACCTACCTGTGGCGGGGCGCGTCCTGCGACGACGGGAAGAACACCGACCGCGTGCTGGCCGGGATTTTCCACGCGTCCGGCACTACGGACGTGGCCGACCCCGACCCCGAGCAGTGGTTCAAGTCGAACATCGACACGGGCTACGACAACCGCCCCAACCTGAAGGTTTGGTGTGACAGGAACTTCGACCGCACCACCGGCACCATCGCCTGCGGCAGCAACTCCAACCCCTTCCTCACCGAGTTCACCGCCAACGGGAACACGCCCATCGGCCTCTCCCTGCAGTCCATCCTGCGCTACGTGCACGGGAAGAACACGACTGGAACCAGCCAGAAGCCCTACATCTACGACCCGGCTTCGGACTCTTTGAAAACCATGACCTACAGCGAGATGCAGCTGGACAAGACCTACGGCGCCTGCCGCCTCAACGCCGTGCTGCTGCTCACCGACGGCGTCGCGACCTGCAACTTCGGGCCCGGCCCGACCTCCGCGGCCACCACCCTGTACAACACCTACAAGATTCCCACCTACGTGGTGGGTTTCTCCATGCAGAGCGCCGGCGACAAGACCAATCTCAACAACATCGCCGTCGCCGGCGGCACCGGGCAGGCCTTCTTCGCCGACAACGAGGCGTCGCTGCTGGCCGCCCTGCTCAAGGCCCTCTCCGACATCGGGTCGGACATCAGCGGCGACACGGAGCCCATCCTCGGCTTCGTGCCGCCCACCGCGCGCACCTGGCCGGTGGCCATGCCCACCGACGTGAAGCTGCAGAACGTCGTCTACAAGGCCGGCGTCACCTTCTCGCCGGCCCTGCGCGGGCACCTGCGCGCCTTCCAGGCCATCACCACCAACGCCGACGCCAGCAAGATCACCTTCCTCACGGACTTCTCCAAGGAGTCGCCCGACCTGCTCTGGGACGCGGCGGTCCTCCTCCAGAACGTCGACCCCGCCACCCGCAACATCTACTTCATCGACGCCTCCAACAACGTGCAGGAATTCAACACCACCAACCGCAGCAAGATAGAGGACCTGGCAGGCCTCAAGCCGCTCAAGCTGAGCAACGCCCAGCTCGACGCCTTCATCAACTGGGTGCGCGACCAGGATCTCGGCACCATCACCTACAGCACGCCCGCCTTCGTGGGGCCGCCCAACACCGAGGCCTTCGCCAGTACCGACTACCAGACCTGGGCCAAGAGCGACGCCATGGCGAACCGCTGCCCCATGATCCTGCAGGGCGCCAACGACGGCATGCTGCACTGCTTCTCGGGGGTGGACGGGAAGGAGGTGTGGGCCATCATCCCCTACGCCGCCCTCTGCGGCACCAGCACCAGCCCCTGCAAGCTCTACTCCGAGCTCTACGCGGCCGGCGACGCGGCCAACCAGGGCCAGCCCAACGTCTACGGCCCGCGCGTCTACAACCGCCGGCCGCACTACTACTACGTGGCCTCGTCGCCCCG
>CAYTBK010000019.1:0-42293 GCA_964436005.1 uncultured Acidobacteriota bacterium
CCAGGGCTGCATCTTCGTCACGCCCCACCTGGGCAACTGGGAGGCCCTCCCCTTCGCCGCCCGGGCTGTGGGCATCCCCCTGGTGTCGGTGGTCCGGCCGCTGGACAACCCCATGCTGGAAAAGCTCCTCTACTCCAGCCGCAGCGACGCCCGGCAGCTCTACATCGCCCGGCGCAACTCCCTCTTGCCCCTGCAGAACTTCCTGGCCCGGAAAATGTCGGTGGGCCTCCTGCCCGACCAGAGCACCCAGCGGGGCATCCCCACGCCGTTCCTGAACCGCCCGGCCTGGACCTCGCCCATTCCGGCCATCCTGGCCGTGCAGTGCCGCCGGCCCATCGTGGTCATCGCCTGCATGCGCACGGGGATCTTCACCTTCGACGCCCGCGTGAGCGAACCCATCCTCCCCGCCGGGTCGTTCGATAGCGAGCGGGCCGAGGTGGAGCGCCTGACCCTGCTCATGAACCAGGCCATGGAGGAGATCATCCGCGCCTACCCGGAACAGTACTTCTGGATGCACAACCGCTGGAAACGCTACGACACCCGCTTCTGACGCGGGCGTTTGCGGACGCCAGAGTTTGCGGGCCGTTCGTCACCTTCCGGAATAACCGTACGGGCACGCTCGACCCGACCCTTTCCCGCGGGGATCGATGACCATGGCCTCGTTCGTGTGTTTTGTGCCTTCATGTCCATTACGACGCGAAACAACTGCTCATACGGCAACGTCCTTTCCTAGAGGCAACTTTTCCGGCAGAACGGAATGGCCCTACTCCACAGCCTGCGCGGGGCAGGAGAACCAGCGGGCCATCTCGCGGTCGGGAACGCGCCGGCGGCCCAGCACGTGGCGCCGCTTGGCCAGGAAGGCGGGGTAGAGCCGCAGGACCTGCCAGAAAGCCGGCAGGGAAGACCACTCCCGCAGCAGCACGCCGCCGGCCACCTGCAGGTCGCGCCAGAGGATCCAGGGGGCCAGGCGCCAGCCCAGCCCGGCGGGCAGGTTCTTCAGGCGCAGGAGGAACCGGTTGCGCACCGAACCGCGGTTGATTTCGGCCGCGTAGTCCCGGCGCCGGGAGGGGAGCACCCGGCGCACGTGCCAGGCCCGCAGCGCCGGGGCGTAAAGGCATTTCCAGCCGCGCCAGGCGGCCCGCCAGGCCAGGTCGGCGTCCTCGCGGTAAGCGAAGAAGTCCTCGTCCCAGATCTCCCCCCGGAAGGCCACGTCCTCCAGGCAGGCCCGCCGGTAGACCGCCGCCGCGCCGGTCACCCCGAAGACGTACTCCTCGTCCGGGTACCGCCCGGCGGCCGATTCCCCGCCCCCGCGATCGAGGTGGCGGAGCGTCTTCGTCCAGTACATGCCCGTGGAATCGAGGAGGGGCAGGCGGGCGAAGCCCTCCGCCGGTCCGGCCATGCGCTCCAGGCGGGGCGAGAGGCTCCCGCACTCCGGGTGCCGCGCCAGCAGGTCGGCGGCCCGTTCCAGGAAGTCCGGGGCCAGTTCGGTGTCGGGGTTGAGGAACAGGATCCAGGGGGAATCGTCATCGGCCAGCAGGCGGTTGTGCCCGGCGGAATAGCCCAGGTTCTCCGGCGAACGGACCAGTTCGACCCGTTCGCCCAGGAACGGCCCGCAGGCCTCGACGGTGCCGTCCGCCGAGGCGTTGTCGAGGATTCGCACCCGGAAATCCCGGCAGGTCTGCCCTTCCAGCGACTCCAGGCAGTGCCCGATCTCGCCGGCGGAATTCCAGGCCACGAGGCTGACCAGCCAGCGGAAACCGCTCACGGCCGGCCGATCCCCGGATCCGGCCGGACCCCGGCCTCGGCGCCCGCCCCGGCGAAGTGCCGGAAGAAGAGCCGCAGGGTTTCCCCATGATCGCCGAGGAAAAGTATCCGGTGGTTGCCGAGGGGGTCCGCCAGCAGGGAGGACACCCCGTCCCCGCGCAGGCGCACGCGGACCTGCGTGCGGCAGAGGTCCGCCCGGGCGAGGTTCTCCTCCACCGCGCCCGTGGCGAACCAGAAGCGGTCCAGCGCCCGCCCGCCGACACGCGCCAGGGTGCACCCGCCCTCGGGGATCCGGCCGCGGACGGCCGCCCCCAGGCCAGATTCGAAGTGGGTCGGGAAACTGGGCTCGGAAACCATGGACAGCGGAACCGTGCAGTGGGCCAGGACGATCTCTCCGGTCTCCTCGTCGAGGCTGGACGGGTTGGCCATGAAGCCCGGGCCCAGGCCCAGGCAGGCCCCCAGGTACATGGTGAACAGGGCCGGCACGTCGCCTTCGCAGGCCGCGCAGACGCCCTCGTCGTTGAGGACGGCCAGGGGAAGGCAACCCGTTTGCCGCAGGGGTTGCAGCAGGTCGAAGCAGCGCAGGGTCAGGCCGGCGAGGCCTTCCCGCCGCGCGGAATCGAGCAGGAAGCGGTACAGGCGCCCCACCGCCGGGTCCAGGCCCCCGAAGACGGCGGGCACGTCGCCGCCGTCTTCCGCTCCGGACTGGCAGGCCGCCAGCACCGGGGCCAGGCTGTGGCGGACGATCTCCACCCCCCAGCGCTCCCGCACCGCCGCGTCGTCGACGCCGCTGGCCACGAGCCAGTCCGACGGTTCGCCGAAGACGCCGAAGCGGGCCCTGGCGATGCGGGCGCGGGCCCGGGCGCAGAGGGACAGTTTCGCCACCTCCCGGCCGAGACGGCCCGGGGTCCCGTGCAGGATCTCCCCCCGCCGCCCCAGGGAACGGACCAGGGCCAGGATCTCCAGGGCCGCCGCCAGGCTGTTTTCCCCCGGGTTGGTGAGCAGGAAGACCGGGTCTTCCAGCCGGGGCAGAAGCGCCCGGAACTGGCCCTCGGTCCCCCCGGTGCGCACCCACACCAGGGAGAGGGGGTGTTCCGGTTGGTCGTCCGGGCCGAGCCGGCGGAACGAGAAACCGCCCTCCCGCTCCACCGCCGCCAGCCACTCTTCCTGCGGGCGCAGCCTTTCGCGCTCGTGGAAGCGCGAAGATAGAGGATGTACATCGACAATGGCCACCTGTCCTCCTGTCTGCCGGAACCGGTTCAGAAGCCCGATTCGACTTTCAATTTGTTTTTACAGTGTTGAAGAATTTCCTTCTCTGTCGCCTGGCGGTCGTGGAGTTTCTGCCGAAACCCCTGCCCCCGCCCCGACTCGATGATGCGCAGCAGGTTGCGGCCTTCCTGGCGCGACTGGTCGCGCTTGCCCTCCCGTTCGAGCAGGAGCATCAGGGCGTAGCGGGGGAGGATGGCGTTCTCGTTCACGAAGAGGATCTTCTGCAGCTCCTCGCGGGCGGCGCCGGCCAGGCCCCGGTTGGACAGGTAGAGCGCGTTGAGGTAGCGGACCTCGATGTGGAGGGGGTCTTTCTCCAGCAGCCGGTCCTTCCACTCCAGGAAGAGGGCGTGCCGTCCCATGGCCAGGGCGCATTCGCAGCGCAGGAAAAGGACCTCCATGGAACTGCCCAGGGTTTCCAGCACGTTCATGGCCTCGGGGTAGCCACCCGCCCCCAGGAAGTCCTCGACCATCCGGAGCCGCTCGCGGTCCGTGACGGAGGCGGCCTTCGGGCGCCCTTCTTCCCGTCCGGCGGCGGCCGGGGGAGCGGGCTGGACCGGGATGGGCATGGTCCGCCCGGTTTCGAAACGCATGGGGAAGAGGGTGGGCGGGGCCGGCTTCTCCGCCTGCGGCGGCGGGAGCGGAGCCGGTTTTTCCGCCGACTCCTTTTCGGCGGAAAACTTGCGGTAGAAGAAGCAGTCCCCCCGGAAGTGGGGAAAGAACCGGTCGCTGATGCGCCAGAGGGTCTCCGACGGCCCGATGACCAGGAAACCGTCCTCCGGGATGACCCGCGCGAAGGTGTCTATGATCCGGGTGGTGGTGGACGGCTGGAAGTAGATCATGACGTTGCGGAAGAAGATGACGTCGATCCGGGCCGCCGGGGGCGGGTCGGCCACCAGGTTGTGCACCTGGAACTCGCACAGGGAGCGCACTTCGTCCGTGATTAGGTAACCGTCGGGCCGGCTCTCGAAGTAGGACGCCAGGAAGCGCGGGGCGACCGTCTGGATGGAGCGGCCCCGGTAGAGACCCTGCCGGGCCTTCTCGACGACGTTCTCGCCGATGTCGGTGCCGTACACCCGGACGTCCCAGCCGTGGAAGAGCTGGGAGTCGACGATCTGGATGGCCAGGGAATAGGGCTCCTCCCCCGTCGAGCAGCCCGCGGACCAGACCCGCAGCCGCCTCTCCTTGCTCCGCCGCGCCGCCAGGGCCGGCAGGATCTCGTCGGCGAACACCCGCAGGTGCGCCGGGATGCGGAAGAAGAACGTCTCGTTGATGGTTACCTGGTTCAGGAGTTCCTTGAGCTCGGGGAGCCCTTCCGGGGACGAGACCAGGGCGAAGTAGGCGGCCGGGCTGTCCGTCCGGCAGGCCAGCATGCGGTCCTCGATCTTGCGGGACAGGGAGGGGAAGTCCCCTTCGGAAAACGACAGCCCGCACCGCCTTTCGAGAAAGGCGGTGAGCTCCTTGAGCGCCGCTGGGGTCATCGTGGCCATGAGCGATCCCCGTCGCCCGCCCCGTCACTTGACGACGCGGTTTTTCCCCGACTGCTTGGCCTGGTAGAGCTTCTGGTCGGCCAGGTCCAGCATCCCCTCGACTCCCCGGCTGGGGTCGACCTCGGTGATGGAGGCGACCCCCAGGCTCATGGTCACCCGGATGACCACGTCCTTGTTCACCGCGATGGACCTCGCCTCCCACGTCTTCCGCAGGCGTTCGGCCGTCATGAAGGCGTTCTCCAGGTTCGTCTCCGGCAGGTAGATGACGAATTCCTCCCCGCCGTACCGCCCCGCCACATCGGAGGTGCGGATGGCCGCACCGATGGTCTCGGCCAGGCTCTTGAGGACGATGTCGCCGCTCAGGTGGCCGTAGGTGTCGTTGATCTTCTTGAAGTTGTCCAGGTCCATGAAGATCACCGTCAGGTTCAGGTTGTGGCGGATCGTCCTCCGGTACTCCGCCTCCAGCAGGTTCATGAAGTGCCGCCGGTTGTACAGGTGCGTCAGGCTGTCGATCACCGAGAGGTTCTTCAGCTTCTGCTGGACGAAGGTGTGCCCCATGGAGATGGACAGGTAGTCCATGAGCGACTCCACGAGTTCCAGGGAATCCCGTTGCAGCGGCACGTCCGGGCAGGGGGCGAGGAAGAGGGCCATCTGGGCCTCGTCCGACAGCCGCCGGAAGAAGGGCTTGACCTCGTCCGGCCGGAACGGCACGGGCTCCTCCGTCATCTCGGCGAAGCATTCCACCGAGAAGTCGGAACTCTCCAGGTTGAACGACGACTTGTCCTGCAGGAACTGCATGTAGTGGCCGTGGAACTCCTCGAAGTAGGCGTTGTCCATGGGCTGGGGGGCGTGGAAGTAGACGTGGATCTCCTCGGTGTTGAGGATGACGGCCACCGCCGACTCCACGCGGATGATCTTCAGCAGGGTGTCCAGGAGTTCGCGGCTCAGTTCGTTCAGGGTGACGTCCTTGAAGGCCAGCGAGGTGATCTTGCTGGTCAGGGTCATCCGCAGCAGTTCCCGGTCGAGCATCCGGTTGAGCCGGTCGAGGATGTGGAAGGGGTTGGCGTACTTGACGCCCAGCTTGGCCACCGTGGCGCGGTCGTAGTTGCTCTGGGCCGCCAGTTCGCGGACGGTCGCCGGCAGGGTCTCGGAGCTTTCGTCCTTGCGCATGTAGCGGTCGGCGCCGATCTCGTGGCCCCAGTACTCCCACAGCCCCTCGGTGAGGGCGGTCAGCAGCACGAAGGGCACCCCCCTCGTCTCTTCCTCGTTCCGCAGGAAGCGGCAGAAGTGGTACCCGTTCATGATGGGCATTTCCACGTCGGACACCACGACGTCCGGAATGGTCTGGTAGAACTTCCCGATGGCCTCGAGCCCGTTTTCCGCCATGATGACCTCGAAGCCCTCGCTTTCGAGCAGGGTGCGGAAAAAGGCCAGCACCGTGGGGGAGTCTTCCGTCAGCAGGACCTTGATCGCGCTCATAGCTGTTTCTTCCCGAGAATGAAGTTGTTCAGGAATTCGGAAATCTGCTGGACGGGCAGCACGTGCATGGCCGCCCCCATTTCCGCCGCCGCCCGAGGCATTCCGTAGACGATGGAGGAGAAGCGGTCCTGGGCGATGGTGATCCCCTTGTTCTCCCGCAGGGCCAGCAAACCCCGGGCCCCGTCCTCGCCCATGCCGGTCAGCAGCACGCCGATGGCCCGGTCGCCGTAGTAGGTGGCGGTGTTCTCCAGCAGGACGTCCGCCGAGGGCTTGAAACCGCCGCGCGGCGGCACCGTGGCCTCCAGGGCCAGGATGCCCCTGGCCACGAAGTTGGGCTGGAAGCCGTTGGGCACGAAGTACACGCAGCGTTTCTCCAGCATCTGCCGGTCCTCGGCGACCACGACCTTCCGCTTGCACTCCGACTGCAGCCAGCCGGCCATCCCCTCCATGAACCCGTTGGTTATGTGTTGCACTATTACAATGGGTATATCAAAAGCGGGGCTCAGCCCGGAGAGGAGGATCTTCAAGGCCAGCGGTCCGCCGGTGGAGGCGCCGATGCTCACCAGTTCGATGGTATCGGGCAGAAAAGGGAATTCGGGCTTGGGCGGCGCGGCGACGGTGGCCGGCGCCGCTTCCGACACCACGGGCGTGTGGCGGCCGCGGATGTGGGTGATCACCTGGATGCGCGACAGGACCCGGATCTTGTCCACCAGCTTGGCCGCGAAGTCGTCCATCTTCCGCTCGTCCGTGAATTCGGGCTTCTCCATCACGTCCAGGGCGCCCAGTTCGATGGCGCGCATGGAGGTGAACACCTCCGACTTGTTGACGATGGAGGACAGGATGAGGATGGGCTTCGGGTGGTGGGCCATGATCTGCTCGGTAGCCTCGAAGCCGTTGAGGATGGGCATCTGGATGTCCATCACCACGATGTCGGGGTTGTAAAGGTGCACCCGCTCCACCGCGTCCCGGCCGTTGACGGCCTCCCCGGCGATTTCGATGTCAGGGTACGCCCCCAGGAGGTCCTTGAGGATCATTCGGATTGTCGGCGAGTCATCGACCAGGAATACCCGGATTCTCTTCGCTTGCATGGCTGGCCCTCCCGTTGAATTGCCGCGGCCCCGGGGGGAGCGGCGTCATATCAGGCGCTGGATCGTCTCCAGCAGCTTCATCTGGTCAAAATCCTTCTTGGTGATGTACGCATTGGCGCCCACCTGGATCCCGCGGATCTTGTCCTCCCGGTTCTCCCGGGTGGTGACGATGACGATGGGCAGGTCCTTGTGCCGCGGGATGGCCCGGATCTGCTCGGTCATGGTGAAACCGTCCATCAGGGGCATTTCCACGTCCGACACCACGCAGTCCACCGCGTGGCCGCCCAGCTTCTCCAGCCCGTCCTCGCCGTTCACGGCCTCCACGACCCGGTAGCCCGCCGACTCTATGATAGCCTTTTCCATCTCTCTCGTCACAACCGAATCCTCGACCAGGAGGACCGTCTTCTGGACGCTGCGGGTCCGGGCCGCCGCCGGGCGGGCCACCTGGGCCCGCTCCGGGGACTGGAAGAACTTGTGCAGGCCGTAGGCGTCCAGCACGAGGAACGGCTCGCCCAGGATGCTGACGGTGATGCCCACGATGTAAGGGATGCCCTGGATGAAAGGGTCCTTCCGGTGCAGGATGGCGTTCTCCTCGTGGAGGGTCTGGTCCACCATCAGCCCGAACCGGTTCTTCTCGACCTGGATGATCAGCATGATCTTGGAGTCCCGGGCCTGGGGGGCGTCGCCCTGGCCGCCCAGCACCGTGGACACCGTGGCGGCGGGCATGGATACGCCCTTTTCGAGGTAGAAGTGGATGTTCCCCCGCCGGGTCATGTCGGACAGGTGGACCTGCTTCACCTCCAGAATGGGGTCGGCCGGGATGGCCACGACATTCTCCCCGTCCCGGACGTGCAGGATGCGGGTCGTGGAGACGCTGATGGGCAGGGTCATCCGGATCGTCGAGCCGCGGCCGGGCTCGGAGTCGATGCGGATGGTGCCGTTGAAGTCGTTCACCGCGTGCAGGACGACGTCCATTCCCACGCCGCGCCCGGACGTGTCGGTGATGATCGGCGCGGTGGAGAAGCCGGGGGTGAAGACGAACTGGATCACCTCTTCCGCGCTCAGGCGCGCCGCCTCCTCGGCCGTCACCAGCTTCTTGCGCACGGCGGACTCCCGGATCTGCTCGGGATCGAACCCCTTGCCGTCGTCCTGGATGACGATGACCACCCGGTCGCCCTGGGTGGCCGCGGACAGCATGATCTTCCCGGCCCGGGGCTTGCCGAGCCGCAGGCGGTCCTCCGGCGGCTCGATCCCGTGATCCACCGCGTTGCGCAGCAGGTGCACCAAACTGTCGTTGACGGCCTCCGCGATGCGTTTGTCCAGCCGTGTGGCCCCGCCGGAGTGGTCGAAGAAGATCTCCTTCTCGTTGCGCTGCGAGTAGTCCCGGACGAAACGGGGGAATACCGAGAAGATGGTGGCCAGGGGGATGAGTTTCAGGTCCTCGATGTGGCGGAACAGCGTGTCGAAATAGTGCTGGTAGGAAACGACGCGCGTGCTGATCAGCTTCTTCTTCTCCTGGCTGGACCGGGCCAGGTCGCGCAGGTGCATCTGCACCGTCTCCACCGGCTCGGCCGCCGGGGACCCGGCGAGACCCTGCGCCGCCGCCAGCAGGTCATCCTGCAGGCGGCCGACAGCCTGGGAAAGCCCCGTGTACTCCGAAAGGAAGATGTTGAAGAAGGACGTCATCACCTTCAGCTGGAGGGCGCCGTCGGAAATGGTGTCGATCAGGTCGCTGTCGATCCGGAAACTCTTGGAAAAAGACTGTTTGCGCTCTGGGGCAGGCGCATTTTCCCGGCTTTCCCCGGCGAAGGGGGCCGTGGACGCGCTCTCGGGCGGAGCCTTCGCGGCTGGGCCTGGCGCCAGGGGAGCGCTCTCGGCCGGTCTTTCGGCACGGGGGGCAAGCTCCTCGGCCGCCGCACCGGCTTCCGACGCCTCCGCGGGAGCAGTCACGGCAGCCGGCCGGGCCCCCTGCAGGCGGCTCTTGAGCTTGTCCTTGAGCATCTGCTTCATGCGGTCCTGGGAAGACCCGGGGCCGCCCCCGCCGGGGGGCTGGCCCTCGGACTGGAACTGCCGCAGAAAATCCTCCACCCGCTGGAACAGGCTCTCCGACTCGTCCAGCTCCAGCATTTCCTGCATGAGGTCCAGCGCCCGGAACAGGCGGTTGGCCAGGCCGGCCGGCATCGTGCGGCTGCCCGACATGACCTGGATGAAAAAGTCCTCGAAGAAGTGGGCGAGGTGCGAGATGGAGCGCAGCCCCAGGATCCGGCTCCCCCCCTTGATGGTGTGCATCTCGCGCTTGAGCTGCTCCACCAGGTCGCTGCGCGAGGCGTCCTGCTCCAGGGAAAGGGCGAGGTTGTTGATGGCCCCGATCCTCTCGCGGGTTTCCTCGTTGAACTGCAGCCTGAATTTCTGGAGTTTGTCCTGCATGGCCACCTGTCAGTCGATGCGGGACCAGTGCACCGCGTTGACATCGACGCCGAGGACCCCGGTGAAGCTGCCGTCCAGGCCCGTGATGGGCGCCGAGATGGTGAAGCACTCCTCCCCCGTCAGGGCCGACTTGTACATCGGGGTGATGAAGGCCCGGCGCGTGTCGCGCGCGTTGATGAACCAGGGCCGCTGCGAGAAGTTGTGGCCCTGGGTCAGGGTCTCCATGTTCTTTTCCGACTTCAGGTGGTCCCGCACGGCGAAAGCGGCCAGGATCCCCTCGGTGTCGGCGATGTAGATCAGCTCCACGAAGGTGTACAGCTGCAGCATCTCGTCCAGGACGGCGGCGGCGTTGCGCTTGCGGTAATGCCGCAGGTCGTCGCTCTCCACCGACTTCTTGACCAGGTACTTGATGTTCCGGTCCGACTCGATGGTGAAGTTCTGCGAAATCAGCTGCATCTCCATGGCCAGGGCGTTGAGCCGGGTCGCGGCGCGGTTGAACTCCTGCAAGGCGTTGGCGATCTGGCGGATGACCGAAGACACGTCCTTGAGCGTCTCCACGATCTGGTCGGAGGCGGTCTTCTGCTGCTGCGTGGCCAGGTAGATCTCCTTGGCCGACCTCGTGGTGTGCCCCACCTTGTCGGTGATGGCCGACAGGTGTTCCTGGATGAGGAACGCGGCCTCCATGGCCGTCTCGAACTCCTTGGTGCCCTGCTCCGTGGCCAGGATGGTGTTCTGGATGGAGCGCTGGAACTCGCCCAGGATCTTCTTGATCTCGTCCACGGAATCCTGGCTCATGTCGGAGAGCCGGCGCACTTCCGAGGCGATGACCGAGAAGCGGGCGCCGTATTCGCCGGCGGCGGCCGCCTCGATGGCGGCGTTCAGGGCGAGGATGTGCGTCTCGGAGGCGATGCTGGTGATGAGGGCCAGGATCTTGTCGATCTCCTGGAACTTCTCGCCGAGGTTGTGGGCGTTCTCGTTGATGTCGCGCATGCGCTCGTTCATCCGCTCCAGGCTGGAGGCGTTCCCGCGCATGTGCGTCATGCCCTCCTGGGCCCGCCGCTCGGACTCCTCGGAGGAGTTGACGACGTAATGCGTGTTGTCGGCGATCTGGGCGGCCGTGCGGGCGAGTTCCTCCATGGCCGAGGTGATCTCGGCCACGGCCGCGGCCTGCTCGGACGAACCGGAAGCCTGTTCGCCGGAAGTCTCCAGGATCCGGTGGGCCTGCGTGCTGACTTCGGCCGAGGTCTTCTGGATCTTCTTCAGCATGGTGGAAAAACCGGCGATGGAACCCTGGATGGTCTCCAGCAGGGCGTGGAACTCGACGGGGAAAAGCGCCCGGTCGATCACCGCCGTCAGGTCGCCTTCCCGGATCACTTCCATGCTCCGCTGCAGTTCGGCCAGGGAACGGCTCTCCAGGACAGCCTTCTCCTTCGCGGCGTTCTCGAGCTCGCGAAGCAGCGGGAGCGTTTTCCGTCCGATCCAGACGAGGATGGCGCCAAGCGCGACGATGCCGGCCAGGGCGATGACGCTCCGCACGGCGCCCGCATCCGGGGAGAGCGACATCATCACGATCGTGATGGCCACGGCCAGGACCATGATTCCCGAAAAACCCGCCAGCAGCGTGGTGCGAATGACGGAAGAGCTGCCCGCGGCGCTCGTCTCTTCATTGGGCGACATGATTCCTCCAGGTGTTGATCTTTTCCAGCAGGGGATCCAGCGAAAGAAGAAGAATGCGTTCCTTTTGCAACAGGACGAGGCCGGTCACGAAACCGATGCCGCAGAACCGCGCGTCTCCGGCCCCGAACGGGACCCACTCGTCCGGGACCGCGTTCGCATGGATCACCCGGTCCACTTCCATCTCCATCTCACCTTTCCCCGAGCGCACGTCCAGGACAACCCTGGACCCGCCCTGGCTCGGGAATAGCAGCCTCGCGGGGCGACCCGCGGCCGGTTCCTCCAGGATGAAATCCAGGCTCGGTTCCGCCTCGACCCCGGCCGGGATCTTGCGGATGCGCCGGATCGTGCCCGTGGGGAGGGCATAGAGTTCGGACCCGGCCTGAAAAACGTCCACGGCCTCCCGCATCTCGGTCATTTGACGCTGAACGCCTCCACAAATCGTTCCATGTCCAGAGAATATGTCAGACTTCCCTCCAGAACGGTCAAGAAGCGCACGCACGAATCGGGCAGGCCGGGAACGGCCTGCCGTTCCCGGCGGTCCGGGGGAACAGACACGATGTCCCGCGTGCGGCGAACGCGGAAGGCCAGGTGGTAGTCCCCGCACTTCACCAGCACGTACTCGGGGAGGCTCTCGCCAGCCGGAACACCCAGGATCGAGTCCAGGTCCACCACCACCCAGATGTTGCCCTCGAAATGGAGGATGCCCTGGATGTAGTCGGGCACGAAGGGCACCGGTTTCGGGGGGGAGTAGAGGACGATGCGGTAGAGCAGCGGCAGATCGATCAGAAAAGACTGGGCATTCGTCGCAAAATGAAGGAAACGTTCTTCTTTTTCGCTCAACGCTCCACCCTCGCCCGGCCGGCTTTCATCTCGGATCCCGTGCGGCCTTGATATGAAATTTACAATTAACATGGTTCTATATCCTTTGCAATCGTCATCCGTTGTGAAATCGAAACTTTGGCCAGGCCGAACGAGTAAAAGGGCATCTTTGGGCGGGGCGTCGGCCCCGCCGGAAACACGGCCCGCAAGGCGAGGAGGATTTCATGGTGCGGTTCAATCGAATGTTTCTGATGGGGTTAGTCATGATCACAATCTCATGTGCGGCGAAGGGGGAGAACGACCCCTACGCCTGGCTGGAAGAGGTCGAAGGGCAGAGGGCCCTGGAGTGGGTCAAAGAGCGCAACGACATTTCCACCAAGGAGCTGGAGGCCGTCCCCGGCTACCGCGAAGCGTACGAAACCATCCTGACCGTGATGGACGCCAAGGACAGGATCCCCTACCCGGGGCGCCAGGGAAACACCCTTTACAACTTCTGGAAGGACGCCGAACACCCGCGGGGCATCCTGCGCCGCACGACCCTGGCCGAATACCGCAAGGCGGAACCGGCCTGGGAAACGGTGCTGGACATCGACGCCCTCTGCCGGGCGGAAGGGAAGAACTGGGTCTACAAGGGAGCCTCTTTTCTGTACCCCAGGTATGACCGGTGCCTGATCTCGCTTTCGCGCGGCGGTGCCGACGCGGTGGAGGTCCGCGAGTTCGACGCCGTGACCAAGACATTCGTCAAGAACGGGTTCTTCCTCCCGGAAGCCAAGTCGGAAGTCGCCTGGAAAGACCGCGACGCGCTCTACGTCGCCACCGATTTCGGGCCGGGCACGATGACCGCTTCGGGCTACCCGCGGATCGTCAAGCTCTGGCGGCGCGGGACGCCCCTCGACGAGGCCCGGACCGTCTACGAAGGCAAGCCCGACGGCATGGCCGCCCACGGGTTCCGCATGTTCCAGCGCCAGGGGAACGTTGACTTCGTCCAGGAGAACACCGACTTCTACCACAGCGAAAAGTACATCCTGCACCGCGGGCGCCTCGTGCGCCTGGCCGTGCCGGCCGACGCACAGGTCGCCGGCCTGTTCGAGGGACGCATGCTGTTTTCCCTCAAGTCCGACTGGACCACGGGCGGCAAGACCTTCCGGCAGGGCTCCGTCGTGCTGGCGCCGATCAAGGGCCTGCTGACCGGCAAACCGTCGTTCGAACTGCTCATCGAACCGGGGCCCAGCGCTTCCGTGGAGGGGGTGGACGTCACCCGCAACCGGATCCTGGTCACCCTGCTGGACAACGTGGTGAACCGGATCGTGGAGTACCGCCTGGGCGAAAACGGCCAGTGGAAGTCCGCACCGGTCCCCGCGGAAGGGCTCGGGACCTTCCACATCATGGGAACGGAAGAGACGGACGACGACTACTTCCTCAGCTACAACGATTTCCTCACGCCGCCGAGCCTGTACTTCGTCAGCGCGGCCACAGGGAAACCGGAACTACTGAAGAGCCTGCCGGCGGTCTTCGACGCCTCGCCCTACACCGCCGTCCAGCGGATGGCCGTGTCGAAGGACGGGACGAAGGTCCCCTATTTCATGGTTTCGCGGAAGGACATGGCCCTCGACGGCCGCAACCCCACCCTCATCAACGCCTACGGAGGCTTCGAGGTCTCGGAGACCCCGTACTACCTCTCGTCGGCGGGAAAAGTCTGGCTGGAAAAGGGCGGCGTCCTTGTGCTGGCCAACCTGCGCGGAGGCGGGGAGTTCGGCCCCCGGTGGCACCTGGAGGCGATCCAGCGGAACCGCCACAAGGTGTACGAAGACATGATCGCCGTGTCCGAGGACCTCATCCGGCAGAAGGTGACCTCCCCCGGCAAGCTGGCCATCCGGGGCGGCAGCAACGGCGGACTGATGGTCGGCGCGGTGGCCATGATGCGGCCCGACCTGTACAAGGCCGTGGTCTGCATGGTCCCGCTCCTGGACATGAAACGCTACACCAAGCTGCTGGCCGGGCACAGCTGGATGGCCGAGTACGGCGACCCGGACGACCCCGACATGTGGGCCTACATGAAGGACTACTCCCCGTACCACATGGCCAGGAAGGAAGCGACGTACCCGCGCATCTTCTTCACCACGTCCACGCGGGACGACCGGGTCCACCCCGGCCACGCCCGGAAGATGACGGCGCTGCTCCTCGGCATGGGGCACGACTGCCTGTACTGGGAGAACATGGAAGGCGGCCACGCCGGCGCGGCCGACAACAAGCAGGCGGCCCGGATGAGCGCCCTGTGCTACGCCTACCTGTACAAGCTCCTGATGCCGGCCCGGTGAGAGGATAGAGTCCCGGCTGGAAACACTTCGGCCGGAACCCCCACCCGTTTCCGCGATCGATGAAAAACGCCAGGCCTTCCGCCTGGCGTTCCTTTTCCTAACGGTCCGAACGCGGCGGCAATCAGAACTTGTAGTTCAGACTGACGAAAATCCGGAAAGGTTCCTGGATCACCATCGAATTGTACCCGATGCCGTTGGCCGTGCGCACCCCGGGATTGTAGTACTTCTTGTCCGTCACGTTGTAGATGGCGGCTCTCAGGTCGAGTCCCTTCCAGACGTTGAGCACCGAGAAGGTCACGTCGGCCGTGAGATACCCGGGCACCTTGTCGACGACGTAGATGCTCGCGCTGTCCCAGTTGATGGTCTTGCACTCGGAGACGGCGTGGGCGCGCACAGAGAGACAATACCGCTGCCGGAACGTCAGGTCGGCGCCGAAGTTGGCCTTGTAGGGGGCGATGTCGCCCGTCTTGCGGTCGGTCGTGCCGTCCTTGGCCGAGTTCCAGGTCAGGTTGAAGTAGAAGCTCTTCTCCTTGTCCAGGAAGTACCGGGTCTCGTACTCGACGCCCCAGATCTTGACCTTGCCGACGTTGGCGAACTTGGTGATCACCGCCCCCTGGTACTCGTAGTTCACGGTGGAGATCAGGTCCTCGACGTTGTTCCGGAAGACGCTGAGGTTGTGCTCCCACTTGTCCAGGGGCAGGAAGACGTAGCAGAACTCCACCGACCGCAGCTTCTCCGGCTTGAGGTCGGGCGAGGCGAAGGGCCGCTCGCCGGGAACCGTGGAGAACTTGCGCCAGGCGTCCGGCGCCTGGAAGGCCTGCCCGTAGATGAGTTTCAAGTAGTGCTTCTTGGAAGGTTTGAAGACGCCGGCGATGCGGGAGGTGAACAGGTTCCCGAAACCGCCCTCCTCGTTCTTCACGTAGTTGTGGTCGAACCGGGTGCCGGCCGTCAGGGTGAACATTTCGTGCAGGCGGATGTCGGCATTGACGTACAGGCCGAGGTTGCGCTCGTCGTGCTGCGGCGTCATGACGTAATCGGAGTCGAGGTACCTCTTCACGCAGTAGTCCTCGTAGTTCTTCGTCATGGTGTACTCGACGCCGCCCACCACGTCCGCCTTCCAGACGGACGCGTTCACCTGCTCGCCCAGCTTCCATTCGACGTTGTGCAGGCGGTAGAAGCCGTTGAAGCCCAGCTTGTAGATCTTCCGGTCCATGGGGTTGGAGTCGTCGCCGGTGAAGTAGGCCTTGAAGCTGGGGTCGTTGGAGCGGTCCCCGATCAGGCCGGACGTCCGGTAGATGACGTAGCTCTTCGAACTCAGGTGCTCGGTGAACTGGTGGGTATACGACCCGTAGGCGGCCGAGGCGTCCGGCGTCCAGACGGTGTTGATGCGCTTCTGGGGCGTGTACATGAGATCGCCGTTCTCGTCCCGTTCCCATCGGAAATATCTGAATTCGAACCCTTTGTACCCGACGCCCAACTGCAGGAACCAGTCCTTGGTGTGGTGTTCGGGCGCCAGGGGAAGAGGATATTTGTTGTGGTCGCCGGGGTCCCAGAACACGACGCCGTCCCTGACGTCGAGGGCGTACTTCGGGTCGGAAGCGGGCACGAAATCGTCGTCGGTCAGGACATAGTTCCGCTCGTTGCCGGCATTGTCGGTCCAGCTCTTGCCCTCCAGGTCCATCTCGTTGGACTGGAACATGCGATAGTTCATCATGAAGCGCCAGCCGTTCCATTCCTTGCCGGCGTTGACCTCGACGAGACCCGTCTTGAAGGACCCGCCCGTGGCCAGGAAGTTGATGCCGTTCACGTCCTTTTCCTTCTTCAGGATGACGTTGATGATGCCCGAGAAGGCGTTGGCCCCGTAGAGGAGCGAGGAGGGGCCGTACATCACCTCGATGCGTTCGATGTTCGTGAGCGGGTACTGGCGGGACAGCCAAACGCTCTGTTTCCACAGGTCGTTCTGGATCACCCCGTCCCAGATCAGCAGGAAACGGTCCGAATTGTCCGTCCGCAACCCCCGCATGAAGATGGTGGACCACTCGATGCTCATGGTCTTGTTGAAGTCGAACCCGGCCAGGTCGTGCAGCACCTGCTCCAGGTCGAGATACCCTCGCTTGCGGATCTGGTCCGCCGTGACGACCACGATTTTCGCCGAGGCGTCGTACAGTTTCTGCTCGTTCTTGCTGGCGGAAACGACACTGATGTTGAGCAGGTCGTCCATCGAGACTTCCGAGATGTCGGAAGCCTGGTCCTTGTCGGCGCTCCCGGTTTGCTGCCCGCACAACCAGGGAACGAGAAAAGCGATCATCAGCACGTTGACTAGCCTCATCGGAGCCTCCTTGCAACCGAATGATCTGCAGCGCCGGAGCATTCCGTACGAAAAATCCCAGCGCCGCACAGTTTTCCCCAGGAAAGAGCAACCGGATCGAACACGCCGAAATACAAAAAAAATGTAATAATTTTTCTATTTAACTCGTTTGAATTTACAATGGAAACAGGGCCCAGTCAAGAACAGAATTGTAAAGACGGCAAAACTATCCGCCCGACAATTGCGAGTTAGATTGTTTTATTCCAGAATGACTATTATTTCTGCCCGGAGGATCGGGGGAAACCCGCCCGCGGAACCGGGCCGGTGGCGACGGGCGCGCTACAGGACAGGATCGATCCCCCAGGGGGTCAGGACCTTGCGCAGCGCCTTCTCGCCCTGGACCGCCGACAGGAAGATGCCG
The DNA here is from genome assembly GCA_964436005.1 of uncultured Acidobacteriota bacterium. GTDB lineage: Bacteria > Acidobacteriota > JAAYUB01 > JAAYUB01 > JAAYUB01 > JAGNHB01. The sequence goes on from CAYTBK010000019.1 coordinate 17,058, forward strand.
TAGTTGGTGTACGGGATGCCCAGCGAATCCAGGTCCCGGATCCGGGCGGCCATCTTCTGCTGGCTGATCATGCACCCGCCGCAGTGCAGGAGCAGGGAGTATTTCTCCAGGTCGCGCTTCTCCTGGAATTCCCGGCCGAAGCAATGCTCCACGATGACGCCCGGGTACTTCCGGCCGAAAATGCCCGGGATCTGCACGGTGCCGATGTCCTCTCCCACCCGGGTGTGGTTGCAGGCCTCCACGATCAGGACGGAATCCCCCGGCTGCAGTCGGCGGAGCGCCGCCAGCCCCTTCACGAAGGCTTCCAGCCGCCCCCCGCTCATGTACTGGATGGACGCGATGGAGAAGGTGGTCAGCATCACGTCGTCCGGGCACCAGCGGCTCATGACGTCCATGGCCTGGGAATCGGTGACGAGGCAGTGCGGCCGCCGGGCCAGGGCGTGCAGCAGGGCGTCGAACCGGGCGCGTTCCCGGGCCACCTCCGCCTCGCTCCCCCGGGCCGCCCGCAGGTCGAGCCGGAAGGAAACCGGATAGGCCCAGCTCCGAGTGACGAACTCCTCCACCATGGCCTGCGGGCGCAGGAACCTTCCCGGCGGCGTCTCCTCGTCCATGGGGATGATCAGCACGTAGAACTCGTCCCGCCGGACGAAGGGCAGGATCGCCCGGGCGGCTTTCCGGGGCTGGTAGTTTGCCAGGATGAAGTCGACCAGGGTGTTCCGGTACCGGTCGTCGTTGGCCCGGAGGACGACCTTCCGGTGGAACCGGAGCAGCGGCATGGAGGCTTCGACGCGGGGGACCCGCCCGCCGTCCTCCTCCCGGAAGAGGTTGTAGACGACGAGGAGCTGCTTGTCCTGTTCCCGGGCGGCGCCGAGCAGTTCCTCTTCCGGCCCCAGGTCTTCGGCCGCCGGATCGACGACCAGCAGGACCAGGTCGCACTCCTCGAGGTTCCGGAAGACTTTCTGCTTCTTTTTCCGCCCCAGTTCGCTCCCTTCGTCGATTCCCGCCGTGTCGAAGAGCCGGACCGGCCCGATTCCGTGGATCTCGTGCAGCAGGGTCCGCGTGTCGGCGGTGGTGCCCGGCGTGGCGTCGACGATGGACGCCGCCTGCTGGGTGACGAGGTTCATGACGGAGCTCTTGCCGGCGTTCATGCGGCCGAAGATGCCGATGTTGTCCCTGTCGATCATGCGAACCGTTCTCCCGTGCCCCCGTGCGGGGCGAAGGTCATTCCCGCTCCCGTTCCTCCAGTATGATGCTCTCCCGTTCCAGCCAGTCGCAGAGCACCAGCTGGATCATGCCGGCCGTCGCGAGTTCGCTGATGGTCAGCACGGCCGGTCGCGGGGCGGCCGGCTTCGCCTCCCCCGGCTGTTCCCCGCTGTCGACCGGTTTCGGGATCGCCCCGATCCAGGCGTTGCGGCCGTTGCGCTTGGCGGCGTACAGGCACTGGTCGGACAGGTCCACCACCTGTTCCCAGGTCAGCTGCATCGGGTCCTGCGGGAAGAAGGGGAACACCGCGAAACCGATGGAGCAGGTCCGGTGGATCCGCCGGCCGTCTTGCAGCATGAACTCGTGGTCCTCCACCCGGGAGCGGATCCGTTCCGCCACCACGGCGATCTCATGGCGCGAGGCGTCCCGGGCCAGGATCAGGAACTCCTCGCCCCCCCAGCGGACCACCGTGTCCGTGGCCCGCATGCACTGGTGCAGGATTTTCGCCGTCTCCTCCAGGACGCGGTCCCCGGCGGCGTGGCCGTAGGTGTCGTTGACCTCCTTGAAGTGGTCGAGGTCCACCATCAGGAACGCCACGTCGATGTTGACGATGATCCGCTCCAGCTTGCGGGAGGCGACGTCCCGGTGGGCGCGGACGGCCTGGGCCAGCGTCTCGCTGATCCCCTCCACCAGGTACCGGCGGTTGCGCAGCCCGGTCAGGGGGTCGGTCAGGCTCTGTTCCCGCATGGTCCGGTTGGCCGCCTCCAGTTCCCGGGTGCGCTCCTGCACCAGGTCGTGCAGGATCCGGTTGCGGCGCCGCAAGGAAAGCAGTCGCCAGCGGACGATGCCGAACACGAGCAGGGCGCCGGCCGCCAGGTATAGCAGAATGGCCGGGGTCGACTTCCACGGCGAAGGCCGCACCGAGAATGAAATCTCCAGCGGCCCGGAAATGTTGCCGGCGTAATCCCTGGCCCGGACCCGGAATGTGTATGACCCCGCCGGCAACGAGGCGAACTCGCGTTTCCCGTCGACGGTCCAGGGTTGAGGGTCGTCCTCCAGTCCCACCAGCTGCGTCTGGTACCGCGTGTCGCCCTCGCGGTAAAAACTGAGCAGGGCGTATTCCAGCACGACGCCTCGATGCTGGTACTCCAGGCTGGCCCCCGACAGGCGACAGTCCTGCCCGCCGACCCGGGTCTTCTCCAGGATCAGCGGTTTCGAGGCCCGGTCGTCCACCTCCTCGGCGGGGTCGAACAGGGCCAGGCCGGCCACCGTCCCCGTCCAGATCCGGCCTTTCCGGTCGATGATGCTCGAGTTCTGCGTGCAGCCGTTGCTGGGCAGCCCGTCGCCGGTGGTGAACGTGTAGGCGTCGAACTCGTCTCCCCCCGGCGTCCGCGGGGTCATCCGGATCACCCCTCGCTGGGTGAAGGCGAACAGCCGGCCCCGCCGGTCCTCCTGGAGGCCGTAGACGGTGTCCATGCGCCCCTCCTGGCAACATTCCGGGACCGACCGGAACAACGGCCGGGGCACGTCGGGATCCATGAAGAACAGGCCGCCGAAAGTCGAGGCCCACAGCTGGCGGCGGCCGTTGGGCAACGACCGTTGGAAAAGGGCGGTCACCCTGAGGTTGAGCAGGCCGTCTTCCTTGCCGAAAAACTCCCAGCGGCCTTGACGCAGCACGCCGACTCCGTTGCCCCGGGTCCCGGCCCAAAGTTCCGCCCGGCCGTCCAGGCCGCGGGCCGGCAGCAGGGAGGCCACCAGGACCGCCGGGAAACCTTCCTCCGGGGTCACGGGCACCCAGCGTTCTCCCGCCAGCCGGCAAGGCCCCATCCGGGTGCCGGCCCATACCGTCGGGCTTCCGTCCGGGGCCGGCGCTTCGCACAGCGAGTAGACCCAGCCGTCGGGCAGGCCGTCCTTCAGGCCATACACGCTCCAGGCCCCTTCGCGGAAACGGAGTACGCCCCCGCCGCGCGTTCCCGCCCAGATGGTGTTCTGCCCCTGCGGGCCCCGCGTTTCGAGCAGGGCGAAGGTGCGGGTTTCCTCCAGGCCCTCCTCCCAGCCGAAGGTCTTCCAGGCGCCGGCATGGAAGCGGGCCAGCCCCCCGAAGGTGCCGACCCAGAAAGAATCGGTGGAGGGGGAGTCCAGGGCGGCGAAGATGACGTTGTCGGGCAACCCCGATTCCCTGTCGAAGGTCCGCCACGTTCCCGAGGCCATGCGGATGAGCCCGCCGAACGTGCCCACCCAGAGCAGGGGACGGTCCCCCCGGGTCCCGGTCACCAGCATGCAGCGCATGATCCGGTTGGGAAAACCCGTCTGGACATTGATGGCGCGGATATTCCCGTCCCGGAAAAACGCCAGGCCCTCTTCCGTCCCCACCAGGTAGACCGGATCGCCGGAGGGGGAAGGGAAATCCGCGAAACAGGTGACGGAGTTCCTGGGCAACCCGTCGCGCTCTCCGAACACCTCCACGCCGCCCGGCCCCAGCACGGCCAGTCCCTCGCCGGTCCCGACCAGCAGACGGGAGAACCCGTCCCTCCCGCGGGCGGGCCAGAGGGCGTTGATCATGCGGTGCGGGAGGCCGTCCGCCTGGCCCAGGCGGGTCCATTGTCCACGACTTACCCCGAACAGGCCGTTTTCCGTGCCCAGCCACAAGATCAGGCGTCCGTCCGGGGCCCGGGTCTGCGCGGCCGCGATCACGCCGGCCCTCACCTCCGCCGGTTGGCCCGCCAAGGGGGCCCAGCGCTTCCCGTCCCAAATCGCCGCCCCGGCGCCGGTCCCGGCCAGGATGAGGCGGCCGCCGGCCTCGTCCTGCGCTTCCAGCAAGCACCGGATTCGATCGTGAGGCAATCCGTTTTCTTTTCTGTAATTTATCCAGCGACCATCCGGCATCAGCCGGGAAATGCCCCCTCCATCCCGCCCCACCCAGATGCTGCCGTCGGAAGCGGCGATCATCGCCCGGACCCAGTTGGAGATCTCCGGGTCGGGCAGGTTCAGCGAGGTCCAGCAAGCGCCGTTGTACCGGCACACACCGGCCTGGGTGCCCACCAGCAGGTACCCGTTCCGGTCCAGGGCCATGGCTTCCACGGTGTTCTGCGGCAGGCCGTCCCGGTCGGTGTAGACGCGCAGGGCCGGCCGGGCCGAGTCCGCGATGTCCCGCTCGGAGGGCGAAGGCAACCCGGCGGGACCGGGAAGCGACGGAGAGAGGCCGGCCGACGGCCCCTGCCCCGGCGGGGCGACGGGCCGGGCACCGGGACGCGACCCGGCGCCGCGCGGCAGAAGGAAAAACGGCGAAAGCGCGCCGGCGAGACAAAGAAGCATCCCCAGGCGCAGAAACCAGCCGGCCGCCCCGGCGTGGCCACGCCCGATCCGATGGAAAACTGGAAGGCATCCTTTCATCAGGGCGTATTCCTCGCGACAGCCTCATCAGGCGATATATCCGCTCTTTTCCACCCGTTGGCGAAAACCGTTGTCCCGATCAGGCGAGGACATTTTACTATGACAATTCCATACTGGACCAAAAGATTCACCCGCATGCCGACGGCCCCCCTTTTCCAGCCGCCGCTTTGCCGCCGGCCCGCCGAATCGCGATGTTTCGCTGCCGCCGGCCCCGGGCCGTTCGAACGGCCGTCATTCCCGGGCAAGCCCCTTGACTCCGGAAAGCACGGGCGGCTAGAATGGAGCAGGCCAATTCCCATCCCCTATTTGTCCTGGAGGCATTATGAGAAGTGTCGTGATCCTGCTCGTCGCCCTGCTGTCCACCTTACTTTTGTGCAGTTGCTCTGGCCAGGGCGAAAACGCCGCCAGCACGGCCGCCCCCACGGCCCAGGCCCAGCCGGCCCAGGGCGCCACCGCGACCACGGAAAGCGCCGCCCCGTCCTCCGCCGCGCAACCGGCCTTGGCCGCTGAGGCCAACCCGGAAGCGGTGAGGGAGATCCCCGTGTTCCCGGGCGCCACCGTCGCCGGGCAGGAAACGGAAAGCGGGGAAGGCGGGTGGGCCAGCGCCACGGAGGTCAAACTCTCCACCACGGCCGATTTCCCTTCCGTCCGCAGTTTTTACGACAACGTCGTGAAAACCGGCGGCTGGCAGGTGGTCACTTTCCAGGACCGGCCGGACAAGGCCTACTGGAAACTGGCCAAGGGAACCGCCACCGAGGTGGAGATCGAGGTGGAAGCGAGCCGCACCGCCGGCGTGCGCGTCAAGATCGAAAGAAAAGACCGTTAGGGCGCGCAATACCGGATCCGGGTTCCCGGCAGCGTCTCGGCGGGCCGGGAAGGGAGCAGGGAAACGTCGTTCACTTCCCGGTACCGGATGCCGTGCTCTTCCAGGCGCAGCCGGCTGCTGCCGAACCACCAGAAGCAGACGACCACCGGCTGCGGCCCCTCGCGCAGTCTGTCCAGGCATGCGTCGAGGGCCCGGCTCTGCTTTATCAGGTAAAGGTTGCCGATTCCCGGACCCGCCAGGTTGTTCATCGTCAGAACGGCCAGCGTCACCAGCGCGACCGCCTTCGGGCCGCGCCGGCCCGACAGCCACCCCGCCCCGGCGGCCACGACGGGCAGAAGGGCGAGCTGCGGGTAGAACCGGGCCCACCAGGACTCCGAAACCAACAGAATCGGCAAAAGCAGCGGAACCATTATGACCGCCAGGGTGCCGGCCCGCGGGTCCCGGCCCGCGGCCAGCAGCGCCAGCAGGAGAAGCGAAAGCACGGCGGCAGGCCCGAACCAGGGGCCCCAGCCACCCAGCCGGACGGCGTGGAATTCCCTCATCTGCAGAACTTCCGGCCAGGTGAGGGAGAACGGCGCCTTCTGCCGGCTCTCCGTTTGCCCGTGGACGTTGTCCACGGGGCTGAACAGGCTGCGCCAGAACTTGTCCAGCCGGTTCCGGCCGTAGAAATCGCGCGGAAGTTGGTCCTGCAGCAGGATGGAGTGGTAGAACGAGCCGGGACCGGCCATGGGATAGAACGGGTGCCCGAAGCGGACGGCGTTGGTCACGTACGGATGCCATCCCAGGACCGCCGTGCCCGCCAGGCCGGCCAGGAAGAACAGGCCGGCGAGCCGGGCGCCGGCCCGGAAACGGCGCCGGGCCAGGCAGACGGCCACCAGGGACAGGAGAAACAGGGCAACGTACACCACGGCTGTGAACTTCAACGTGACCAGGCACATGGCACTCACGACGGCCCCGGCCAACTGCCAACCCCGCCCCTGTTTTCCATAGAGGCACAGGCACGCGCCCAGGATGACCAGCCAACTGGACAGCGGCCCGTCGATGTAGAACGTCAGCGCCTGGCCGAGGCCGACGGGGTTGCCGGCCGCCAGGCCGGCCAGCCACGCCACCAGCCATGGCGGTCCGGCCACGAAAGCACGGAACGCCTGCCAGCTCAAGCAGAACGCGGCGGCGAGCAGGATCCAGTGGAACATCTTCCCGGTTTCGATCCTGCCTGTCGCCCGATATACGGCCGCTTCGCAATACGACAAGCCTTTCGCCCAGTGCGTCAGCTCCATCTCATGAGGTGTCGGCACCGGGAACCTGCTCGAATAGATCGGGTTCCATCCCTCCGCCAACTGGATCACGGAATCCTGCTGGTAGGACTGCCCATCCCAGGACATGTCGTAGACCATCCCGCTGGCCGCCCCAGCCAGCAGGACGAGAACCGCGGTGGAAACCGCCGCGGACAGGGCGAGACGCCGGCCGCCAGCGGGGTGGAGCCGGAGGGCGCTCACCCAGGCCGTCGCAATGGCCAGCAGAAAAGCCGAGGGGGCCTGCCACCAGGAAACCGTCCCGCCGGACAGGAGCGTCAGGGCGGTCAGGATCAGCAGGCCGGCGGGGAACGTGACCAGCCCCAGCCCCAGCGGCAGCAGCAACGGCCAGGAATCCTTTTCGCCCGTCTCCTCCCGTTTTCCACTCATAAAACCTCCCCTATCAGAGAAAAAAACCGGAAATCGAAGCTTTTTGCAGTATACTCATTACAATTGTGACACAAAACAGGCGGGAGGCGGAAATGGGATTTCACAACAAATCGCTGGCGTTCCGGATCATGTTCTCGACCCTGGGCTGCGTGGTGGTCACGGTGGTCGCCCTCTCCGTCGTCAGCACCACGAGAACGCTGCAATCCGCCCGCGAGGAGGCTCTGAACCAGGCCAGGGAAGTCGCCCGGCGCTGCGCCGCGGAGATGTCTTCCGTCCTCAACCAGGCCATGTGCGTTTCCTCGACCCTGGCCAAATCCTTCGAGGCTTTCGAGCAGGTTCCTCTGGAAGCCCGCCGCCCCGCCTACATCTACCAGTTGAAAGCATTCCTGGCCAAGACCCCCCAGGTCATGTGCATCTGGTCCATATGGGAACCGAACGCACTGGACGGGCGCGACGCCGAGTTCGTCAACGCCCCCCTCCACGGGGCTCACGGCCGCTTCGACCCGTCGTGGAACCGCGGCGGCGGTCCCATCACCAACGACGTCACCTCAGACTACGAAACACCCGGGGACGGTGACTACTACATCATCCCCCGCCAGCGCAACCGGGATGTTGTAATGGAACCATATGAATACACTTATGCTTCGGGCGGCGGCAACCACTGGGAAACAACACTCTCCGCACCCATCCAGAATGCCGCGGGTCAATTCATCGGCGCCGTCGGCGTCGACATCACCCTCGTCGAACTGCAGCGCATCACCGACACCATCAAGCCCTACGGAACCGGTTTCGCCTGCCTGGTCTCCAACGGCGGCACCATCGCCACCCACCCCCGGAAGGAACTCATCAACAAGCCCATCGCGGAAGCGGCGGGCGAATTGGCCAAAAAGGAAGACATCGCCCGCCGGATCGTCGCCGGCGACAACTTCTCCTTCTTCGCCGACTCCTCCTTTTTCGGGACCAACGCTTTCGTCGTCTTCATGCCGGTGGTCATCGGCCAGACGGGCACACCCTGGAGCCTGGCCGTGTCCATCCCCATGGACAAGGTCATGGCCGCTCCCTACCGAATCCTCTGGTTCACCGTTTTCGCCGGGGTCTGCGCCCTGGTCTTTTCCGCCTTCCTGGCCTGGCGCCTGTCATCCCGGATTTCCCGGCCCATCCTGAACGCGGTCTCCGGCATCCGGGAGGGGAACGACCAGTCCTGCCTCTCCATCAGCGAGATTTCGCGTTCCACCCAGCAACTGGCCGCCAGCACCTCTCAGCAGGCCGCCGGTTTCCAGGAGGCGGTGGAGTCTATCTCTTCCGTCAGCGCCCGGACCGGCGCCAACGCCGGGGAAAGCGCCCGACTGCGCGACCTCGTGGAAGGCGAGGCCCGGGCCAACGCCGAGGTGATCCGCAGCCAGACGGAAGCCCTGAAGGAGGCCCTGAGCCGGGCCGTGGTCTCGAGCGCCGAAACCTCCAAGGTCATCAAGAGCATCGACGAGATCGCCTTCCAGACCAACCTGCTCGCCCTGAACGCCGCCGTGGAGGCGGCCCGCGCCGGCGAGGCGGGCGCCGGGTTCGCCGTGGTGGCCGACGAGGTCCGCAACCTCGCCAAGCGCTCCGCCGAGGCGGCGAAGAACACCCAGGACCTCATCCAGGACTCCGTGCACAAGATCGCCGACGCCACCGCCATCTTCGACCGGATGGGCCAGGCCATGGAAGGCAACAACCGGATCATGAGCCAGGTGGGGCAGACCGTGCGGGGCGTCGCGGTCTCCTCGGAAGAGCAGTGCGCCAGCCTCGCGGAAATCGTCAAGACCGTTCACGCCATGGACCAACTGACCAACGACAACGCCGCCAGCGCCGAGGAAACCGCCGCTTCCTGCGAACAGCTCGCCTCCCAGTCGGAACTGATCCGCAACCGGGCCGACGATCTGGACCGCGAGGTGAAGGGCGTGTAGCGCCGCGGCAAGCCCGGTGGCCGCTTCAGCCGCGGCCCAGAGAGAGGCGTGTCACCTCCCAGGGGCCCCGATAATCCGGCAGGAGGAGTCCCACCCACTCTTCCGGGCGGAGGGTCCCGTCCGTCGACAGCGAGACGGACACGTCCATGGTGCAGCCCGGGCCCTCGCCGGGGATGCAAACCGCCTTCTTCAGGAAGGGGCGGACGTTCTTGGTAGAAGTCGTGCCCTTGCGGGTCCGCACCACCAGGAGTTCCTTCTGGTCCAGCAAGCGGTCGACCCGGTCGGGCAGCGAGCCCGCCCCGGCTTCCGGCACCTCCTCCGGAAGGGCCGGGAAGACGAAACGGTACACGGCCTGGTTGGCCCAGGCCTCGATGGAGGGCGCCCCTTCGGGCAGGTACTCCAGGGAACGGAACACCAACCCTTCCATGGACACCCGGTTCAGCCGGTCCAGCCACGCCGCCGGCCCGGGGTCGTCACCCTGGAGGAACGCGTCGACATACTCGCATTCGGCCGCCACGCCGACACCCAGGGCCGGAGAGAAACCCATCACCGGGCGGGGCGTGAAGCCCTCGGTGTGCCGGAGGGGCATGCCGGCCCGGCGCAGGACCCGCTGCAGGGTGCGCACCTGGTCGAGGTGCGACATCCAGGCCGCCGGCCCCCGGCGCGAAAACGACAGGCGGAACGGCGTGCCCAACCCCTTGTCCCTGGCGGCCGGCGCCTCCTCCCCTTCCGCCGTCGAGAGGGCGTCCGCCGTCCGGGTCAGCCAGGCCGCATTTTCGGCCGACCGCTGTTCGATGGCCCCGATGTCGCAGGCGGCGCCGCAACCCCGGCATTCCAAACGCAGCGCCCCGTCCTCCCCGGCTGCCCCCGTGCAGGGCGGCGTGGTACGGGATTCCGAGGCAGCCTTCCACTCGCCCCGCAGCCAGTCCTCTCCCGAACCGAGCTCGAGGTGCGACCAGGGCAGGGGATCGGCGACGGCGCAGGGAGCCAGGAAAGTCCCCTCGTCCACACCCGTGCCGCGCAGCGCTTCGGACCAGGCTTCCGGGCGGAAGGTTTCGTGCCACCCCTCGAACCGGGCCCCGCCCCGCCATGCCGCCAGCACCACCTCGCCCATCCGCCGGTCGCCGCGGGAGAGCAGGGCTTCCAGCCGGCTCACGTCCGGGTCGTGCCACTTGAGCTTGATGGCCGGGTCGCGGAGCGCCCCCCGCAGGTACTTCACCTTCCGCATCACTTCCCCCGGCGATTCCATGGGCGCCCACTGGAACGGGGTGTGCGGTTTCGGCACGAAAGGCGACACCGTGATGTTGACGTTCAGCGGGCGGCGAGAAACCTCCGGGCCCTTCACCCGGGAAGCTTCCGCCCGGATTTTCCGGACGAGCGAGACGATGGCCTCGATGTCCTCGTCGGTTTCACCGGGCAGGCCCACCATGAAATAGAGCTTGACCAGGTCCCAACCGTGCCGGCGGGCCGTCAGGACCGCGTCCATGATCTCCCCCTCCGACAGGTTCTTGTTGACGGCGTCCCGCAGCCGCTGGCTACCGGCTTCGGGCGCCAGCGTGAAGCCGCTCTTGCGGCACTCGGCCACCGCCCGGGCCAGGCGCCGGCTCAGGGAGCCCGCCCGCAGCGAGGGGAAGGAGAGTCCGGCGCTCTGGCGTTTCAGATCCTCCGACAGTATCTCGGCCAGGTCCTCCACGCAGGTGTAGCCGCCGGATGAAAGGGAAGAGAGCGAAACCTCGTCCCAGCCCGTTTCGGTCACCACGTTCTTGGCCCACTCGACCACCTGCCGGGCCGAGCGTTCCCGCTGCGGCCGGTAGTAGAAAGAGGCGTGGCAGAATCGGCAGCCCTGGTTGCAGCCCCGGCTGATTTCGGTAGTGGCGCGGTCGTGGACGATCTCCACGTGGGGAACTACCGGACGGGGGGGAAGGGGGTAAGCGTCGAGGTCCGAAACCGTGCGCTTGCGGACCGGCCAGGGCAGAGCCGCTCCGTGGGCGGCGGCTTCGTCCGCCACCAGGCGCCCGTTGTGCGCACGGCAGGCATACAGGGACGGCGCATAGATGCCCGGCAAGTCGAGAAAGCGACGCAGCCAGGCCTTCCGGTCCGCCTTGGAGACCCCTTCCCGGCGGAGTTCCCGCTCCCGCCGCACGATTTCGGGGAAAACCTCCTCCCCGTCGCCCAGGGCCACCAGGTCAAAAAACAGGGACAGCGGTTCCGGGTTGGACACGCCGGGCCCGCCGGCGATGACCAGCGGGTGGGCCGGGCCGCGGTCTTCCGCCCGCAGGGGGACGCCGCCGACGTCCAGGACCGTCAGGATGTTGGTGGCCGTCAGTTCGTAGAGCACCGACACCCCCACGACGTCGAAAGAGTGGAGGGGCCGTCCCGACTCCAGGGACAGCAGCGGCTGCCCCTGGGCGCGCAATTCGGCCTCCATGTCCGGCCAGGGGCAGTGCACCCGTTCCGCGGCCGTAGCCGGGTCCGCATTGAGGACATGGTAGAGGATCTGCGTCCCCAGGTGGGACATGGCGATCTCATAGACTTCCGGAAACACCAGGGCCACCCGGCTCTCGATTCCGGCGTCCTCTTTCCGCACGGCGCCGTACTCTCCGCCCGCGTATCTCCCGGGGCGCGAAACCCGCCGCAAAATATGGGAAGGGTAAGTCATTTTCACCTCTTTGTGCGCATCAGTCCGGCCAACGGTCATTCAAGCACGGCGGGGCGCATCCGGTCAATGCACCAAACCGGCGATGAAGTACAGCAGACATAACCCGGCCAGTATCAGGCTGCCCGGCGCGATCTCACGCCGACGGCCGGCCAGGAACTTCAGGAGGGGATGGATCACGAGCCCCGCCGTCATCCCGTTGGCGATATTATATGTAAACACCATCATTACAATGGATATGAATGCGGGAGCGCTCTCCGTGAGGTCATCGAAGGCGATCCGCTGGACGGACCCCATGATCATGATGCCGACGGCGATCAGGGCCGGGGCGTAGGCGTATTGCAGGCTCTGCAGCGGTTCCACCAGCGGGATGAAGAAAAGCGACAGGGCGAAGAGCCCGGCGGTAACCACCGCGGCCAGCCCCGACCTGGCGCCCTCCCGGATGCCGGTGGCGGACTCGATGAACGCCCCGCTGGTGGACGTGCCGACAAGTCCGCTGAACGTGCAGGTCACGGCGTCCACCAACATCGGGCGCTCGATGTTGGGGAATTCCCCTTTCTGGTTCAGGAACCCGCCGGCCGCGCCCACGCCCATGAGGGTGCCCAGCGTGTCGAGGAACCCCATGAGGAAAAGCGTCAGGAGAACCGGCAGCAGGGCGAAGTGCAGCACCCCCGGCAGGTCGAGTTGGAAAGCCACCGGGGCCAGGGAGTAATCCCCCGTGAACGGGAGGGCCACCACCTCGCGGATCGGGGCGCCGAACCCCAGGAGATAACCGCCCAGGCCGGTGGCGCAAATCCCGATGAGCAGCGCGCCGGGGATCCGGAAATTCATCAGGGCGAAGATGAGGAGCAGGCCGCCGATGGACAGGAGGACCGCCGGGTCGTGCAGGTTGCCGATCTTCAAGGGAACGTCCGGCGCCCGCAGCAGCCCCTTGTCGCCGGTCAGCAACCCAGCCGGCATGCCGGTGGCTCCGCTGGTGACGATCTTCGACTCGTACAGGCCGACCAGGGCCAGGAACAGCCCGATGCCGGCAGCGAAGCTATGCTTCAGGCTGTTCGATATGGCGTTGGCCAGCCAGGCCCGCACCTTGAAAAGGGTGATGGCGGCGAACAGCAGGCCGCTGAGGAACACCACCCCCAGCCGCTGTTGCCAGGACAGCCCGAAAGCGGCCAACCCGAAGGCGATGAAGGCATTTTCACCCATGTACGGGGCCACGGCGATCGGCTTGTTGGCGTACAGCCCCATGAGCAGGGTGCCGAAGACCGCCGTGAGGATCGTGGCCACGGTGCAGGGGCCGGTGGGAATGCCCGCGTGGGCGAGAATCGCCGGGTTCACCACGATGATGTAAGCCATGGTGATGAACGTGGTGAGCCCGCCCAGCACCTCCGCCCGGACCGTCGTCCCGTTTTCCTTGACCTGGAAACATTTCATCCGCACCCCGCTCCTCCTCTCGCCCCGCTCCCAGCGGCCGGGCGAATGCCCTCCGGAACACCGGCCCTGCCGTCGAAATGCAGGCGTGCGTTGAGGGTTACCTGCTTTTATCCTGTTTTGTGACCCTTGGCAAGCCAGAATCAGGCGAGAACGCCAATTTTCGGCCGCCCCCGCACCGGGGCGGAAGCCGGTGCCCGGGGGGGCCGATCCGGCAAAACGCCCCCGGCCTTCGGCGGGCGGAAACAAAAAAGGGCGCCGACGCGCCCTGCGGATCAGGAAAAATCCGAATCGCCCTCAGAACGTGAAACGGATGCCGCCCGCCACCGAGTAATCGCTGAGGCAGAAGGTCGATCGCCGGGACTTGTCGCCCAGCATCGAGGGGTACGAGGCCCCCGCCTCCCGGCCGGACAGCATGGCGTCGTAATAGGCCAGCGACAGGTCCATCCCGCTGAAGCTCAGGGCGCTGCCGTTCGGGGCCGTCATGCTGAGGTAGGCGCCCCGGGAGGAGGAAAGTCCCGCGAAGCGGCCCATGCCGGCGAATACGAAGGTGACGTGCTTGGAAAGCGTCACGTCCAGGCCGAGGGACCCCTGGCCGGAGAGGGTCTGGGGGTACAGGAGGGACGTTTCCATGAGCGTTTTCACCATGGCCGGGTCGGTCAGGCCGGCGGACTCCATCACCGGGCGGTAGCCCACGCTGGCCCCGTAGTGAAGGGTGACGGTCGAAGTGACCGGATGGGAGCGGGCCATGTCCAGCATGGACTGAGGCAAGCCGTCCCGTAGCGTGGTGGCGTCGAACGTGGTCATGGTCAGGGGAGAGAGCAAGTCCCTCGCGAGAGCGTCCGGGAACTCCGACAGGAGCGGTTCCAGCGCCCCGACCCGGAAGGAGCCGCTTTCGAAGCCGTTCAGGGAAAGGCCCGCGCTGAATTGCTGCGGCTGGAACGTTCCCGCAAAGGCCGTGCGGAAGGATCGGTCGATGGCGGAAATGTCCATCAGGGACGCCCGCAGGTCCCCCAGGGACACGAACAATGCCCCGCCTGGCGAGGGGGAAATCGGGAAATCCAAGGCCAGGGCGAAGCCCGTTGACACGGTCAGCAAGAAAAAAATGAATGAGCGCCGAATCATTTCCAGCCTCCTGTTCAGTCTTTTCAGTTGTGCCAATTATAACTTCATGATTTCAATGGATCAAGCATTTTTCTTGATCATGGGCGATTTAACGTGCTCCGCGGACGGTCGGGACTCGACTTCGCAAGGCCGGCCCCTCGCCTGGCGCAACCTTGTTCCCCGGCGATTTTGCCTCCCGGGAACGCCTGGCCGAACCCGATCGTCGCCCGCCAGCGTGGCAAGATCACAAAACAGGCGAAAATGTGCCTCCCGACGGCCCTTTCGGCCATTTTTCCTTGGAGTCTCGACAACCAAATATGTAAAATGTGGGGTTCGAACACGTACCTTCCCATGTCAGGATGGCAATGGCAATTCAGCGAATCGGAGAGAGGATGGCGGATCTGGGAAAGAAAAAGAGACATGTCTGGCTGATCGCCGGGGGCGGATTCTCCCTGCTCATCGTCGGTGCACTCCTCCTTTCCGAGCTCATCTTCTCGAGAAAAGCCATGATCCGGGAGGCCGTCTCCCGCCTGGAGCGCAACGCGTCGGGCCCCCTGCTCACCGTTCTGGGCCACGATCCCCGGCGAGGCCCGGAAATCGCCTCTTTGCTGAAAGATTTCCCGGGGCTGACCAAAGACGAATCCGACTTCTGCACGGCGATTTTCGAGAAGACCCCCTGGCCCATTTTCCTGTTTGTGGACCATCATGTGCCCTCCCCGCGCTGCGCGGAACTGGCCGAATGCGTCAAGGCGGCCGCCCGGGACGGGGTGGACCCGGCCGATTTCGGCATGGAGGCGCTGGCCGCCCTTTCCGACGGGCTACGGAACAAACCGGTCCCGCCATTGCCGCTGACTCTTGATCCGGCGGAAAAACAGGAAATGGTCGACCTTCTGGCCGCCGAATCCGACGGCCTCCCCCTCGATGCGGCATCTCTGTTGGCCTGGCTGACCGACCCCGCCCGCATCTCCCGTTTCCCCAGGCTTCGAGCCGCCTACGACCGGGCCTGGGACATCTACCTGGCCCGCTATCGCGAGGAGATGCGCCTGGAACTTTCCTTCACGGTCGCCTTCGTCCGTTTCCTGCAGAACATGGGCGTTCCGAAGGAAGAGTGGGCCGGCCTGAGGGCCCGGGCCTGCACCGGCATGGCGAAGACGCTGGAAAGCCTTCCCCCCAAGGATGAGCGCTACGAGCGGCTCCGCGCCGAGCTTGACCGTTACGGCAAGCTGGCGGCCGCCCACGGCGAGTTCGAGCCCGTGCAGGTCGCGGCCGGCGCCAAGTTGAAAATGGGCGACGGGGGGACCGTCGTCGCCACCCTGCAGAAGCGGCTCGCCCTGGAAGGGTATTACACCGGCGAGGCGCACGGTGAATTCGATACGGCCACCATGGAAGCGCTGCGCGTTTTTCAGCGGTGCCACCAGATCCAGGACGACGGAGTTCTGGGCAAAGACACCGCAGACGCCCTGAACGTCCCTTTCTCCGCGCGGGTGGACCAGCTCCGGCTGGCCATGGTGAAATACCGCACGTCGCCGACCCGGCGAGAACCGCTGTATGTCCGGGTGAACATCCCCGAGTACATGGTGGAGATCGTGGAGCAGGGCAAGGTGCTGCGGCGGCACCGGGTGGTGGTCGGCAACCTGAAGGAGGAGAACCATACCCCCGAACTTCGCTCCGACATCGAACGGATCGTCTACAACCCCTCCTGGTTCATCACGAGACGCATCTTCAAGGAGGAGGAGTACCCCAAGTTCCTCAAGGACAGCACCTACTTCAGCCGGAAAGGCTACATCGTGAAATACGGCAGCAACGGGCGGCCGGTGGCCGCCCAGGAACCGCCGGGACCCGGCAACGCCCTCGGCAAGGTGAAGATCCTGTTCCCCAACCCCCACGACGTGTACATGCACGACACGCCGAAAAAGAGCCTGTTCGCCACCACGCAGCGCACGTATTCCCACGGCTGCATCCGGCTGCAGGACCCCCTGGAATTTGTCGAATTCTTCCTGAAACGGGAAGACAACCCCGTTTTGCCCAAAATTCCTCGGATCCTTCAGAAAAATGACACGTATTGGGTTACTTTGAAAAACAAGGTGCCGATATTCTTGGAATACTGCACCATTACAGTTGACCAGGATGGCCGCGCCGTTTTCCTTCGCGACGTTTACAAACGCGACGGGAATCTGTTGACCGCCATGAGAGAACGCCGGGAAAAGTCCCGCAGCACATCCTGAATCAGGGGGAATCGATGAGACGAAGAACTGGAACCACTCTTCTTTGCCTCTTTCTATGGGCCAGCGCACTGGGCCTCGCAACGGCATCGAGCGCGTCAGGAAAGAATACCGCCGGCAAGCCGGCAACCCGCAAATCAGCCGGCAAGACGGTGTCAGGGAAAACCAGCCACGCCGGCAAATCGGCCAAAAGCCAGGCGACAGTAAAAAGCAAAAAGTCCAATTCGGGCAAATCCTCCTCCAAACTCGCGAAAAACCGCACCGGCAGGACCGGCTCCGCGCACAAGAACGCGAAAACACACCGGCGCAACCCGTCTAAATCGGCCAATGATTCCCTGGCGATTTCTCCCGGCAAGAGCGCACCGGCAGTGAAAGAGGCCGATGCGGTCCCTGCCCCCATCGCTGCGGGCACGGAAGCCCCCGCGGCCGCGAACGCAGCCGCGGCGGGTGGCCAGGTCATGCCGGAAGCGGCCCAAGCCTCCGCCGTGCCCGCCGTCCAGGCCAAGCTCAAGAGCGGGGAGGACCGTGAGGCCGAACCCGCCGAGATGGTGGAAGACGACATGCCGGAGGCCGGCGCTTCCGTCGCCAGCCCCTTCGACCCCGACGACATCGACCTGACCGGCCAGGACCTGGCGGCCATTCCCTGCCTGTCGGTCGGCTCGCCCAACCGCGGCCGCCTCATCAACGGCCTCATGATGGCTTCCGAACCGGGCATCCGGGTTCGCGACGGAGGGCGCGCCTTCGGCACGCCGGAAACCATCGCCGGAATCCGGTACGCCGTGGCCAAGGTGCACCAGGAACACCCCGGCGCCCCCGACATCCTGGTGGGCGACATTTCGTACGAGAGAGGCGGCCGCATGCGCAGCCACCGCTCCCACCAGTCCGGCCGCGACGTGGACCTGGGCTACTACCCCAAGGGCTCCGGCCAATCCACCGGCTCCTTCTTCTTCAGCGCCAGCGAGAAGAACATGGATGTCCCCCGCACCTGGAAACTCGTGGAGAGCCTGATCGAAGACAACAAGACCCAGTACGTCTTCATCGACAAGAGCATCCAGAAAATCCTCTACAAGTACGCCAAGAACGACCTCGGCCTGTCGGAGAACCAGCTGGCGCCGCTCTTCAGCGTCACCGCCAAGAGCCGCTCGGCCAAGATCCAGCACGTGCGCGGGCACAAGAACCACCTGCACGTCCGCTTCAACTCACCGATCGCCGTCATGGCGGCCAACAGCGGCCGGTTCGACTTCAGCGGGCACCGCCATTTCGACGCCCGCATCAACGGCGCATTCGGCATGCGCATGTCAGAAACCCAGCCCGTTCCGGTTCTGGGCGCTTCCGCCAACCAGGAAGAAGCCGCCACCCGGCAGGTTCAGCGCGTGCAATGGGCCAAGGTCAAGAACGGCGACAACCTCTGGCTGGTGGCCCGTCGGAACAACACCACCGTAGACAACCTCTGCCGCATCAACAATATTTCGCGCAAAGCCAAGTTGCGTGCGGGACAGTCCCTGCGCGTGCGCATCGTGAACGAAACCGTCCCGGTGGCGCCGGACAGACAGGCTCGGGCCGCCCGGAACGCACCGGCCGCCCCCGCCTTGGCCAAGACCGGGAAGCATCCGCTTCCAGGCGCCGAGAATTCCAACTTCAATTCCGCCTACTACGTCGTCAAGGGCAAGCGCCTGTATTCGATCACCCCGCTTTTCGGCATGCGGGTTTCGGACGACTGCAGCTGGCTCCTCTTCTCGGACTCGGCCAAGTAAAATGTCCCGCGTGACCGGCGTGAAAGGGCCTGACCAGCAGAATTACAGGAAAAGCCGACCCCTTCGCGGGTCGGCTTTCCTTTGTACGCTTCCGCTCTGGTTCTCCCTGGTCCAGGCCCAACGGCCGGACTTCCGCTGTCCCCTGCAGGCCGACCGCCCGCCCCTGACCTCGAATTTCGGGGCCTACCGCATGAACCACTTCCACGCCGGCATCGACCTGGGCACCGGCAACGCCGCCGGCGTTCCCGTTCTGGCCGCCGCCGACGGACGCATCGCCCAGGTCAAGGCGTCCCCCACCGGTTACGGCAAAGTCGTCTATATCGAGCACGAGAACGGCTGGTCCACCGTCTACGCCCACCTTTCCGAATTCGCCCCGCCTCTCGACGCCATCGCGCGGACTTGCCAGAAGGCGTCCGGGCGGTTTGCCTTCGACAAGGTCTTCAAGGCGGACGGCCCGCGGGTCAGGGCTGGCGATGTCATCGGATACTCCGGGACCACCGGCACTTCCGAGTTTCACTTGCACTACGAGATCCGCAAGGACGGCCTGCCCGTCAACCCCCTGACCAACGGGTTCCCGGTCGCCGACAACACGCCGCCCGCCGTGTCCCGGGTCGGAGTTTTCCCGCTGTCGGCCGACGCCCATGTGGAGGGTCGCCCGGAACCGATGCTGGTGCCGGTCAGGGCGGGGGAAGTCACCCGGCTGGCGGCCGGCGGGCGGTTCGGGTTGGCCGTCGAAACCGGCGACACGGCCGACAGCGAGGATTACCGGCTGGCCCCGTACGAGATCAGCCTCCGCGTCGACGGGAAGATCGTTTTCGCCACCCGGTACGAGCAACTGGATTACGGGGAACGCGCGGTATCCGAGCTGGACTACCTCTACGAGATCCGCAAGGACGGCCTGCCCGTCAACCCCCTGACCAACGGGTTCCCGGTCGCCGACAACACGCCGCCCGCCGTGTCCCGGGTCGGAGTTTTCCCGCTGTCGGCCGACGCCCATGTGGAGGGTCGCCCGGAACCGATGCTGGTGCCGGTCAGGGCGGGGGAAGTCACCCGGCTGGCGGCCGGCGGGCGGTTCGGGTTGGCCGTCGAAACCGGCGACACGGCCGACAGCGAGGATTACCGGCTGGCCCCGTACGAGATCAGCCTCCGCGTCGACGGGAAGATCGTTTTCGCCACCCGGTACGAGCAACTGGATTACGGGGAACGCGCGGTATCCGAGCTGGACTACCTCTACGAGATCCGGGAAAAGAAACTGGGCACCTTCCACCGTCTCTATCTCTACGCCCAGCCGTCCCTCTTTCATTGGAACACCCCCGCCATCGACACGACGCGCTGGAAGGAAGGCCTTCACAAAGCCGAAATCGTCGTTCGCGACGCCGCCGGCAACTCCTGCCAAACGGATCTTTCCCTCGAAGTCCTCCCTGCGCTGCCAATCCTCCCCGAATACCAGCCCCGCGGCGTGGAAACAGCCGCGCCCCTGCTGCGCGGACAGGTCAGCCTGCAGGGGAGTCTGCTGGGGGTGACGGTGTCCGCCGACCCGATCATCGTGGCCGCTTCCGCGCGCTTTCCCGGCTCGTCTCCGTCCTCGGTGCCCTGCGTCGCCTTTCGCGCCAAGGGTGGAACGACCCTCCAGTGCGACGTTCCGCCCTCCTTCCAGGGCCATGCCCTGCTGTATTGGCAACTGGCTTCGGGAAAGTCCTTCACGGCCACCCTACCGATCCAGAACGTGGCGTCCGGCGCCACCCTGTCGGCCCCCAGCGGTGAGCCCATCGCCAGGTTAGGCCCGGACGCCGTTTTCCGCGACTTCCCGTCCATCGCCTGGAAAGAATCCGCTGCCGGAGCCAGGGGATTGCCCTCCCTGTCCTCGCTGTACATCTTCGAACAGCCCTGGGAACCGTTGCGCCGACGCGTCTCCATCACCATCCCCACGCCAAAGACCGCCAAATCTTTGAAAGGAATGGGCGTTTACCTGCTCGACCGGGGCACGTACTGGTTCCTCGACAACGGAAAGTCCACTACCGCCACCCACCTGGGCGCATTTTTGCTGCTGAAAGACACCGTGCCCCCCGTGGCGGGCCAATTGCGAGCCATCTCCCTGCGCGGGCGCAAGATTCTGACCTTGCGGTACACCGATCTGGGATCCGGGATCTCCGAAGCGGGAACCACTTTCGTTCTCGATGGACGGAAGGTCATCCCCGAACCCAACCCGGCCACCGGAGTCATCTACGTCTATCCCGAAACGCCCTTGAAAAAGGGCCGCCACACCTTGCAGGTTCACCTCTCCGACCGGGCCGGCAACCGCTCCGCCCGCCTCTACCGTTTCACCATTTCCTGACCCCTGGCGCCTTGACTTTTTCCCGTCGCGGCATACTATACCCCCATGCAACCGGCAAGAGGCGGATGGTCAACACGTTTACCTGACCTTCGGCCGGGCCGGTTCCATAACCTGCGGAGCACCCCACCAAGGAGGCCGCCGTGGCCACTGTTCTGAAATGCCCGTCCTGCGGCGCGTCCATCGACGCCGTAGAGGACGGTCCCATCGCCCGCTGCGTCTACTGCGGCAACAGCATCCTGCTTTCCCCCTTGTCGCCGCCCCCGTCGCCGCCCGTCTACCAGGGACGGGGCTTTGCCGTTCCGGCCGAACCCTCTCCGGCCCTCCAACGGCTGAAGGCCGTTCTCCTGCTGCTGGCCGCCGCGGGGATCGGTTTCGGCGTGCCCATGGTGTTCCACGCCTTCCGGCTGCCACATATAGAGACCCTGCCGCTCGTCTTCCTGGTCGGCATTTCCGCCCTTCTCGCCGGCACGCTCGGGAACCGCCTGGTGGCGGCCCTGTTCTCCGCCTATGCCGGCGTGCTGTTCGTTCTCAAGCCATGGGTCTTTCCCATCCCGGCGGGAGAAGGACGCTTTTTCTCTCCCGATTCCGAGACCGCCTACTACTACATCGTGCCGGGACTCCTCCTGGCCGTTCTTTCCGTCGTTCTGGCCATATCGTCCCGCCGGGCGGACCTGCAGAAACTGCGGCCGGCCTCCTTCGGGGCCGCCGTGCTGGTCTTTGTCGGCCTGGCGGGCGGCGCCGCCGGCATCTGGCTCGCCTCATTGCCCACCCGGGCCGAACTGTACGATGAATTCGCCCCCCGCTTCCAGAAGATCCGCCAGGAACTGCGCGTCCTGGCCCAGCGCATCGACCGGGTGCCCGCCTTGCCGCCGGCCGCCGCGTCACTGACCCCGCCGCCGGACAGTGCCGAGAGTTCCGGCCGGGCCAATGCCGTCGTCATGGAATACGACAACCTCGTCGACCCCGACGCGGGCACCGCGCTGGACCTCTATCTGGGCGGCCCCTTGCTCTTCGCCTTGCGGAAAACCACAGGCCGGCGGGTCAACGCCTCGCTGTCCGACTACCAGACCGCCGACGATTACGATCGCCGCCAGCTGGAATCGGCGGCCTCGACCGTCTACGTGGCGGTGTTCCGGCCGGGCGAACCGCCGCCGGACCAAATCCTCGAATACAGGAAGTCTCCGTGGTCGGTCGGAGTGACCGGCACGGTGTGGCTGGCGCGCCTGCCGTCCGGAGAGCTGTTGCTCCGGGTGCCCCTGCCCGGCACCTACGGCTCCTTCACAGACCTGCGCAAGGAGATCTACGCCGTGCTTGCCCAGGCCGCCGGGAGCGGGTTCGCGGACAAGTAGGGCAAACCCCTTCCTCCTTCAGCTCTCCCTCTCGCCACCGGCCTCCGGGCAATCCTGCAAGCGATTCTCCGCGAAGCGGATGGCCTCCCGGGCCAGTTCGTCGCAACGGGCGTTTTCCGGATGGGAGGACAGGGGGTCGTTGTGGTGGGCGGGAATCCAGTGCCAGGCGATCTCATGGACCTTGTTCAACCGGTTGAGTTCCTCCCACAGTTCCCGGTTCGCCACCGGTGAACCTCCGGCCGTCTTCCAGTTGCGGCGGAGCCAGCCGCCCACCCATTCGGTCATCCCCTTGACCAGGTACTGGCTGTCGGAATAGAGCCGGACCCGGCACGGTTTCTTGAGCTGCCGCAACGCCTGGACGGCCGCGCTGAGCTCCATGATGTTGTTGGTCGTGGCGGTCCGCCCGCCGCTGAGCTCCTTGCGGTGCGGGCCCATCCGCAGCACGGCCGCCCACCCCCCGGGACCCGGGTTGCCGCTGCAGGCGCCGTCGGTGAAAATCTCGACCACGGGTCGGTTGTCGGCGTGCTTCATTGGGTTCTCTTGTCCATTTCCAGGAAGGCGTAGGCGGAATGGTTGTGAATGCTCTCGAAATTCTCGGCTTCGATGGAATACCAGAAGACGCGCTCCTCCTCCTGTAGTCGGATGGCCACGTTGCGCACCAGGTCCTCCACGAAGACGGGGTTCTCGTACGCCTTTTCGGTGACGAACTTTTCGTCTTCCCGTTTCAGCAGCGAGTACAGCTCGCAGCTGGCCGAAGCTTCCACCAGTTCGACCAGTTCCTCGATCCAGATGAACCCCGTGCTCCGGACGGCCACCGTGACGTGGGAACGCTGGTTGTGGGCGCCGAAGCGGCTGATCTCCCGCGAGCACGGGCAGAGGCTGGTGACGGGGACGCGCACGGACAGGACGAAATCCATTTCGTGGTCGATGGCGCCGATGAAGCGGCACAAGTAGTCCATCAGCGAGATGGCGCCGCTCACCGGCGCCTTCTTTTCGATGAAATACGGGAACTCCAGCTCGAGGTGGGCCTTTTCGGCGCCGAGGCGCTGGCGCATTTCCCGGAGGACGTCGGGCATCTTGTACAACGTCATCTCGCCGCGGTGCCGGTTGAGGACCTCGACGAACCGGGACATGTGCGCCCCCTTGAAATGATGGGGCAGGTCGACATACATGTTGACCGTGGCCACGGTGGATTGGGTGCGGTTTTCCTTGTCCAGGACCACGACGGGGTAGGTGATCCCCTTGACGCCCACCTTGTCCAGACGGATGCGCCTATGATCCTTCAGGAGTTGTACATCTATCATCCGGTGTTCTCCAGTGCGGGGGGAAAGTAAGGGTCAGCGTTTGCAGTTATTTGGTCCGGAAACCCAGCACCTGTCGCCGGACCATCTCGTCGCCCACGCGCATGCGCTGCTGGTTGGACTGGCCCAGTTTCTCGAGCTGGTCCGACGGCACGGTGCGGAACTCCTGCGACAGGCTCTTCAGGTGGGAATAGAAGTTCATGGAGGGGATGGGGCTCAAGTACAGGGCGAAACGATCGCGGTAGGGGTAGAACGTCCGCAGGAATCGCAGCAGCGTTTCCCACTTGATGGGCGTGTCGGCATCGGGATAGTAGCCGCCCTCTACATGCTGCGACACTTCCGGCCCGCGGCCGGCAAACCGGAAGCGGGCCGGCCGCCAGATGCCGCCGCTCCGGGCATAGGTGTTGAAGCCGTCCAGCACGATGCAGGAAGCCTTCGGTTCGGACAGTTCTTCATCGTCCGCCCCCGTGCCGAAAGCCAACAGCAACCGGGAGTCGATGGAGAACGGCACGCCCTGGTACAGTTGGTTGTAGACCTCGTACTGGTGAACGAGGTACGGTTCCTGGTCGAGGATGATCTCCAGAGGATAATTGGCCGGATCGCAGAAGATTCGGATATGCTCGGTCACCGTCAAGCGGGATACGGGAACTCGCAACACATTCGGTTCCATGGGTGTTCCGCACCTTTCACCCTCCCGCCCGGGAGGGCCGATATTCGGGGAACGCGCCCCTCGCGTCTGCCCCGCGTTCAGTACAGTACCATTATAATGCAACAAAAGGCTCCCGGGTCAACCATGTTGGCACGGGAGCCCTTCGTCGCGAAAGCTTCACTTTTTGGCCAGACGGGCGGTTTCCATGGCGATCATTAACTCTTCGTTCGTGGGGATGACCATGACCTTGACCGGAGAGTCGTCGGTCGACACGACGGCTTCCTTTCCCCGGATCTTGTTCTTGGCCGGGTCGACGTGAACGCCCATGAATTCCAGTCCCCGACAGACCTCTTCCCGCGTTTCCGGTGAATTTTCACCGATCCCGGCGGTGAAGATGACGGCATGGATCTTTCCGCCCAGGTTGGTGGCCAGGGCCGCCACATATTTCCGGGCGATGTGGAAGAAGACGTCCAGGGCGAGTTGGGCGCGTTTGTTGCCGGCGGCCGCCGCGTCTTCCGTGTCGCGCATGTCGTTGGTGAGCCCGCTCAGGCCCTTGAACCCGGAGTTCTTGTAGATGAGGTCGTGCACCTGGGAAGGGGTCATGCCCACTTCCTCGATCAGGTGGAGCAGGATGGCCGGATCGACGTCGCCGGAGCGCGTTCCCATGGGCACGCCGCACATGGTCCCGAACCCCAGGGAGGTGTCCATGGACCGTCCGCCCTTCACGGCGGTCAGGGAAACGCCGTTGCCCATGTGGCAGGTGACGCAGTTGAACTCTTCCAGGGGGATTCCCAGCATTTCCGCCCCGCGCATGGAGACGTACTGGTGGGAGGGGCCGTGGAAGCCAAAGCGGCGGATGCCGTGCTTCTCATAGCAATCGTAGTTCAGCGCGTAGATATAGGCGTGTTCCGGCATAGTGGCATGGAAGGCCGTGTCGAACACCCCGACGTGCGGGATGTCGGGCAGGCAGGATTCCACGGCTTCGACACCCATCAGGTTCGCCGGATTGTGCAGCGGCGCCAGCTTGTTGCAATCCTTGATGATCTCGATTTCTTCGGGGGTAAGGAGGACGGATTCCTTGATCTTCTCGCCGCCGTGGACGATGCGGTGGCCGACCGCATTGATGGCGTTCAGGCTGTCGATCACTCCGCAGACGGGCGAGGTGATGGCCTCGAGAATCATGGCAATCCCCACCTTGTGCGTCGGTATATCGCGGATTTCCTTGATCTTATCCTTTCCGTCGGGCTGGTAGTTGAAGATGCCGTCGGCGATGCCGATACGCTCCAGCAGGCCTTTGCAAAGGACCGAACGCTTTTCCAGGTTGACGAGCTGGAATTTGATGGACGAGCTTCCGCTGTTGATCACGAGAATGTTCATTGATATCTCCCAGG
>CAYTBK010000020.1:0-36651 GCA_964436005.1 uncultured Acidobacteriota bacterium
GAAGCGGTCCCAGCCCCGGGCGAGCACCGTTTCGATGTGGGCGGCCGTTTCCTCGCGGGTTTCGATGGCTTCCAGGTCGGGGATCCCCATGCCGAGCAGTTCCTCGACGGTGTAACCGCTCATGCGGGCATAGGCCTCGTTGGCCTGCAGGATGCGGCCGGCCTGGTCCAGCACGAGGAACCCGTCCAGGGCGGCCTGGAGGACGATCCGGTGCCAGGCCTCGCTCTCCCGGAGGGCCTCTTCCGTCTGGGCCCGCTCGATGATGGCCTGCACGCCGGCCAGGAAGCCCTTGATCTGGGCCACGTCCGCGGGGGTGTATTCCTGCCGCCGGTTGGCCACGGCGGCGAGGCTGACCATCCGGTCCCCTTGGAAGCAGGGCACCGCCAGCAGCCGGGACAGCGGCATGTGGCCGGCCGGCAGGCCCCGCTTGGCCGGGTGAAGCGCTTCGTAGTCGTTGAGGATGAAGGGTTCCCGGCGGCGCACGGCTTCCGCCCAGACACCGGCCTCGGCGATGGCGAAACGGGTGGGCTTTTCCAGCACCCGGCACCCCTTCATGGCTTCGCCGGTCCAGGAGAGAATGGTCATCGCCGACTCGTCCTCGTCGATGAAGCCGAAGAACCCCAGTTCGCTGCGGGTCATCCGGGCCAGGTTGTCCATGATGGCGTCGCTGAGCGCCTTGATGTTGGTTCCGGCCAGGGTGGAAATGTTCCACATGGCCTGCAGCTGCAGGTTGGCCGAAACCAGTTCGTCCTCGTTCCGCTTGCGCTCGGTGACGTCGGTGACGATGCCTTCGAGGGCGACCACGCGGTCCCCGTCCCGCACCAGGATGTTCCGCTGGTTCATCCAGCGCACCTCGCCCGATTTGTGGACGATGGGGAACTCGTAGGACGGCGGCGCCTCCCCCTTCAGCAGTTTCGCGTACGCCTCCGTGAAGAAGCTCCGCCAGTCCGGATGGATGACCTCCTGGATCAGGCCCGGTTTCTCGTAGAATTCCTCCGGCGCGTGCCCGCTCAGTTCCTTCGCCGCCGGGCTCACATACTCGTAGCGGCCTGCCGGCAGGGACATGCGGAAGATGATGTCCCGGGCGTTCTCGGCCAGCCGGCGGAAGCGCGCCTCGCTCGCCAGCAGGTCCTGCTCCGCCTGCTTGCGACCGGTGATGTCCTGGATCTGGGCCAGCAGGTTGAGCGCTCGCCCCTGCCCGTCCCGCACCAGGGAAACGTGGGTCTCGCACCAGACCTCGTGCCCGTCCTTGTGCCGGTAGCGTTTCTGGATCTGGAACGTTTCGAGCTTTCCTTCCTTCAGGGCGAGCGCCTTCTCCAGGCTGTCCGGCAGGTCTTCGGGGTGGGTGACGTCCGGGAAGCCCAGCGACAGCATTTCGGCTTCCGTGCGCCCCAGCATGGCGCAGAAGGTGGTGTTGACGGCGACGAAACGCCCGTCCAGGGCCACCAGGGCCATGGCGAGGGGGGAGACCCGGAAAGCGGCGCTCAGCCGCGCCTCCATGTCGGACGGAACACCTGTGCGATTCGTATCGGAAGCCATAATCGAAAAGTATCCGGAAGAATACAATAAATCAATAGAAATTTACAGAAGAAGCGGTTCTTGTGACGGAACCCGCCGAATCGTCAAGCCTCGTCCTTTTCGCCTGTCTCCGCCCGCCAGCGGTCCAGAACTTCCCGGGCCCGCCGGGTCAACTCCCTGGCGGAAAACGGCTTCGGCAGCCAGCCCAGGCCGTCGGTGGGGATGCCCCCGGCGACGGAGGCCGAGTCGTAGCCGGACATGTACAGCACCGCGGCCCGGAACCCCCGCTTCCGGAACTCCCGGACCAGCTCGCGGCCGCCCATGCGGGGCATGACGACGTCCGTCAGCAGGAGGTGGATGGGTGACTCGGCGCTCTCGGCGAGGCGGAGGGCCTCCTCTCCGTCCGCGGCGGGCAGGACGCGGTAGCCGGCGAGTCCGAGGGCGTGGGCGACGAACTCGCGCATGAGCGGCTCGTCCTCCGCCAGCAGGATGGTCTCGTCGCCGCCGGTGGCCAGTTCCCCCGCCTCCTCGGCGGCCGGCACGGGCAATTCCCCCTCGGCCCGGGGCAGGAAGACGCGGAAGGTGCTTCCGCAACCCGGGGCGGATTCCACGGTGATCTCGCCGCCGGCCTGCTGGACGATGCCGTAGCAGGAGGAAAGCCCCAGGCCCGTGCCTTTCCCCTGCGCCTTGGTGGTGAAGAAGGGTTCGAAAACGTGGTGGCGGACCTCCTCGGTCATGCCTTCCCCGGTATCGGAAACCTCGACGAGGACTCCTTCTCCGGCCGAGGCGTGAACCTTCGGTGCCGTCTCTCCGGGGGTGACGTTGCCGGTCCGGATGGCCAGGCGTCCGCCGCCCGGCATGGCGTCGCGGGCGTTGATGGCCAGGTTCAGGATCACCTGCTCCAGCTGGTTGGGATCGGCCTTGACCGGCCAGATCCCGTCGCCGGGCAGGATCACCAGTTCGATGTCCGACCCGATGAGCCGGCGCAGGATGCGGTCGAGGCCGAACACGAGCGCGTTCAAGTCGACCAGCCTCGGCTGCAGCACGGCGCGCCGGGCGAACATCAGCAGCTGGCCGGTGAGCTGGGCGGCACGCTGCCCGGCCTCCTGGATCTGCAGCAGCCCTTCGCGCAAGGGGGCGCGGTCGGCGAGGTCCGCGGCGGCGAGTTCCGCGTGTCCGATGACCACGGTGAGCAGGCTGTTGAGGTCGTGGGCGATGCCGCCGGCCAGCCGGCCGATGCTTTCCATCTTCTGCGTCTGCAGGAGCTGGCTTTCCAGCAAGCGCTTCTCCGTGATGTCGAAAAGGGCGCCGTCCAGCCAGAGGAGTTCCCCGTCCGGCCCGTACTCGCCCCGGCCGCGGTCCTGAATCCAGCGTTCCCCGCTGCCCTTCCGGTTGATTCTGTACTCCGCGGCGTACGGGCTTTTTCGGCTCACCGCCTCCCTCACCGTCTGCCTCGCCGCACATCTGTCCTCGGGATGGATCAGGTCTTCGATGGGTTTCCGTTCGTTGGACAGGAATTCGTCCGCGTCCGCCCCCGTCAGTTCGGCGAACCCCGGGCTGAGGTACTGCAGATGGCGGTTGCCGTCGAAGTCGGCGCGGTAGATGACACCGGGGACGTTGGCCACCAGCGAGCGGAAGCGGGCCTCGCTCTCCCGCAGGATGGCCTCGTTGCGCTTCCGCTCGGCGAGGTCTCGCTCCAGGGCCTGCCGGTGGCGGCGTACCCGCCGGATGCGCGCGCCGACGACGGTTCCGATCGACAGCAGCACGAACGTCCCGGCCAGGAGGCGGAACCAGGTGGTCCGCCAGAAGGGCGGCGTCACGATCACCTGCACCGACACACCCTCCTTGTTCCAGACGCCGTCGTTGTTGGAGCCGATGATGCGGAGCGTGTACGTCCCGTCTGGAAGATTGGAGTAGCGCCCGAACCGGCGGGTGGCGGAGTCGAACCAGTCCGTGTCGAGCCCTTCCAGCTTGTACTTGAAGCGGTTCATCTGGGGGCGGGTGTAGCTGAGGGCGGCGAACTCGAACTCGAAGAAGTTGTGCCGCCAGTCCAGGGTGAGCGTGCGCACCTTTTCCGGCGCCATGTTCAGGGCCATGGGGTCGCCGCTCTGCTTGAAGGCGGTGACGACGATGGGCGGAACATACGGGTTGTCGGCCAGGTCCCGGGGGCGGAAGCTGCTGGCGCCGGTGATGGTGGCCACCCAGATCGTGCCGTCGGAGGACTTGGCCAGGGCGGCTTCCTGGAACTGGTTCCCCGCCAGCCCGTCGTCCGTCGTGTAGACCCGCGCCTGACCGGTGGCCGGCGTGAAGCGAATGAAGCCGATTTTGCTGCCCAGCCAGAGATTCCCGTCGTTGTCCTCCAGGATGTTGGTCACGGTGTTGGTCGGGAAGCCGGCCGCCTTGTCGTAGCGGCGGAACTGCCCCGAGGAAGGGTCCAGCCGGTTGAGGCCCCCGCCGTAGGTGGCCACCCAGATCACCCCCCGGGAGTCGCGGAGGACGTGGGGCACGGTGTCGCTGCCCAAACTGGCGGGGTCGGCCGGATTGTGGCGGAAGCGCCGGACGACCTTGCCCGCGGCCGGGTCGAACACGTCCAGCCCGCCGCCCATGGTGGGGACCCAGATCAGGCCGTCGGGCATCTGGCACAGGGTGACCAGGAGGTCGTTGCTCAGGCTGGCGGGGTTTTTGGGGTCGTGCCGGAAGTAGGTGAACGAACGCGTCCGCTTGTCGAAGCAGGCCAGGCCTTCGCCCCAGGAACAGAGCCAGAGGCGGTCCGGCCGGGTGCGGTCCTCGATGACCGAGATGGGGGAGCGGAACGTCTTGTAGGAAACCGTCGTCTCCCCCCGGGTCCGGTCGAACAGGGAGAGAAACGTGTCGGAAAGGACCCAGAAATTTCCCTGGCTGTCCTCCAGCGGTCCGCAGACGAATCCACCCGGTATGGCCCGGGGGTTTTTCGGGTCGTGCAGGTAGCGGGTGAACCGGCCCGTGGCCCGGTCGAAACGGTTGAGCCCGTTGGGGGCGGCGAACCAGACGACGCCGGCCCGGTCCACGTAGGAGGTGTTGGCCATCCGGTCGCTGATGGTGGAGGGGTCGGCCGGGTCGTGCCGGTAGGAGGTGATCCGGTTGACGTGCGGGTCCCAGGCGTCGAGGGAACCGTTCATGTGGACCAGCCAGGTGATGCCGGAGCGGTCGCGGCAGAAGCCGGCGATGCTGTCCGAGCTCAGGTGGCGTTCCTCTCCCGCGCCGGGGCCATAGCTGGTGAAGGCGCCCGTGGCCGGGTCGAGGAGGGTCAGGCCGCCGCCCTTCATGTTGTGGCCGACCCAGATCCGCCCGGCCGGCCCTTCGTGCAGGGCGTAGACATAGTCGTCGGGCAGGTTCCTCCCGCTCTTGGAATAGCGGGTGAAACGGCCGGTCTGCTCGTCGAAACGGTCGAGGCCGTTGTCGGTGCCGACCCAGATCTCCCCGCGGGACGTTTCGAGGAGGGCGGTCACGGTTCCCGGGCTCAGGGAGCGTTCGTCGGCGGGGTCGTGCCGGTAGTTGACAAAGGTCTGGCGGCGGGCGTCGCAACGGGACAGCCCCTTGTCGGTGCCCACCCAGAGGCGCCCCAGCCGGTCCTCCAGCAGGGCGAAGACGCTGTCGCTGACGGGGCCGGCGGGCCCGCTGCGGACACGCTGAAAGGAACCCGTCGCCCGGTTGTAGCGGTTGAGGCCGTTGCTGAGCCCGATCCAGACGGTTCCGGTTCGGTCTTCGAGCAGGGTCTGGCCGGCCACGTTGAAGGAGTTACCGCTGATCCCGTTCGGGTTGGCCGGATCGTGAAGGAATACCCGGAACGACCCGGCCCGCTTGTCGTAGAGGGTCAGGCCGCGGGTGGTGGCGATCCAGAGGCAGTCGTCGCGGCCCTCGGCCAGAGCCAGGACGTTGTCGTCGGAGAGGGACCCCTGGCCGGCCTGGAAGACCACCGTGTTCATTCCGTCGAAGCGGTACAACCCGCTGCCCTGGCTGCCGAACCAGAGAAAGCCGTCCTTGTCCTGGAGGATGGCCCCGGTCAGGAAGGCGCCCGTCTCCAGCATCTTTTCGAACTGGGGGGCGCCCCGGCCCGTGGGCAGACCGGCTGGCGTGGCCCCCGCCCAGAGAGAGAAGACGCTCAGCAGCCCTGTGACGAGCTGCACCCACCCTCTGCCGATTGCGGGCCGTTTGCTGAACATGCGCGGAAAATAGCCGGAAATACTGGAAAAAGCAACAGATTTCACAGGGAACGAGCCACGGTTTTCACTTCGGCTCCGGCGCGTCGGCAGGGCCCGGGACGGGCGCCGGCGGGTCGACGAGACGGAGGAAGCGGTTCAGGGCCGACACCGACGATTCCCCCATCTTCCGGAAGGCGACGTCGGAGTTGCACTGCATCGCTACGGCGAAGCCCTTCTCCGGCAGGCAGGCGGTGACGGTGTTGTAACCGGGGACGAACCCGCTGTGGCCGAAGGCCGGGCCGAGCGGCGAGGTCCACACGAAGCAGCCCAGGCCGTAGCCGGCGCCGCCGGGCAGGTCCGTCGGCCGGCCCGAGTCCGTGGTCATGGCCTTCCGCCACGCGAGGGGGAGCACGTCGCCCGCGTAGAGGTTCCACGACCAGCGGGCGAGGTCCGCGGGCGTGGTGATGTAGCCCCCGCCCGTCCACTCGATGGCCGGGTTGATGTAGTAGGTGCCCCGTTCGGTGACTTTGCCCGGCGCGGAGAATGGTTCGCCCACCTCGGAGTAGCCGGCGGCGAGGCCGGGCAGCGTCCGGCGGTCGGCGGGGATGGTGTCGGCCAGTCCGAGGGGGCCGAGCAACACCCGCTGCGCCTCCCGGTAGAAGGGCCGGCCGGTGACGGATTCGATGATCATCCCGAGGAGGATGAAGTTGGTGTCGGCGTAGGAGAACTGCGCGCCCGGGGCGAAGAGGGGCGGGTCGTCGAAGCTGTAGGACAGGGCCTCCGGCATGGAAAGGGTCCGGTCGGGGTCCTTCCGGAGACGCTGCCACAGTTCGGGCTTGCGGACGTGCTCGGGGATGCCCGTGGCGTGTTCCAGCAGGTTCCGGACGGTGATGGCGTTTGCGTTCGGCAGGCGCTTGTACCAGGGGAAGCGGCCCAGGTGTTTCTTCACCGGGTCGTCCAGGGAAAGGCGGCCGGCGGCGCAGAGCCGCAAGGCCAGGGCGGCGGCGTAGGTCTTGCCCACACTGCCCGTGAAGAGGCGGTGCCGCGGGGTCAGGGCCTCGCCCGTCTCCCGGTCCGCCTGCCCGGAGGCCAGGGTGATCACGGTCCCGTCCTGGTAGGCCACGGCCAGGGAGGCACCGGGGATGCCGCTCTCCCGGACCGTCCGGTCCAGTTCCGCCTGCAGGCGGGCGGCCGTCTCCGCCTTGCGCGTGGCGGGGTGCTTGTCTGTTCCGCCCGCGGCGAAGCAGCCGGCCGCCACCAGCAGCAGCGCGGCCAGCGCGGGGCGCAGGCGGCCGAGGGGCGTTTTCCCGGAAATCGGTCCCGGCAGTCCGGGTTTCACTCTGTCGTCCATGCGAATTCCTCCCGTGGGCGGTGTGGGGGCGATGCCCCGGCGATGAAAGAGGTCATACGGCCTCGGCGGGGTGCTTGTTCCGGTTTCGTGGAACCGTGGGGGCGCCGGCGCCGTCACCGGGTGTGGAAGGACGGGGCGGCGGGGGAGAGCGGCCGGAGCCCGGGAGTTTTCCGCCCCTGCAGGAGGTCGATCAGTTCCGGGTCCTTTTGTTCCATGGCCCAGTCCAGCGGCGACTTTCCGGACCGGTCCCGGCGGTGGACGTCGGCGCCGTGGTCGAGCAGCAGCCGCACGAGTTCCCGGGAAACTCCGTAGACGGGCCGGCCCTGGTCGTCGACCAGGGCCAGCTGGAGGGGCGTGCGTCCGTCCCGGTCCTGCCGGTTGACCTCGGCGCCCCGATCGAGGAGCAGGGCCGCCGTTTCCGGCCAGCCCCTGGCGCAGGCCCAGGCGAGGGCCGCGCGTCCCCCCTCGTCGGGCTCGTCGACGTCTGCCCCGGCGTCGAGCAGGGACACCACCGTCCAGAGTTGCCGTTCGTAGGGGCGGTAGCGCGGGTTCAAGCCGAGCAGAAACGCGGTCACCAGGGGGGCGGGCCCCGCCGGCGGGCGGTTCCGGCCGCCTTCGGACAAGGCGCGGATGATTTCCACCCGCTCGCCCCGGGCGGCTTCGTGCCAGGCGTTGCGTCCGGACCGGTCGCGCCGCCCCGGGTCGGCCCCGGCCGCCAGCAGCACCCGAACCGCCCCCAGGCGGCCGGCGGAGGCGGCCAGCTGGAGGGCCGACCGGCCCTCCCCGTCCGCCAGGCCCGCCTCGGCCCCGGCGGCGAGCAGAATCCGCAGCCGCGGCCAGTCGCCGCGCCCGGCGGCTTCGTGCAGCAGCGGGAGGCCGGTGGCGGGATCCGGGCGGCTCAGTTCTTCCCGGGGCCTTTCCGGGCGGCCGGCCCGGGCCAGGAGGGCCGCCGCCTCCGCCTGCCCCCGCTGCAGGGCCAGGAAGAGCGGGGTCAGGCCGGCCGGGATTTCAGAGGGCAGGGGCTGCCCGACGTTGCCGGGGCCGGGGGCCGGGTCCTCGTCCTGGAACAGGCGGTCGAAATCCCACCGGCGCTGCCATGGCACCGGCTCCGTGCACCGGTCGGGCGAGGCCCCGTGGGCCAGGAGGAGCCGCACCGTTTCCGGGTTCCTGTCCGCGGCGAGCTGGAGCGGGGTCAGTCCGACGGGCAGCCGGGCGTTGGCGCTGGCCCCGGCGTCGAGCAACCGCCGGACCGCCTCGGCGTCGTCCCGGGCGATGGCGGCAGCCAGTGCGTTGGCAGCGTAATTGTCTAACAAGGATTGAAAGGGCGGGGTCCCCTCCCCGTCGGCCTGGGCCGCCAGGTCCGCCAGGTGCCGGCGGGCTTCGTCCTGGGCGTCCAGGATGACCGGCAGCAGGGCCGTTTGCCGGCTGCGGACCGCTTCGAAGAGCAGGCCCTCGGCCAGGGGACCGAGGCGGGAGAGATATCCGGCTGCGACGGCTTCCTCGAGGGCCGGTCCGTCCCCCGCGCAAACGGCGTCGGCCAGGTAGCGGTCCGGCGAAAAACCGGGCCGGAGCGAAGCGGAGCCGTCGCCGGCCGGAATGCCCGGGTCGAATTCGTCCGGGTTGCCGTACGGATTCTCCACCCATTCTTCCCAGCCGGCCCCCGAGGCCGGACGCTGCCGGGGGGCGAGCCGCGGACGGTGCGCGTAGCGGGCCCGGTACAGGAACCGGACGATGTCCGGGCGGCCGGCCCGGGCGGCCAGGTCCTGGGCGGTCCGCCCCTCCCAGGCGAGGGCGGGGTCGGCCCCGGCGTCGAGCAGCGCCCTTACCAGTTCTTCCGGGGCCCGGCGCGCCGCCAGCATGAGCGGGGTCGGTCCGCCGCCGCGGGGCCGGCCGTCGGGCCGGGCGCCCCGGGCGAGCAACCGGCGGGCAATGGACCATTGCCCGGTCTGGCAGGCGGCGTACAGGGAAGGAAGCCGGCCCGGGCCGTCCGGCCGCGCCCCCGCCTGCAGCAGCGCCTTCACCGCCGGTTCGTTGCCGCCGGCCGCGGCCAGGTCGAGGGCGTCGAAACCGGCGGGGTTCTCGTCATCGGTGCGCGCCCCGGCCTCCAGCAGGGCGGCGGCCGCCTCCGGGCCGCCCCGGGCGGCGGCGACCATCAGCGCCGTTTCGCCCTGCCCGTTGCGGGCGTTCAACCGGGCCCCGGCCCGCACCAGGCAGCGGATCACCGCCGGCGCCGCCGGGTCGGGCGGCAGGCGGGTGAAGCCGTCCTGGCCGAGGGCGGGGCCCGCCCCGACCCGGATCAGGGCGCGGACCCGCTCCGCCTGGCCTTCTTCGATGGCCTGGTAGAGGGCCCGCCGCAGGGGGTGGAGGATATCGTCCTGGTAGCGGCGGCGGTTCTCGGCCAGGGCGGTTTCCAGCATCCGGCGGCGGCAGGCGGGGGCGACGGCCGCCAGCAGCCGCGGGTCGCCGCGGAGGGCGGCGGCCAGGGCGGCCGTCTGCCCGCCTTGCCCGTGGGCCAGGTAGGGGTTGGCCCCGGCCCTCACCAGGGCGCGCGCCGCTTCGACCCGCCCCGCTTCCACGGCGGCCAGGAGCGGGGTGGCGTCGCTGTGGGGGGGGCCGTCGGCCTTGGCCCCGGCGGCCAGCAGGGCCCGCACCAGCCGGGCGTCGCCGGCGCGGGCCGCCAGCACCAGGGCGGTTTCCTGCCCGTTGTTCGGGGCATCTGCCTCGGCGCCGCCCGCCAGCAGGAGCCGGGCCGCTTCGAGCCGCCCCTGGCGGGCCGCCAGGTGGAGCGGCCGGTAGCCCTGGAAGTTGCGGATGTTCGGGTCGGCGCCGGCGGCGAGCAGCATCCCGACCACCCGGGGGTCGCC
Source organism: uncultured Acidobacteriota bacterium (assembly GCA_964436005.1). Lineage (GTDB taxonomy): Bacteria > Acidobacteriota > JAAYUB01 > JAAYUB01 > JAAYUB01 > JAGNHB01. Next base: position 9,915 of record CAYTBK010000020.1, read on the forward strand.
CCCTTCGGCCGCCGCCAGCAGGGCCGGGCACGACCACCGCCGGGGCGGGTTTGTCCCTCCGGCGAAGCGGCGGAGCCAGTCGTCGAGGAGCAGCCGGACCACCTCCGGACGGCCCCGGCGGGCGGCCCGCTCCAGCAGCCTTTCCCCCCGGAACCCCTCCACCGACAGGAGGTTCTGCCCGGCCCGGGCGGCCTGCAGGGCGGCCGTGTCCCCGGTGGCGGCGGCGAGAAAGAGTCGTTCGGCGGGGGTCAGCCGGGCGGTGGATTCCCCCGTGGCCAGCAAGGCGGCGGCGAATTCCATCCGGTCGTGGAGGATGGCCGGGCCGAGCAGGCCGCCGGTCTCCGGCCGGAAACGCTGCAGCGCCGCCTGCTCCAGGTCGGGGCTGGCCGGGGAACCCATCTCCCAGGCCCATTCCAGGTCGGTCTTCCCGCCGCCCCCCGCCACCGGGTCCGCCCCGGCTGCCAGCAGCAGGCGGGCCACGGGGGTTTGGGCTGCCACGTTGGAGAGAGACCTCTTCAGGGCGGTCTGCCGCCAGCGGTCGCGCCGGGCCAGCCCGTCCGGGCCGGCGTGGGCGAGCAGGGCCTGCAGCGCGGGCAGCCGGCCCCACTGGGCCGCCTCCATGAGCGGGGTCGTCCCGTCGGCGTCGGGGCGCCCGCCGTCGGCGCCGCGGTCCAGCAGGAGGCGCAGCACGGCGGCGCCGTCACTGTTCGGGACGGCGGCGTGGACGGCCGTCCGGCCCTGGCGGTTCACGCGATCGACCTCGGCCCCGGCTTCCAGCAGCGCCCGGGCCACTTCCACGGAACCGAGGCGGGCGCAGACCATCAGGGGGGTGTCGCCCGCCGGGTTGGGGGCGTTGACGGCGGCGCCCTGCGCGAGCAGCAACCGTACCACCGCCGGCTGCCGGCTGCCGATGGCCTGCTCCAGGGGGCGCGTGCCGCTCAGGCGCAGCGGCCGGTCGGGGCCCCAGCCGGCCTCGAGGAAGGCCTCCACCCGCACCGTGTCGCCGTTCGAGATGGCCTGGGAAAGGTCGTCGGCGGTGAAGCCCCGGCCGCCTTCCTCCACCCGTGACAGCGCGCGGAGCTGGCTCTCCCGGGCCGTTTCGGCCGCCTGGGCCCGGGCGGGCGGCATGGCCGGCCCGGCCACGGCCAGGAAGACCGCGACCAGGACCAGGAGCGTCGGCCGGCGCCGCTCGGGCCGGCCGGGGCGGAGGCGCCGGGCGAAATGGAACAGGGACCTGGACATGGCATTCACGACCGCAAGAAAAGAAAGCGAAAACCAAGGTTGTTCGGACGTCTCGTGGAAAAAGCGCGTCCCTTATAATTCGAGATGGTCCCCGATGTCAATGGCTGCGATGACCCGTCACCGCGTTGACGATGATCGGCCGCACGACCCGATGGAAGCGGGCGGCGCCGTTTCAGCCCCGGTTTTCCGGTGCCTCCCGGCGGCTGAGCCGGAGCTTCTCGATCATCTGCAGCAGACGGTTCAGGTCGACCGGTTTGGCCAGGTAGTCGTCGGCGCCGGCCTCGATGGCCCCCGCCCGGTCACCCGGCATGGCCCGGGCCGTCAGGACGATGACCGGGATGCCCGACAACCGGGGGTCGGGCTCGGCCCGCAGGCGCCCCATGGCTTCCAGCCCGTCCATCACCGGCATCTGCAGGTCCATCAGGATGACCGCCGGGGGTTCGGACCGCGCCGCCGCCAGGGCATCGCGCCCGTTCCGGGCCACGCTCACGCGGTACCCTTTGGCCCGGAGGTAGGACGCCAGCAGCCGTACGTTGGCCTCGTTGTCCTCGGCCACCAGGACCAGCGGGGCGGGGAGACCGGTGTCCGGTGGCCCCGCCGCCTGGGCCGGGGGCGCTGCCGGCGTGTCCATGCCGTCCTGCCGGGCTTCCGCCCAGGGCAGGAAGACGCTGAAGCGGCTGCCCGCCCCCGGTTCGCTCTCCACCGCCACCCGCCCGCTGTGGAGCTCGACCATCCGGGCCACCAGGGCCAGTCCCAGGCCGGTCCCCTCATACTGGCGGGTCAACCCGCTGTCCAGCTGGACGAAGGGCTGGAACAGCCGGGGCAGGTCCTTCGCTTCGATGCCGATGCCCGTGTCGGCCACGCGGAAGCGGACGAAGCGCCCCTCCCGGTCTCCGTCCACCTCCAGGGAGACCCGGCCCCCCGGCGGGGTGAACTTCACCGCATTGTTCAGCAGGTTGACCAGGATCTGCTTGAGCCGACGCTCGTCGGCGGCGATTCGCTCCACTTCCGGGTCGAGACGGGTTTCGACGACGACGTGCTTCCGGAGGGCCGCTTCCTTGACGAAGGCCAGGCAGGAATGGCAGATGTAGGGGACTTCAACGGGGGCGATGTCCAGGGTCTCGCTGCCGGATTCAATCTTGGCCAGGTCGAGGATGTCGTTGATCAGGGAGAGCAGGTGCCGTCCGCTGTCCTCGATGGTCTGCAGCGCTTCCCGTTGGCGCTCGGCGAGGGGGCCCAGCACCTCGGGCATCTGCAGGATCTCGGCCGTCCCCAGGACGGCGTTGAGCGGCGTGCGCAGCTCGTGGCTCATGTTGGCCAGGAATTCGTCCTTCAGGCGGACGGCCCGGGCCAGTTCCAGGTTGGCCTGGTTCAGGGCGTCGCGGCTGGCCCGCAGTTCCTCCTCGGCCTTCTTGCGGGCGGTGTTGTCGTACACCGAGGAGCGGCTCATCACGAAGTTGCCGGAGCGGTCGTACAGGGCGGTGGCATCCAGCAGCACGGGGAGCCGCCGCCCGTCACGGCGCTGCAGGGTCAGCTCCAGTCCGTGCATGTGGCCGCTCTGTCGGAACTCCTTGAATTTATGCTGCACCAACGGCTGCGATTCGGGCGCCAGCAGGTCGAAGATGTGCATCCGGCCCACCACTTCCTCGCGCCGGTAGCCGAGCCACCGCAGTTCCGTGTCGTTGATGCGCAGGATCTGCCCTTCGGGGCCCAGCGAGTGGTAGCCGCAGGGGGCGTTGTGGTAGAGGTCCGCCAACTCCGCCGCGTCCTGGCGCACCCGGGCGTCCAGTTCGGCCGTGTGGCGCTCCATCCGCTCGTGCAGTTCGCCGACGACCTGGGCGATCGCCAGCTGGTCGGCCACATCCGCCAGGATGCCGGCATCCGGCGACGAGAAGGCGTCGGCGGCCCGGGCGAAGAGAGCGAGACGGATTCGACGGAAGCCCGCCCGGCCCCGGCAGCTGTCCAGCCGGGCGGAGTACCCGGCCCCGTTCAGCTGTCGGAGCGGGTCATGGGCCAGCCTGTCTTTCCCCGGACCGGGGCCGCCCGGGAGGTCCGCTTCCGGCGTTTGGCCGGGGCTCTCCGGTTCCAGGGGCAGACGGGCATCCAGGGGGAAGGGGAACGGACCGTCGCCCCGGAAGGCCAGGAACTGGAGCTGGCCCTCTTCGGGAAGCAGCAGGGCGCAGCATCCCAGGTCGTGGGGGACGAGACGGGACAGCTCCTCCAGGGCCAGTTCGGCCAGCCGGACCGTCGGCCGGCCCTCCAGGGTGGCGGAACGGAGCCGGCGCAGCGTGGCGAGGAGGGCGCTCTGCCGCCCCGGGGAAACCTCCGGCGACGGTTCCCCGTCTCCCGGCGGAATGCTGTCTTGGAATCGGGCGGGCGACATGAGTGGAAATTAGACGGAATACAAGGGAAAATCAACTGATAAATGAACCACTAATCTCACTAAGAATGAATGATTAGCGAGATTGGTGGTTATGTGGCCCCTGCCCGGCGCCTTTCCTGCCGGCCCCGGATTATTCACTCCCACCGCATCATTTTTCCCTGGCTGCACCGAGCGGCCGGCGGGGGCCCTCGGGCCGGAGCGGCCGGCCGGGGCGCTCGGTGCTCTGCACCCCGTCCGCGAGGACCGGCACCCCGTTGACCACCACGTGGCGCACGCCCCGGGGCGGGACGTCCGGCTTCTCCCAGGTGGTCTCGTCCCGGATGGCGGCGGGGTCGAACACCGTCAGGTCGGCGAAGAAGCCCGGGCGCAGCTCGCCGCGGCCCTTCAGGCGGACCCGGGCGGCGGGGAGGGAGGTCATCCGGCGCACGGCCTCCTCCAGGGGCAGCAGGCCCTCCTCCCGGACGTACTGGCCGAGGACGCGCGGGTAGGCGCCCCAGGCGCGCGGGTGGGGCTTGCCCACCGCCAGCGGCCCGGAGAGCGAGACGGCGCTGTGGTCGGTGCAGAACGAGACCCAGGGGCGCCGCAGGGCCAGGCGCACATCCGGCTCGTCCATGATGAAATAGATGGCGCCGGTGGCGCCGTCGTCTTCCGCCACGAGGTCCAGCAAGGCGTCGAGCACGTCGGGGCGGCCCATGGCCCGGGCGACTTCCGGCAGGCGCTTGCCCTCGTGCGCGGCGAGGGAACGGTGGCCCACCGAGGCCACCAGGATGCCCTCGCCCCCGCCGGCCAGGCGGTAGAAGCTCTCGAAGGGGGAGTCGGGCAGGCGGATTTCGTTCTTGATCCTCTCCCGGGTGTCGGGGTCGGCCAGGCGGGCGGGCAGCCCCCCGTCCCGGCTGTCCAGGGCCCAGGGCGGGATGCAGGCGGAGAGGGCGGTGGCCGCCGCGACGTAGGGGTACATGTCGGCGGTCACGTCCAGGCCGTCCCGGCGGGCCGTTTCGATGGCCTCGAGGATGTTCCCCATCTTGCCCCGCTGTTTCGGGCCGGCGGCCTTGAGGTGGTAGATCTCCACCGGGAGGCCGGCCTCGCGGCCGATGCGGAAGGCCTCGGCCAGGGCGGCGTCGATGCGTTCCCCCTCGCTGCGGAGGTGCGTGGCGTAGAGGCCGCCCCCGCGCGCCGCCTCCCGGGCCAGGGCGATCAGTTCCTCGGTGCCGGCGAAGGTTCCCGGGGGATAGACGAGCGCGCTGGAGAGCCCGACCGCCCCGTCCTTCATGGCCTGGCGGACGAGGGCCCGCATGCGCTTCAGTTCCTCCCCGGTGGGCGGGCGGTCCGCTTCCCCCAGCACCAGCCGGCGCACGAGCGAGGCCCCCACGAAGGAGGCGACGTTGATGGCCGGCGGGGTCCGCTTCAGCCGGGCGAAATAGTCGTGCAGGGTGAGCCAGTCCACGTTCACGCCCAGCGGTTTGAGCTCCAAGGCCATTTTGGCGGCCAGCGGCCCGTCCAGGGGGGCCACGGAGGAGCCTTCGCCGATGACCTCGGTGGTGATGCCCTGCCGGACCTTGGACTCGGCCCGGGCGTCGGCCAGGACGGACGTGTCCGACTGGCCCATCATGTCGATGAAGCCGGGGCAGACGACGCAGCCGGCGGCGTCGAGCGTCCGCCGTGTTCGGTACGGACCCAGGTCGCCCAGGGCGACGATGCGGTCGCCCCGGATGGCCACGTCGCCGCGGAAAGACGGTGCGCCGGTCCCGTCGACGATCCGCCCGTGGGCGATCACCAGGTCGTAGGGCCGCCCGCCGGCCTGCGGAAGCGTGAAGCCGATGCTCAGGAAGACGATGGGGAACACCCACGCCAGGGTTCGTCTCGGGCCCGTCGTTCGCCTCGTTGCGGCCACGGCCTGCTCCAATCGAAAAATCTTCCCGCTGGAAGTGAAACGCCATTCTATCCCCGACGGGGCCGGGAAGGCAACGGCGCGAAGGTGTTCCCGGCGTTGTTCCCCATCGTTTCTGACGTTTCGGCAATCCCGGGGATATGATATCATGCCACGCCGTTTGCGGGGAAACGGGGCTTTTCTCCCGGAATTCACGGAATATCAATGGATCAATGGAGTAAACATGCAGGATGAGAAGGCGAGGAATGTTCTCGGGGGGCTGGTGGAAGCGGGGTGGCTGGCGGCGGCGGTCATCATCCCCGTGTTGACCAATTCTTTTGGCGAGCAGATCTTCGATGCGCCCAAATCGTTTTTCCTGGAGGCCATTGCCCTGGTCATGGGCGTTTCCTGGCTGACGGGCCGGGCCCTGCTGCCCGCCAGGAAGGGTGACCGGGCCCCGTTGTCCGGCCTCCTTTTCTGGACCACTCTGGCGGTGGCGGCCACCCAGGTGCTTTCCGCCGCCCTGTCCTTCCTGCCTCTCCAGGCCTTCTGGGGGTCCGCTTCGCGCTTCACGGGGGTTTTCACCTGGATGGCTCTCCTGGGGCTCTTCCTCCTCACCCTGGACGGCCTGAGGACCCGGGAACAGGTTGTGCGCCTGCTGCTGGCCGTTTCCGCCGGTTCCGTCCCCGTGGCGCTGTATTCCGTGGTCCAATCCATGGGCATGGACCCTTTCTTCTGGCAGACGACGTTCGCCGGACGCGTTTTTTCCACCATCGGAAACCCGATTTTCGCGGGCGCCTACTTCGGGCTGGCCTGCTTCGCTTCCTTGGCGGCCTGGTTGATGTTGGCCCCGGGTAGCGGCACCCGGCCGGAAACGGGCGCCTTTTCGCGCCGCAGCGTGGCCCGGGTGGTCCTGGCGCCGGTCGTCCTGCTCCAGGTGGCCGCCCTGTTGCTCACGGAGAGCCGCGGGCCGGAACTCGCCTTCGTCGTAGGAATATTCTGCGCGGCCTTTTTCCACGCCGTGGCGAAAAGACGGCAGAACGCCGTCCGGTGGATGGCCGGCCTGGCCCTGGTCGGGGCGGCCCTGCTGCTCGGCGCCCTGGCCGGCGTTCCCGGCCTGGGGGCCTTGCGGGGCGCCATCGACCCCGCGGTGGGGACGGGGCGGGTGCGCGTCATGTTCTGGAAAGCGGCGGCGGCGAGCCTCTCCCCTCGCGCGGCCCTGCCCCTCGCTCCGGGCATGGACCGGATGAAGCCGTACCGCCAGTGGATCGGGTACGGTCCCGACTGCATCGACAGCGTCACCACCCGCTACCTGCCTGCCGAGATGAACGCTCTGGGCGAGCACAAGGACCTGCAAAGCGACAAGACGCACAACGTGTTCTGGGATGTCCTCATCTCCACCGGTTTCATCGGTTTTGCCGCCTACGTGCTTTTCCTGCTCGCGGTTCTGCGCGGGTTCTCCGCGGGCTGGCTGGGGGCGGAAGCGGCGCGCGGCCGCCGCGCCTTCTGGCTGCCCCTGGCCGGGATGGGGCTTTGCGCCGTTCTGGCCCTCGCCTCGGGAAGCACTCCCTGGCTGGGGGTCTTTCTTTTCCTGGGACTGCTGATCGGCTTCCTGCTGCATTGCGCCCTGCCGGCGCCGTCGTCGGCTGCATCCCTTCCGGATGCGGCACCTCGCCCCGACCTCGCTCCGGTCGCGGCCGTCCTCGCCGGCGCGTGCATTTCCCACCTGGCGGAGATCCAGCTGGGGATTCCGGTCGTTCCCACCCTGATGCTGTTCTTCCTCCTGGCGGCAGCCGCCCTGGCCCTGACGCGGATCCCGGCGGGGCAGGCGGAGCTTGCGGCCGCGGCGGAGGAAGAACGGGCGGCCAGGCCCGCCGGGAAGGTGCGTGGGCTTTCCGCCATCGGCCTGCTGTCGGGGGCGCTTTTCTCGGTCGCCATTTTCCCCTTCCTGGCCCTTTTGACAGCGGCGAACCGCCCGGCCGACGCGGCCGACCTCCAGTTCATGGTGGGCTTCTTGTCCTGGCTTTGCGCGTTGCTGCTCCTCCGGGCGGGATTTCCCTCGGCGAAGCGGGAAACTCTTCTCCGGTCGGTGCTGACTTCCCTGGTCCCCATCGCCGCCTGCGTCGGCCTGGCCCTGGTTTTTCTCGGCGGTTCGGTGAAAGTCGCGGCGGGGCGCACGCTGCTGGACGTCATGCTCGATTCCGCCGGGACTTCCTGCCTGGTGTACCTGCTGTTCCTCCTCGTCACCCTGGCGGCCGCCTTCTCGGCTGCCTTCTTCCTGCCGCAGCGCACGGAGGGGGGCCCGGGCGCGCCTCGCGGTCGGGGCCGGGCGGTCGTGTCCGGGGTGCTGGCCGCCGTTCTGGTCGTCGGGGGATTCGGCGTCCTCTCGCGGGAAATGCGCCGAATCAAAGGGGACATTTATTTCCAGACCGGCAACTCCTTCGCGTCGCGGGGGGCTGGCCAGATCGCCGCCGCGTTCTACCTGGCGGCCTGCCGGGAAACCTTGTCCAACAGACTGCACTGGATCCGGCTGGCAGACATCCTCATGGCCCGGGGCGCCAAGGATGCCGCCAAGAACAAGAGGATCACCGGGGCCGGCGCCGTCCGGCGATATGCCCGCACGAAACTGTTTCCGGAAACCAGTCTCATCAACAAATCCGGCGGGGAGGAAAGCCTGGCCCTGGCCCAGTTGGCCCTCAAGCGCGCCTACAACCTGGACCCCGGCAACCACCTGGTCAACCTCGAATTCGCCCAGTACTACGCCACCCTGGCCCGCCTGGAGAGCCAGAAGCCCATGCGGCAGGTGCTGCTCGACAAGTCCGGCGAGTTTTACCGGCGGGCGGCGGAGATGTTCCCGACCAGTCCGACGATCCCGACCCTGTGGGCGAAAACCGTGCTGACGGTGGGGCGAAACCAGGACCTGGCCCTGGCCAAGGCCCGACAGGCGGTCGCCCTGGCGGGTGACGCCTACGAGGCCTGGGCTTTGATCGGTGAAGTGCTGTTCGCGAAGAAAGACTACCGGGGCGCGTTCAACGCGGCCAAGAAAGTGCTGGAAAAGGAACCGGAAAACCAGGACGCGCTGAACATGGCGGCCCTGTCGGCGTTCCGGGCGAAGGATTACGACAACGCCATCTGGGCGAACCGGAAGATGCTCGAACTGTCGACGGAAAGCGACTCGCAAAAGTGGACGCTGATCCAGAACATCTCCATCGCCCTGGCGGAAAAGGGCAACTTCCCCGCCGCCATCGCCGAGATGCACCGGGCGATCGCCCTGGCGCCGAAAGCGCAGAAGGAAGACGCCAACCGCATGCTCAAGAAGCTGCTGGACCGGCAGGCCCAGGTCGGGACGCCATCCCCGGCCCCCCAGGCTCCGTCCGGCCAGTGAGGGCGGTGTTTCGGGCATGGCGGGGAAACCGGGCACCTGTGTCGCCGTCAGACTGCCGAACTGGGTGGGGGACGTCGTCATGTCCCTGCCCGCCCTGCAGGCCCTGCACCAGGCGGGATACCGGCTTGCCTGCTTCGGTCGCCGCTGGGCCCCCGAACTGCTCGCCGGCTGCCCGTGGGAGACCCGCGCGCTCCCCGCGGAACTGCTTCCGGCTGTGCGAGCCGTGAAGGAAACCGGCGCCCGCCGGGGGGTGCTCCTGCCCAACAGTTTCAGCAGCGCGCTCGTGTTCCGCCTGGGCGGCGTCCGTTCCGTCGGCCTGACCGGCAACGGGAGGTCCTTCCTGCTGTCCCGGCGCCTCCGCCGCGCACCCGGCCTGCACGAAGCGGAAATCTTCCTCCTTGTGGCCGGCTCCGCCCTGGAGGCGTGGGGCGATTCCGCCGCCCGGCCCGGGATGGCCGACCGCATCTCCCTCCCGTTGACGCCCGCCGCCCGGCAGGAAGCCGCGGGCGCCCTGGCCCGCGCCGGGGTGGAACAGCCTTTCGTCGGCCTGTGCCCCATGGCCACCGGAACGGTCGCGGGGCGGCCCAAGTCCTGGCCTCGCTGGGCTGAGTTCGGGCTTGAACTGGCGCACCGCGGATGCCGGACGGTGGTGTGCCCCGGCCCCGGCGAGGAAGAGCGTTGCCGCGACCTGCTTCCGGGCGCCGCCTGCCTGCCTGGCCTGGGCCTGGGCGCCTATGCCGCCGTGCTGTCGCGGGCCGCGGCGGTCGTGGCCAACGACAGCGGGCCCATGCACGTGGCGGCGGCGGCGGGCGCCCCGACCCTCGGCGTCTTCGGCGTCTCGGACCCGGCGCGCACGAGGCCCTGGGGCGGGGCTTTCGTCGGTACGGCGGCCGGCTGGCCGACCGTGGAAACCGTTTTCCAGGCCCTGGACCGCCTCCTGCCGGACAGTTCCCGTCCTTGAATCTTGTTTGTAATAATTATTTGTGATTGTAGCCAGGCTGCCGGGCCGCCAGCGGAGTCGTTCCCGCTTCAGCAGCAGTTCAGGGCCTTCAGGTGCCGGTGCAGGACGGCGGTCTGGCAGAGGTCGAAGTGGTTGAAACCGCGCAGGATCTCCACGTGGAAGCGGCTGTCCTGGTTCGTGGGGGCGACGTCGTTGTCGGGGTTGTCGGAGAAGAGGCACCGCACCTTGACCTGCTGCGATAGCTCGCTCAGCTCTTGCAGGCGCCGGGCGGTGGTCATTCCCTCGAACTCCTGGACGATGCGGCGGGCCAGGTTGGATACGCGGGACAGGCGGGATTCCCCGTGGCTGCCGAACACGTCGATGAAGTACTTCTGGAGGCGGATCCAGTTGGGGAAGCCTTCCCCCTGCTCCACGAGGTCCCGGTTGGTTTCGAGGATGAAGCGGGCCGGGTCTTCCCCCGGCTGGAGCTGGGCCAGCCGCCGGGACAGGAAGCAGGTGTGGGGGCCGAGGTTGCAGTCGAGGGCGAGGAAGTTCTGGACTTCGGCCCCGCTGAGATAGTTTTCCCGCAGCATCTTGGCGAAAAGGTCGGCCCCGATGGAAAAGCCCACCAGGGTCATGGTGCGGGGGCGGACCTGGTTGCGCAGGTACCGGAGGAAACCCTGCAGGATTTCGCAGTGGAGGCTGAGCGAGATGGGCGTGGACTCTTCGTCCTCGGGGTGGAAGCCGAAAAGGGTGAAGGCCACGCAGCGGTAGTCGAGTTCCGAGATCTGCCGGGCGAAGTCGTGGTGGTTCAAACCCAGTCCGGAGAGGAAGACGACCAGGTCGGAGGAGTGCTCGTAGAGGTTGTCCGCGTAACGGATTCGCCCTTGCGCCGCCTTGCTCACGCCGATCCGCTGGAGGACTCCCGGGCCGATGGCCCAGGCCTTTTCGCGCAGGTCCTCGTTCCGCAGCTGGTGGGCCACGTTGCCCGGCGGCTGGTTGTTCAGGTTGGGGAAAGCCTCGGAAACGACCTGGAAGACCGTCGTGCGCTGGCCGTCGCCCACGTCGATGTCGTCGAAGGAGAACCAGTGCACGCTGTCGAACAGGGGGTTGCGGCGCCGCAGCGGCGAGATCGAGATGGAGCGGTAGGATTGCTCCGTCAGCAGGATCTGGCCCGGATCGGCCAGCCTGGCCAGTTTCTGGGCCAATATCGCGGCCCCCTCGGCGAAGTTGGTGTTCCCCCGGAAGTCGCGGAAACGGAAGGCTTCCCCGGAAGCCATCGCCGCCCTGGGCAGGTGGGTGTCGCTCTGGAAGCGGTGGAAGAAGTCGATGGCGAACCACAGGAGGAGGCCGCTGAAGTCGGGAGAAGGTTCCTGCGCTTCCGGGCCGTGGTCGAGGACCAGCAACGCGCCCCCTTCGGCAGGTATCAGTTCGACGTGGGTGGAGGACTCCCTCTCCGCCAAAACATTGACCGCGTAGAGGCGGGGCTGGAAGATCTCGAACACCGACCGCACCATCTTCTGGAAAGACAGCAGGTTCCGAAAACGTTCCTCGTCGTCGACCTCGGCAACGGGGACGGCGTCGACGTACAGGGCGGTGATGTCGGTCCTCGTTTCCGGCATCGCTTTTTTGCCGATGGAAAGGGTCATGCGCCACGCCTTCCGGATGCGAAGACTCCTTGGCCGGGCAGGGTGTTCGCATTCCAAGGAAATACCAAGGAACATATTACACGACAGAAACCTTTCCGGAAAAAAAAATGCAATCTTGACCCAGGTCAAGGAGCGGGTCCGGCCCGGCGGGTATTCTGCGGTCATCCGGCGGGGCAACTTCCGGAAAACCAGCAGCGAAGGGAGAAGGAAATGGCAGTGAGAAAGATCATCCGCATCGACGAGAGCAAGTGCGACGGCTGCGGCCTGTGCGTACCGTCCTGCGCCGAAGGGGCCATCCGGATCGTGGACGGCAAGGCCCGGCTGGTCAGCGAAACGTACTGCGACGGCCTGGGCGCCTGCCTGGGGGAATGCCCCCGGGGGGCCATATCCATGGAGGACCGGGAGGCCGAGGCCTTCGACCAGGAGGCGGCGGAGCGCCACGTCAAAACGGCCTCTTCCGCACCGCCTTCGGGGACGGCGGCTTTGGCCCCCCGGGCAGCCGCTTCCCACGGCCAGGCGCATTCGGGCGGGTGCCCGGGGGCGGCGGCCCGGGCCCTGCTCGCCCGGGAAAGCGCCGTTCCGCCCGATTCCGCCGACGGCCTGCCGGAGATCGCTTCCCGCCTGGGGAACTGGCCCGTTCAGCTCATGCTGCTCCCCGTCCGGGCGCCCTTCTACCAGGGTGCCGACGTCCTGGTGGCCGCCGACTGCGTCCCCTTCGCCTATGCCGACTTCCACCGTCGCTTCCTGACGGGGAAGGCGGTGGCGGTGGGATGCCCGAAGCTGGACGACGTTTCCGTCTACCGGGAAAAGCTGGTTCGGATTTTTTCGGAAAACGACATCCGGTCCGTGCACGTGGTGTTCATGGAAGTGCCCTGCTGCTCGGGGCTGGTCCATTTGGTGCGGGAGGCGCTGGCGGCCTGCGGCAAGGCCATCCCGGCTTCCGCCACCCGGATCTCCCTGCGGGGCGAAATCCTTTCCTCGGGGGAGCTGGCCCGCGGATAGGCTTCCCCGGCGGGTTTCGGGCGAATTTTTCGGAAAAGGGGAAGCGGCTGCGTTATTGAGGTTGAAGTATACGAGGACGGTGTTCCCGTGACGGAAAAAACCTCCCGCGCAGACGCTTCGCCCGGAAGAGCCGACCGGCCGGCCCCGGACACCCTGCTGGCCGGGGTCGCCCCGCTCGAACCACTGGGGCGCCCTCCCCGCGTGGAAATGATCAACCTGCTGGTTTTGCACCAGTTGCAGGGGGTCGGCCGGCGGAAGATTCTGGAGGTGGCCGAGCGGGCCCCCTTCCTGCTGGCGGCGCCGCGCGACAGCGGTTTCTGGGGCTACCTCGAGAAGAACCTGCGGACCCCCATCCCTTCCGCCGAAAGGTCCCGGGCCCAGCGGACGGCGGAGGGACTCCTGGCCGCCGCGGAAAAGGGCCTCTTCCGCCTGGTCCACCTGCTGGCGGACGACTATCCCATGCTGCTCCGGGAGATCTACGACCCGCCCATGGTCCTCTTCTGCCGGGGCGACGTGTCGCTGCTGCACGGGCCCTGCGTGGCCGTGGTGGGGGCGCGCCAGGGAACCGACTACGGCGTGTCCGTCGCCCAGGAGCTTTCCCTGGGGCTGGCCGGGGCCGGCGTGGTCGTGGTGTCGGGCATGGCCCTGGGCGTCGACTCTTCGGCGCACACGGGCGCCCTCAAGGCCCGGGGACGGACGGTGGCCGTCCTCGGTTCGGGCGTCGATGTCCCCTACCCGGCCCAGGCGGGGGGAATCCATCGGAAAATATGCGCGGAGGGGTGCGTGGTGAGCGAATTCCTCCCCGGCACCCGCGCGGCGCCGCAGAACTTTCCCATCCGCAACCGGATCATCAGCGGGCTTTCCCTGGGCGTGGTCATCGTGGAGGCCACGGAGCGCAGCGGGTCCCTCATCACCGCCCGGCTGGCCCTGGAGCAGGGGCGCGAGCTGTTCGCCGTCCCCGGTTCCATCCACTCCCCCCTCAGCGTGGGGCCGAACTACCTCGTCAAACAGGGGGCCAAGCTGGTGCAGATCTGGCAGGACGTGGTCGAGGAACTGCCCGGCGTGGTGAAGGAAAAATTGGACTTCCGGCCCTGTGCGGACCTGGGGGAAACGGTCCGCAGCGGGGCGGCGCCGGAAAAAGATTTGAAACAAACTTTGACATCGGAAGAAAAACGGGTATATAACTTGCTGCTTTTCGACCGGAAGGTCCACCTGGAAACGCTTCTCGAACAGGCCGGACTTTCTGCCGGGGCCCTGGCCGGCATCGTCCTGAAGCTGCAGTTCGAGGGCCTCATCCTGGAGCTGCCCGGGCAGTATTTCATCCGCAACGTAAGAGGTCGTACATGAAAAAGTCGCTCGTTATCGTGGAATCGCCGGCCAAGGCGAAGACCATCGGCAAATATCTGGGGGAGGCCTTCGAAGTCAAGGCATCGGTGGGTCATATCCGGGACCTGCCCAAGAAGAAGATCGGCATCGACCCGGACCACGACTTCGCGGCCAAGTACGAGGTCATCCCGGGCAAGGAGGCGGTGGTCCGCGAGCTGCGCAAGGCGGCCAGCAGGGCCGACACCATCTTCCTGGCGGCCGACCCCGACCGCGAGGGCGAGGCCATCTGCCGGCACCTGTACGAGGAGGTCGCCCCCGAGAACCCCCGGATCTTCCGCGTGCTCTTCCACGAGATCACCAAGGACGCCATCCGGAAGGCCTTCGAGCAGCCGGGGCAGATCGACATGAACCTGGTGGACGCCCAGCACACCCGCCGCCTGCTGGACCGCCTGGTGGGCTACCTCATCAGCCCGCTGCTGTGGCGGAAGGTGCAGCAGGGGCTGTCGGCGGGGCGGGTGCAGACCGTGGCCCTGCGGCTCATCGTGGACCGGGAGCTGGAAATCCGGGCCTTCGTCTCCGAGGAGTACTGGGCCTTCACGGCGTCCCTGCAGGGCAAGTTGCCCCCCTCCTTCAAGGCCAAGGCCGTCAAGCTGGACGGGAAAAAGTTCAAGGTGGTCACCGGGGAAGAGGCGGCCGCGCTGAAAGCGGCCCTGCTGGCGACGGCCTGGACCGTGGAGTCGGTCCAGCGGACTCAGCGCAAGCAGCAGCCGCGCCCGCCCTACATCACCAGCAAGCTCCAGCAGGAAGCCAACCGGCGCTTCCGCTTCCCGGCCCGCAAGACCATGTCGGTGGCCCAGAAGCTCTACGAGGGGATCTCGGTGGGCAGCGAAGGCAGCACGGGCCTGATCACCTACATGCGCACCGACTCCACCCGCGTCGCCCCGCAGGCCCTGGACGCCGTCCGGGATCACATCCGCGCCCGCTTCGGGGCGGAGTACATGCCGGCCAAGCCCCGGTTCTACCAGAAATCCCAGGGCGCCCAGGACGCCCACGAGGCCATCCGGCCCACGGACGTGGAGCGGACGCCCCAGTCGCTGCGCCCGTACCTCACCGACGACGAGTACAAGCTCTACACCCTCATCTGGCAGCGCTTCGTCGCCTCGCAGATGGAGGCCGCGGTGTTCGACCGCACGGACATCCGCATCCAGGCCGACCGCTGCCAGTTCCAGGCCGTGGGCGACGTGCTGCGCTTCCCCGGTTTCCTGGTGGTGTACAAGGAAGTGGTCGAGGAGGAGGAGACCGGCGAGAACGGCGTCGTGGAAGGGCGGCTTCCGGCGGTGGAAAAGGGCGACGTCCTGCGCCTGCTGGACCTGGACGCCCTGCAGCAGTTCACCCAGCCGCCCCCGCGATACACCGAGGCCACGCTGATCAAGGCCCTGGAGGAGAAGGGGATCGGCCGGCCGAGCACCTATGCCCAAATTGTAAATGTAATACAGGACCGCAATTACGTGGAGAAGCAGGAAGGCAAGTTCCGTCCCTCGGAAACGGGTGAAATCGTCATCGAACTGCTGACCGCCTCCTTCCCGGACCTGTTCAGCTACGACTACACCGCCGGCATGGAAAAGGACCTGGACCTCATCGAACAGGGCCAGAAAGGCTGGCTGGCCGAGATGAAGACATTCTACGCCGCCTTCTCCCAGGTGCTCAAGAAAGCCGAGACTGAGATGAAGAGCCTCAAGGCCACCGTCGAGCCCACGGACGAGACGTGCGAGAAGTGCGGGGCCCCCATGGTTATCCGCTGGGGCCGGTTCGGCCGCTTCATATCCTGCAGCGCCTACCCGGAGTGCAAGAACGCCCGGGACCTGGCCGGGGCCAGGACGGCCGGCGAGACGGCCGCCCCGGGGGCGGAGGGGGGCGGCGCCGAGATCCGGGAGGAGTGCCCCGCCTGCGGCAAGCCCATGATCCTGCGCAAGGGCCGGTTCGGGGAATTCCTGGCCTGCACCGACTATCCCCAGTGCAAGACCACCCGCAAGCTGGGCCAGGGCAACAAGCCCAAGGCCGAGCCGAAAATCCTCGAGGAACTCTGCCCCCAGTGCGGCAAGCCCCTCTCCGAGAAGCAGGGCCGGTTCGGCCCTTTCATATCGTGCAGCGGTTATCCCAAGTGCAAGTACATCAAGCGCGAAACTGTCGGCATGAAATGCCCCCGGCCGGGGTGCGCGGGCGAGATCGCCGTCAACAAGGGCGGCCGGGGCCGGGTATTCTACGGCTGCACGGCCTATCCCAAGTGCGATTTCACCTCCTCGGCCAAGCCGGTGCCGACTCCTTGCCCGGTCTGCGGAAGCCCCTTCATGGTGGAAAAGACCACCAAGAAGGAGGGCACCCGGGTGATCTGCCCGGTCAAGGGCTGCCCGGGACAACTTTCCTGAGCGACGGCCGTCGGCCGCTCCCCGTGTGGAAGGCGGAAGCGGGCGGCCCGGCGGCGGGCCCGGAAATGGTTTTTCTGCCCCTTCGCTGACGGGTCGTCGGTAGCGGACGAGCCGCCTGGCGCGCCACGGGTTCCGGATTTTCCCCCAGAGATATGTGAGACCGGGATTCGCCCGGGTCGGCGATCCTTGTCGGCAGGACGGGATTCCCGCCTCCTGCCGCGGTCGGGGCTTGCTTCAAATCTCCTCATGCCTAAAAAACAGGCAAAGCGGAAAAACGATGTCGGTGCGGCCAGTTCGGGAGAGGATTGCGCCGGTTTTCCACAGATTTTGTGAAAAACCGGGCGGGCTGGCGGTCCCCCCGAAAACCATTCCCGGGGGCGGCCGCACTTCCCGTTGCCATCCGGCCGCTCCTTCGTGTCCCGGATCGGCGAGGCGAAGCGGAAGGCGCCTAGGCCGGCCTCCCGTCGCCGACCTGGAAGAACGACAGCTCGTCCTTCATGCCCGCCGCCGCGGCCGACAGGCTGTCGGCCGCCGTCTGGAACTGCTTCAGGGACTGGGCGGTCCCCTGGGCCAGCTGCAGCAGGCGTTCCATGGCCCGGGCGATCTCGTCCGCCCGCCGGCTCTGGTCCTCGGTGGCCGTGTTGACGGCTTCGAAACGCGGCAGCAGCCCGGCCACGTCCGCCAGGATTCCGTCGAAGCGCTTGCCGATGTCGCTGATGACCCGGGCCGCCGTCTGCACTTCGTTCACGAACTTGTCCATCTCCATGACGCCGGCGTGCACGGCCGCGTTCATTCCCTCCACCACCTTGCGCACGGACTGCACGGCCCCGGAGGTGTGGTCCGACAACCGGCGCACTTCCCGGGCCACCACGGCGAAGCCCCGGCCGCTCGCCCCGGCCTTCTCCGCCTCGATGGCGGCGTTCAGCGACAACAGGTTGGCCTGCTGTGAGATCTTGTTGACGGACTCGGCGGTGGCGCTGATGGAGAGCGTGTTGCGGCTGATCTCGTCCAGCCGCTCCGACACCAGGGCGGCGGTTTCCAGCACGCGGCCGATGGTGGCTTCCATTTCCTGCAGCCCGCCCCGTCCGGACTCGGCGGAGGAGGCGGTCCGGTCCACGGCCTCGGCGATGTCGCGGGCGTTGCGGGCGAGTTCGGCGGAAGTGGCGGAGATCATCCGGGCCGAACCGCCGATGGTCTTCGTTGACTCGGCCTGGTCCGCGGCGGCCGTTTCCTGCAGGCGGGCCGACGTGGCGATCTCGGTGGAGGAGGCCGACACTTGCGCGCCCGACTCCTGGATCTTCCCGATGAGCCGCGACAGGTGGTTCGTCATGGCGTGGAAGGCCCGCTGGAGGTGGCCGGTCTCGTCGTTGGACTGCCGCCGCCGACCGGGCCCGGTTCCCGTTCCCTCCGACCCGGCCAGGCGCAGGTCGCCCTGCGCCACTTTCTCGGCCTGCGCGGTGAGGGCGGTGAGGGGGGCGGAAACCCGCCGCACCATGGTGAAGGCTGCCGCCACGAAGAACAGGAGCTGCAGGGAGACGACCACCAGCGAAATGATCAGGTGCGACGTCCGCAGGTCGTAGACCGCGGCGAACAGTTCGTCGTCCGGGGCGAGCAGGCCGAGCAGGGTGCCGGTCCGGGTCATGCCGGCGTAGAACCAGGCCTTCCGGCCGCCCACCTCGACGGACTGGGTCATCATGGCGCCCGGCTGCAGGTCGAGGGCCTTGCCCAGGGTGTCGCCCAGGCCCAGGGCCGTGGCGGGCTTCATGAGGGAGTCGGGCGAGGAGGGACAGGCCACGATGGCGCGGCTGGGGGCGTCCACGGCGAAGACGACGGTGGAGGGCGTGACGCGGAGGGCCGCGGCCATGTCCTTGAGGGATTCCAGGCTGAGGTCCACCGTGGCCATGCCGATGATGGTCCCGCGGTCGTCCTCCATGAGGGCGTCGATGGTCACCATGGCCTTCTGCGTGGCCTCCGCGTCCACGTAGGGGGCCGTCCAGACGATGCGTTCGCGGCGGGGCGTCTTGCGGTTCCACTGGGCAGGAAGGGCCCGCCGGTACCAGCCCTGGCTGGGGTAGTCGTAGGCCTCGGAACTGAGTCCCCAGGTGAATTCGACGACGTTGTTCTTGCGGAAGGCGTACGGGCCGTACAACCGGCGTTTTTCGTCGAAGACGAAGGGTTCGTACCACAGTCCGCCGCCGATGGCCGCCGGCGTCTTCCGGAAGGTGGTCAGCAGGAGCTGGCGGACCTCCGGCTCCAGGTCGGCGTCGGAGCGCTTCCGCAACCGGTAGAGGGTCTCGCCCGAGGTGGCCAGGTCGTCGACGCAGCGTTCGAGCGCCTGCATGATGGTGTTGATGCGTTCCACCTGGGCCCCCACCGCCGCGGACATGTGGGCGCCGGTCTCGGCCTGGAGCTTATTCCGGATGGCGGCGGCCTTGACGATGAACAGGGCGAAGCCCGCCAGGGAACACAGCGTGATCACGCCGATCAGGAACAGCATCTTCCATTTCAGAGTCAGGTGCATGGCGTCAGGGTTCCTCGCCGGTGAGGGGGTGTCGGGGGGGAAGGGCGAAACGGGAAAGGCGGGAACGCGTCATGGCTTCTCCGCCGCCGCCGTGGCCGCGCCGTCCCGGGCCGAGGGGAAGAGCGCCGCCGGCGGCCCGGTCGGCCGGACCCGGGGCGGTTTCCATGGCCCGATCTGCTTTTCCGCCGTCGCCGCCCCCTGGACGGCCGCACGCAGGGAGGGCTCGGCCGGGCGGAGGAAGAAAGCGGAATACAGGCCGATCCAGACCATCAGAACGACGAAGGGCGCCAGGAGCAACTTCTCGGTCCGCCCGATGTCGGCCACGACTCGGTTCTCCTCCCGGGTGGCCTCGCCGAAGAACACCTTCTGGTAGGCGATGAGCATGTAGGCGGCCGACAGGATCATGCCGAGGGAGACCACCACCGCCAGGGCCGGGTTGCCGGGGAACACGCCTAGCAGGACCAGGATCTCGCCCACGAAGCCGTTCAAGCCGGGCAGGCCGATGGAGGCCAGCAGGGCGAGCATGAAGAACGTGGCGTAGGCGGGCATGGCCTTGGCCAGGCCCCCGAAGTCGGCGATGAGCCGCGTGTGGCGCCGGTCGTAGAGCATGCCCACGAGAAGGAAGAGCATGCCGGTGGAGAGCCCGTGGTTCAGCATCTGGACGTTGGCGCCCAGGCTGCCCGGGGCGTTGAAGGCGAAGATGCCGAGGACGACGAGGCCCATGTGCGAGACCGAGGAGTAGGCCACCAGCCGCTTGAGGTCGGGCTGGACCATGGCCACCAGGGCGCCGTAGACAATGCCGACGGCGGCCAGCAGGCGGATCCAGGGGGCGAGGGCCGCCGAGGCCTCGGGGAAGAGGGGCAGGCAGAAGCGGAGGAATCCGTAGGTGCCCATCTTCAGCAGCACCCCCGCCAGGATCACCGAACCGGCGGTGGGGGCCTCGGTGTGGGCGTCCGGCAGCCAGGTGTGGAAGGGGAAGAGGGGGACCTTGATGGCGAAGGCGATGCCGAAAGCCAGGAACAGCAGGATCTGCCGGTCCAGGGGAATCATCAGGGGGATGGCGGCCGACGCCTGGAGCGAGCCGGCGATGTCCAGGTAGGAGAACGTGCCCACGCCGGTGGCGTCGTAGTGCAGCCAGGCCAGGGCGATGAGGC
This sequence comes from uncultured Acidobacteriota bacterium, assembly GCA_964436005.1. Taxonomy (GTDB): domain Bacteria; phylum Acidobacteriota; class JAAYUB01; order JAAYUB01; family JAAYUB01; genus JAGNHB01. Next base: position 29,810 of record CAYTBK010000020.1, read on the forward strand.
CGGCCAGCATGGCCAGCGACCCGGCCATGGTGTAGAGGAAGAACTTGACCATGGCGTAGACGCGCCGGGCGCTGCCCCAGACACCGATGAGCAGCGCCATGGGGATCAGCGCCACCTCCCAGAACACATAGAACAGGGCCAGGTCCAGGGCCAGGAAGACCCCGAAGATGCCCGTCTCGAGCAGGAGCAGGCAGGCCAGGAAGGAGCGCACGTGGCGTTCCACTCCCTTGGAGGCGGCGATGGCCACGGGCGTGAGGAAGGCGGTCAGCAGGACCATGAACACCGAGATGCCGTCCACGCCCAGGATGTAGCGTATCTCGATGCCGGCGAGGGAGAACCAGTGGGCGGACTCGACGAACTGGAATCCGGCGGCGGCGCTGTCGAAGCGGGTGAAGAGGAACAGGCTGACCGCCAGGGGAAGCAGCGAGACGACGATGGCGACCCGGCGGGCCAGGGCCGGCCGACCGGCCGGGACGGCCGCCAGCAGCGGCAGCCCCAGCAGGGGCAGAAAGACGATCCAGCTCAGCAAAGGTCCTGCGGACATGGTGAAACCTCAGCGTAGATACAGCATCAGCGCGCACAGGGCGGCGGCCAGCAGGCCGACCACCACCCAGCCCACCGCCGTGCGCAGGGCGCCTCCGGAGAGGCGGGCCGCGCACCGGCCGGCCTCCCGGGCGGCGTCCGCCCAGCCGTGGACGGCGCCGTCGATGATCTTTTCGTCCGAAATCCTCCACAGCACGCGCTCGGACAGAACCCGGACCGGCCGCACCACGAGCGCCCCGTACATCTCGTCGACGTAGAACTTGCGGGTGACGAGGGTGTGCAGCCGCCCGAGCCTCTGCTCGTCTTCCGGCGACCGCCCCTGCCGCAGGTACACCGCCCAGGCCGTCGCGGCGCCGATGGCCGCGGCGAGCAGGGCCAGCCCCGCTACCAGGAGCTCCCCGGCCAGGGAGTGGTGGGCCGCGGCTTCCGGTCCGGCGGGGAGGGGGGGGAAGACGCCGCCCAGGAATTCGTCGAGCAGGTTCGGCCCGAGCCAGGCCGGCATCCCGAGGAACCCGGCGCACAGGGACAGGGCGGCCAGCGTGCCCAGGACGGCGGTCATGGAGAACGGCGTCTCCGTGACGGAATGGAACGCCTGGGGGGCCAGGCGGGTCCGGCCGTGGAAAGTGCAGAACATGAGACGGAACATGTAGAAGGCCGTCAGGGCGGCGGCGGCCAGGGCCAGGGCGAACAGCACCCCGGCGCCCGGGATGGGGGCGGAGCGCACGGCCGCCAGGATGGCGTCCTTGGAGAAGAACCCGGCGAAAACGGGGACGCCGGCGATGGCCAGGGTGCCGAACCACATGGTGGTGCAGGTCAGCGGCAGCCGCCGGGCCAGGCCGCCCATTTTGGCCAGGTCCTGCTCGTGGTGCAGGGCGACGATGACACTGCCGGCGCCGAGGAAGAGCAGGGCCTTGAAGAAGGCGTGGGTCATCAGGTGGAAGATGCCGGCCGAGAACGCGCCCACCCCCAGGGCGATGAACATGAAGCCCAGCTGGCTGACCGTGGAGTAGGCCAGGACCCGCTTGATGTCCCGCTGGAACAGGCCGATGACGGCGGCGAAGACGGCCGTGGCCGTGCCCACCAGGGCCACGGTGAGGAGGGCCAGCGGCGCCTTCCCGAACAGGGCGGAGGAGCGGGCCACCATGTAGACGCCGGCCGTCACCATGGTGGCGGCGTGGATCAGGGCGCTGACGGGGGTGGGGCCCTCCATGGCGTCGGGCAGCCAGACGTAGAGGGGGATCTGCGCGCTCTTGCCGGTGGCGCCCACGAAGAGGAGCACGGCCGCGGCCGTCAGCAGTCCGCCGGCCGGTTCCACCGGCCAGGACGGCAGCGCCGCGGCGATGCCCGCGTAGTCGATGCGGCCGAACTGGGAGAACAGCAGCGCCACCCCCAGCAGGAAGCCGGCGTCGCCCGCCCGGTTGAACAGGAAGGCCTTCTTGCCCGCGTCGGCCGCCGAGTCCTTCCGGTAGTAGAAGCCGATGAGCAGGTAGGAGCAGAGCCCCACGCCCTCCCAGCCCACGAACAGCAGGAGGTAGTTGTCGGCCAGGACCAGCAGGAGCATGGCGCAGAGGAAGAGGTTCAGGTAGGCGAAGAAGCGGCGGAAGCCCTCCTCGTGGGCCATGTAACCGGTGCTGTAAATGTGGATCAAGGTTCCTACGCCGGTGACCAGGAGCGCCATCAGGATGGAGAGCGGGTCCACCAGGAAGGAGAAGTCGGCCCGGAAGCTCCCCGCCTCGATCCAGGTGAACCAGCGGAAGGCCAGGCGGTGCCCGGGGATGTCGAGCAGGCGCAGGAACAGCAGCGCGGCGGCCGCGAAGGAGAGGCCGGCGGCGGCGCAGGCCACGGCGTGCACGGCGCGCCGCGGAAACCGGCGCCCCAGCAGGCCGTTCACCAGGAAACCCGCCAGTGGCAGGAGGGGAACGAGCAGGGCGAGGGTTTGCGTCGTCATGGGCGCCTCACGACTCCTTCAGGCTCTTCAGCCGGTCGATGTCCAGGGTCCGGTGGGTTCTCCAGACGGCGATGACGAGGGCCAGCCCGACGGCGGCTTCCACCGCCGCCAGGGCGACGACCAGGAAGACGACGGCGTGCGCGTCGGCGTTGTTCTGCTCCCGGGCGAAGGCCAGGAAGGTGAGGTTGGCCGCGTTGAGCATGAGTTCGACGCAGAGGAACAGGACCACCAGGTTCCGCTTGATCAGCAGGCCCACGGCGCCGATGACGAACAGGACGGCGCCCAGCAGCAGGACGTGGAGGGTGGGAATCTCACTCATCGTCGGGCAGCCTTTTCCGGGAGAGTACCACGGCCCCCACCAAAGCGATGAGGACCAGCACCGAGACCAGTTCGAAGGGGAACAGGAAGCGCGAGAAGAGCAGCTGCCCCACGGCCCGGGCGTCGACGTCGGCGGAAGAACCGGCGGCGGCCGGGAACCGGGAGACGGCGGCGTAGGCCGTGAGCACCAGCAGCCCCAGGCCGAGCAGCACGGACTGCACCCGCCAGGCCCAGCGGTCGGCGCGGTACGCGGATGCGCTGTAGGGCCCCACGAGCATCACCGTCAGCACGAACAGCACCATGACCGCCCCGGCGTAGACCATGAGCTGGATCCAGCCCAGGAAGGCCGCCCCCAGCAGGAAGTACACCCCGGCCAGGCCCGTCAGGCAGACGGCCAGCGACAGGGCCGCGTAGAGGGCCCGCTTCTGGACCAGGACGTTGAGCGCCCCGGCCAGGACCACCGCCGCCAGCAAGTAGAAGAGGATGCTTCTCATTCCGCCTTTCCGCGTTCGAAGTTCAGATCTTGGCGCCGCAGCCGGAGCAGAAGTTCGCCGCGGGATCGTTGTCGGCGCCGCAGCCGGCGCATTTCTTCCGGCTCAGGTTGGCCCCGCAGTTGTTGCAGAACTTGGCGCCCGCCGGGTTTTCCGTCCCGCAGGCCGGGCACTTCGGCTTCGCCAGCGCCTGCCCGCAGCCCGAGCAGAAACGGGCGGCCGGGGCGTTGGACGTGTTGCAGGCCGCGCACACCATGGCCGCGGCCGCCGCCGGGGCCGCCGGGACGGGCGGGGCGGCTGCCGGTCCGGCCGCCGGCCCGGGGACGCCGGGTTGCCCGGCCGCCATGGATTGCTGGATCATGCCGGGCATCATGAAGCCCAGTCCGGCCCCCATGCCGAGGCCGACCCCGGCGGCCGCGCCGCCGCCCGGCTGCTCGGCGGCCTTTTCCATGGCCTTGGCCGCCTTGAACTGCATGAAGCGGTTCATGTCGCCCAGGGCCCCCATGCCGCTGCGCTCGTCGATCATCTTCTGCACTTCTTCTGGCGGGGTGACGGCCGAGATGAAGAAGTCGATGATCTCGATGCCGTACTTGTCGAAATCCCCCAGGATGCGGGATTTGCAGGCCAGGCCCAGTTCGTCGTAGATCTTGGCGAGGTCGAAGATGCTCTCGAGGTTCTCGCCCAGCACGTCGTTGAGCCGGGAGACGACGAAGTCGCGGAAGTAGTCCTCGATGCCGGTGGTGGTGTACACCCCGCGGGTGCCCACCACCTCGGCCACGAAGAGGCGCGGGTCGCGGATCTTGAAGGAGTACTTGCCGAAGGCGCGCAGCCGCACCATGGCCAGTTCCTTGTCGCGGAAGGGGATGGGTTCCTTCGTGCCCCACTTCATGTCCAGGAAGGTCTGCAGCCCGACGAAGTAGACCTCCGCCGGGAAGGGGGCGTCCGAGAAGGGCAGGTTGACGATCTTCCGCAGGAGGGGGATGTTCTGGGTGGTCAGGGTGTGGCGGCCGGCCAGGAAGGTGTCCAGGGCCTTGCCGTCCCGGAAGAAGACGGCCGCCTGGTTCTCCTGAACGACGAGCTGGGCGCCCAGCGCGATGTCCGTGGACCCGCTTTCCGGCCAGCGGTGGACGATCTCCTGGCCCGAATTGTCGAAATACTGAATGACTTCAATCGCCATGTTGTTTCCTCCGAAGTTCGGCCGAAGCCGATGTCAGTTGGCCTCGTGGATCGGCGGCCCGGGGTGCCGTGCCCCGGCTCAGCGGCCGATGACCGGGGCTGGCGGCGCGCCGGCGGGGCCTTCCTCGAGCCCCTTGATGGCGTTCTCCCGGTCGTTGAGCAGCGTGTCGATGCCGCGCAGGCGCTCCACCGACTCGCGCAGGATGGTCTGGAAGGATCCCGCGTCGCCTTCCGCAGCGTCAGGGAGCGAGGCCAGGCGCGCGTTGAGCTCGGCGATCACCTCCAGCAGGCGCCCGTCGAACTCGTAGAGCCGGTCCAGTTCGGCCTCCTTGACCTTGATGGCGTCGAAGACGCCGGAGTAGCCGTGGGCGGCGAACTTGATCCGGTTTTCCACTTTCTCCAGCAGGTTGTTCAACTGGTCGACATTCTTGAGCAGGGCGATCTTCCCGCCGTCGGTGGCAGCGCGCGCGGCCGCCTGGACGTGTTTCTTGCCCTCCTGCACCTTCTGGGCCAGGAACTGCCGGAGCACGTGGTCCGCCTCGCGGCGGTACTCCTTGCTCAGATAGCCCCGGAAGCCCGGTATCCACTGGAGGACCTTTTCGAACCAGCGCCGCTGGGACTCCGATTTTCCACGAACATCCACCATGCCTTCCTCCTCTTTCAGGACCTGCCGGCGGCGGGCGAACCGGCGCCGGACAGGAATTCCAGGATGAAATTCAGCGTGACTTTGAACTTGTAATCCGCGCCGCCCCGGATGTCGCTGATGGGGGCGATGTCAGCGCGCAGGGCGGCCTCGAGCTCGCCTTCCGCGGGCCGCGACGCGCCCGCCGGGCCCAGCAGGGCCTCCACCGCCCGCAGCCGGACGGGCACGGCCGCCACCCCGCCGGCGGCGAGCCGGTAGCGGCGCCCGCCGTCCGTCCCGGTGCGGAACACGCCCGCGCAGACGGCGGTGCGCGAGATGGCCAGGGCCTTGCGCGGGCCGGCCTTGCGGTAGTAGGGGCACTCGGCGACCGGTTCCAGCGGGAGCCGGATGGCCTCGATGAGCTCGCCTTTTTGCAGGGCCGTTTTCTTGTAGCCCATGTGGAAATCGGTGGCGGCGACTTCCCGGCGGCCCTGGCGGCCGCGGCAGACGATCACGGCCTCGTGCAGCAGGAGCGGGGGGAGCGAGTCGCCGGCGGGCGAGGCGTTGGCCAGGTTGCCGCCCGGGGTGGCCCGGTTGCGGATCTGCCGGGAACCGATCCACCGGCAGGCTTCCCAGAGGATCGGGAACGCGTTCCGCACCCGCTCGCTGCGCAGCAGTTCGGCATAGGTGGCGAAGGCGCCGACCTCGAGGGCCGCGCCGGCCTGGCGGACGCCGAGGAAGGCGGACGCGGGGCCCCAGTCGCCGGCCCCCGGGAAGCCGGGGGAGAAGAGGCGGGACAGGTCGATCACCCAGGCCTGCGGGTGCATGCCCTTGCGCATCTGGACGACCAGGTCGGTGCCGCCGGCCAGGATGCGGGGGTCGGGGGCCGTCTCCAGGAGATCCCACAGGGTTTCCGGGGTGTCGGGGGTGAAAAAGCGCCGTTCGCTCACGACTTGGCTCCTTCGGTCGGCGGGGCGTCGAGTGGCTGACCGTTCCGGCGGTCACGGGCGGCGGCCGCTTCCCTGACCGCCTCGAGGATCTGGACATAACCCGTGCAACGACAAAGGTTGCCGTCCAGGGCCGCCCGGATCTCCTTCGTGTCGGCCGAAAGCCCCTCTTCCAGGCAGGCATGGGCGGAGACGAGGAACCCGGGCGTGCAGAAGCCGCACTGGACGGCCCCCTTCATGGCGAAGGCCTCTTCCAGGGCCTGGTACGACGGGCTGTCCGCCAGGCCTTCGAGGGTGACGACGGAACGGCCTTCGACGCTGCCGGCCAGGACCAGGCAGGAGAGTGTCGCCTGGCCGTCCAGCAGCACGGTGCAGGCGCCGCACTCGCCCTCCCCGCAGGCCTCCTTGGGCGAGAGGAGGCCGAAGTCCTCGCGCAGCAGGTCCAGCAGCCGCCGGAAGGGAGACACCGCGGCCGAAACGGGTTTCCCGTTCAGACAGAAGTTTATCCGGCGCCGTTCATCTTCCTTGTTCATTCCTGTACCTCTTGGTCGATCCGGAACGGTTGGTGCAGCTATTCTAGCACAAAGAGCGGCCGCGGGCACCACTTCGCCGCCCGGCCGCCGCGGCCCGCCGGCCTCAGATCACCCGCATCCGGGACCGTTCCAGGGCCACCCCGAGCCGCTTGCGCAGCGAGACGATGGTCTCCTGGGCCTCGGGGCTCAGGTTCAGGGTCGTCTTGATGCGGTCGAAGTAGAAGCAGCCGATGGGGACGTCGTTGACGATGACCGGGCACATGC
>CAYTBK010000020.1:36751-38064 GCA_964436005.1 uncultured Acidobacteriota bacterium
CGGTCGAAGTAGAAGCAGCCGATGGGGACGTCGTTGACGATGACCGGGCACATGCCGAAGGAGCGGCAGCAGACCTTGGCGGCGAAGGGCGAGCGACCGAAGCGCGACTCCTCCATGTCCTCGACGAAGACGTCGCGCCGGCTGATCATCACCGGCCCCACCGGCCCGCTCAGCAGCGAGATGGGGATGCGCAGCTCCTCGGCCATCTCCTGGGCGCCGGCACCCAGCCCCATCCGGCCCCGGATGTGCGTGTGGTCGGCTTCCTTCAGGCAGAAGAGGACGCGGTCGAACCGGCCTCCGCGGAAAATGGCCTCCATGACCAGGGCCAAGAGGTCGTTGAGCTCGTAGGCCTCGCCCGAGTCCAGCACCGACTCGACCTCCGCCGCCAGGGAGAACAGCTCCTCTTCCTGGCGGGAGCGGACGGCCGCCGCGGCGCTTTCCGGGGCCTTTTCGGTCTGCAGTTGGTACGGTTCGCCCCCTTCCGACTCGGTGGCGGTGACCTCCATCTGGAAGCGGTTCAGCGTGTTCTGGATGTGCTGGCTCATGCGCAGGCTGTCGAGGGGGATGCTGGCCGCGGAGAGGGTGTCCTTGGTCTCGTCCACGGCGACCGCCAGGATCTCCTTGACGTCGTCGTCGTGCAGGCCCAGCGAGTCGCCGAACTTGGCCACCAGCGCCTTCATCTGGCGCTTGCCGTCCTGCGGGTCCATGGAGTAGACGGCCATGGACAGGGCCCGGCTCAGCACCGTGACCACCTGGAGGTGGTCGTCCTCGTCCTCGATCCGGCCTTCCACTTTTTCGGGCAGTTCCATGCCGACGGCGAGCTTCTCCGACAACCCCCACTGGCTGATGAGGGCCCTGCCCAGGTCGTCGAAGGTGAAGTGGAGGATCTTCAGGCAGCCGGCCCGGAGGGTCCACTTCTCCTCCTGGACTCCCTTGAGGATTTTGGAGTAGTGCTTGGGGAAGCAGTAGGCGGCCATCAACTCGCCCATGCCGCTGAACATGCCGCAGAGGTAGGCTTCCTCGCGGTCCGGGTAGTTGGAGCGGTGGGCGAGCAGGCGGGCGTGGTTGGCCGACAGGAGGGTGAGCAGCATCAGTTCCTTGACGCCCGGGTAGTTGCGGTTGAACTTGTCGAAGAGCATGACGCCCGCGGCCAGGTTGCGGACGGCGTTCCACCCCAGCATCACCACGGCGTGGGAGATGCTGAGGATCTTCCGCCCGGTGCGGTTGAAGTAGACGCTGTTCACCACCCGCAGCAGCTTCGTGGTCAGGCTGACGTTCTTCAGGATCTGGTTGGTCAGCTGGTCCAGGTAGGA